>JAJFUP010000124.1 GCA_021372395.1 Deltaproteobacteria bacterium
GTTGCGGTGTATCATACATTACCGAGAGGGGGACGCATATGTCGAGCATGATTTTGGATGAGAGGGACCAGCAGTTTGTTCTCTATGAGATGTTCGAGGTGGAAAAGCTCTGCGGGTATCCGAAGTTCACGGATTTCTCCAAGGAGACCTTCAACATGATCCTCACGGAGGCACAGAAGATCGCGGAGGAGGAGATCCTCCCCACCCTGGCCCAGAGCGACAAGGATGGGTGCAGGCTCGTGGACGGCCAGGTCTACGTGCCCAAGTGCTTCCACCGCGCATACAAGCTGTTCTGCGAAGGCGGGTGGATAGGCATGTCGTTCCCCCCGGAGGACGGAGGTCAGGGGATCCCGGAGAGCGTGAAGTACGCTGCCGTCGAGTGGTTCTACCACAACTTCGCCTTCATCGCGTACCCCTTTGCCACCGAGGGTGCGGCCCACCTCATCCTGACCTACGGGACCGAGGAGCAGAAGAAGAAGTACATGGAAAAGATGGTCCAAGGCCTCTGGGGCGGGACCATGGCGCTCACCGAGCCGGGAGCCGGCACCGACGTGGGGAACCTGACCACAAAGGCGATCCGGCAGGCCGACGGCACCTTCAAGCTCCAGGGCACGAAGATCTTCATCACCGCAGGCGACCAGGACCTCACCGAGAACGTCATCCACCCGGTGCTCGCCCGCATCGAGGGCGACCCGGCCGGCACCAAGGGCATCTCCATTTTCATCGTGCCCAAGTACCTGATCAACGGGGACGGCTCTCTCGGCAGGCGGAACGACTACGAGATCGGCAAGATAGAGGAGAAGATGGGCATCCACGGCAGCGCCACCTGCCTGATCAACTTCGGCGACAACAACGACTGCTACGCAGAGCTGCTGGGCGAGGAGCGCCAGGGCATGAAGATCATGTTCCAGATGATGAACGAGGCCAGGCTCGCCGTGGGCATGCAGGGCCTCTGCAGCGGGTCCATCGCCTACCTCCACGCCCTCCAGTACACCAAGCAGCGGCTCCAGGGCTCGTCGCTCATGGACATGAAGAACCCCGAGGCACCCAGGGTCCCGATCATAGAGCACCCGGACGTGAGGAGGATGCTCCTGTGGATGAAGTCCAACGTGGACAGCATGCGGGCCATCACCTACTTCACGGCGTACTGCTTCGACATGCACGAGATCGCGGAAACCGAGGAAGAAAAAGACCTTTGGCTCGGGTATGCCGAGGTCCTCACGCCCATCGTCAAGGCCTACAGCTCCGACATCGGGTTCAGGGTGACGGAGACCGCCATGCAGTGCTACGGCGGGTATGGCTTCTGCAGCGAGTACCCCGTGGAGCAGTTCCTGCGCGACGAGAAGATCGCATCAATCTACGAGGGGGCGAACGGCATCCAGGCCCTCGACCTCATAGGCAGGAAGCTGGGCATGAAGAAGGGCACGTACTTCATGAACATGCTCGGGTACATGGGATCGATCGTGAACAAATACCGGGACACCGACGGGTTAAAGGACCTTGCCGATGCGGCCCAGGCCGGGGTGAACACCATGGCCGACCTGGCCCTGTATTTTGCCCGGTGCGGCAAGGAAGGGAAGTTCCTCGTGCCCGTCAACAACGCATACCCCTTCCTCATGCTCATGGGCAAGGTGGTCTCCGCGTGGTTCCTCTTCTGGCAGGCAGGGGTGGCGAAGCAGAAGCTCGATGCCCTTGCCGAGGCAGGCGGTATCGACCCTTCCGACAAGGCAGGTCTGGCCGGCCTGGCGAAATCCAGCAAGGATGCCGCGTTCTACCTGGGCAAGATCTCGGGGGCGCAGTACTACATCATGAACGTCCTGCCCGAGATCGACGGCACGGTGAAGGCCATCAAGAACGAAGACATGTCCATCCTGGAGATCCCGGAGGAGAGCTTCGCTTCTTAGCGCTGACCGGGTGCAGGGGTGGATGTGCCCCTGCACCCCCTCCTTCGCCGATACAGGGGGGTGTGAAACTGCATATCTCGGCATTGAAATTCGCGTGTGCTTGGCAGTGCTTCTCGTAAAGGCTGAATGTCCATCATCAAGAGAAAGGGCAGCGAAGAAGAATGAAGAGTGTCTTCTCGATGTTCTCATGCAGGGGGCCGGATGCATATGGAAAAGCTGTTTTATCCTGAATCGATCGCTATCATAGGGCTTTCATCGAAACCCAACAACATTCCCCGGATGAGCCTGGAGAACATGCTCCGCTGGGGCTACCGGGGGAGGATCTTCGGCATCAACCCCCGGGGGGAGGATACGCATGTCGATGGGATCAAGATGTACCGGGACCTCTCGGAGCTCCCTGAGGTGCCGGACCTGGCATACTGCCTGATCCCTGCCCGGTTCGTGCCTGAGGCCGTGGAGCAGTGCGGCAGGTTCGGGATCAAATGGATGGCGATCTCGAGCGGCGGGTTCTCCGAGTTCAACGAGGAGGGAAGGGCCCTGGCGGAACAGACCCTCTCGAATGCAAGAAAATACGGGATGCGGTTCGTGGGCCCCAACGGGGTGACGGTGGCCAACACCGCCAATGGGCTGTGCCTGCCCTTCGTACCCATCCACAAGGCACCCGAGGGGGGCATGTCGGTGATATCCCAGAGCGGCGGGGTCGCCCTCATGCTGTTCAACTTCCTCGTGGACGAGAACATCGGCATGGCGAAGTTCGCGAGCATCGGAAACAAGCTCGACCTCGACGAGGTGGACTTCCTCGAATATTTCATCTCCGACCCGGACACGGAGGTCATCTGCCTCTATCTGGAAAGCATCAACCGGGGGAGTAAGTTCATCGAGGTAGCCATGCAGAGCCCCAAGCCCATCGTGGTCCTCAAATCGAACACCACGAGCGCGGGGAACAAGGCTGCCATGAGCCACACCGCCGCGCTCAGCAATGACGACTCCATCATCGACACGGCCTTCGAGAGGGCCGGAGTGATTAGGATTCACAACTACCACGACTTCTTCGCCGTGGTGAAGGCATTCCAGCTGCCCCCCATGAAAGGCAGGAACGTCATGGTGATGAGCCCGGCAGGGGGATTTTCCGTCATCACCACGGACCTCTGCGTGGAAGAGGGCTTTTCTTTTGCAGACCCCGGCCAGGACTTCTACGAGGGGCTGCAGAAGTTCTCCAATGCAGGTGTCATCAAATTTTCCAACCCCCTGGACATGGGGGACATCTACGACCCGAAGCTCTCCGCGTACGTGATCTTTTCCGTCATGCACAGCGACAATGTGGATGGGGTGTTCTATGTGGGGCAGCGGCCCCAGATGCCGGCCGGAGAGAACGTCTTTCACCGCATGTTCCTCACCGACATGTCCAAGGAGACATGGGGCACGATACTCTCCTCGGGAAAGCCCATGGCGGTCTGCCTCCTGGGGCCGTCGAGGATGATCCTGCAGACGAAGAGGACCGTGAACTTCCCGGTTTTCAACAGCACCGAGGAGATGGTCAGGGCCATGGCCATGCAGATGAAGTTCCACGAGAACAGGGCGAAGCCCGCCTTCAGAACCGAGATGCCGGAAGGGGTCAGGCTGCCCGAGGCACGGGCGTGGATGAAGGGCAGGTCAGGCGATCTTGGGGAAGAGACCCTCGAGCTGCTGGGGTCCTTCGGGGTTCCGGTGGTGAAAAGCTTGGTGGCCGAGGATGCGGACCAGGCTGTTGCCTGTGCCCGCAAGCTGGGGTTCCCGGTGGTCATGAAGGTGGTCTCCCCCGATGCACTCCATAAATCCGATGTGGGGGGCGTCGAGCTCGGCATCACGGATGCGGACCGGGCGAAGCAGGCATATCAGCGGATCCGGGAGAATCTGCAGGCGCACCGGAAGGGTGCCCGGTTCCAAGGGGTCAGGATCGCGCCCATGGCGCCGGAAGGCTGCGACATGTTCATCGGCGCCAAGTGCGATGCCTCGTTCGGGCCGGTGGTGTTCTTCGGGATGGGAGGCGTGTTCATCGAGATCTTCCGGGACGTCGCTGCCGCCCTGTGCCCCACGACCCCGCACGAGGTGAGGATGAAGCTCGAAAAGCTCAGGTCCACGGCCATGCTCAAGGGATACCGGGGGCAGGGCGTGTACGATGTCGATGCCTTTGTCGATTGCGTGGTGAGGGTGTCGCATCTCATGAGCAGCTTTCCCGCCATCGGCGAGCTCGATGTGAACCCTGTGAGGCTGCCGGCCGGCGGAAAAGGCATCCTTGCCCTGGATGCCCGCATGAGGGTTCAAGGCGCATGAAGCGTTCGGGAGGTTCGCCGGGGAGGCCTTGACCGGGATGCATCGGGAAGAAGGCCTCGAGACATGCGGCAAAACACGGTGAAGAAAGGGGTCGCTCATTGTGCCCCACGCACGAACTTCCCAGAACGAGCGACCCCCGGGTTGACTGTGTCCGGAGGCCTTATCAGCTCCCGTACTTCTCGCGGTACTCCTGGACCATCTTGAACTTCTGCACCTTGCCGCTGGCAGTCATGGGTACCGATTCCACGAACTCCCAGTATTTCGGTATCTTGTGCCGGGCTATCCTGCCCTGGCAGAAGCCGGTGAACTCTTCTGCATCGCTGCTCTGTCCGGGCTTGAGGATGATGGCGGCCAGAACCTGCTCGCCGTATTTCTTGTCCGGGATCCCCACCACGTAGACATCGCTCACCTTGGGGTGCCGGTGGAGGAACTCCTCTATCTCCCGGGGATAGATATTCTCGCCGCCGCGGATGATCATCTCCTTGATCCGCCCGGTGACCTTGAAATACCCGTTCTTGTCGACCGTGCCGAGATCGCCTGTGTGGAGCCAGCCATCCTGGTCGATGGTGTGCTCCGTCTCATCGGGCATCTTGTAGTAGCCCTTCATGATGCACTCGCTCCTGGTGACGATCTCTCCCTGGGTATCGGGGGGGAGATCCTCTCCTGTCGCCGGGTCCACGATCTTTCCCTCGATGTCGGGCAGGAGCCTCCCCACGGTTGCCACCCTCAGCTCCACCGGGTCGTCCCTCCTGGTCATGGTCATCACGGGCGAGGACTCGGTCTGGCCGAAGGCGATGACGACCTCGGGGCAATGCATCTTCTCCGTCACCTGGGTCATGGTCTCCACCGGGCAGGGGGCGCCGGCCATGATGCCTGTGCGGAGCGATTCCATGGAGTACTTGTTGAAGTCTTCGTGCATGAGAATGGCAATGTACATGGTGGGAACGCCGTTCACCGCGGTGCACCGCTCCTGCTCGATGTATTTCAACGCCTTGAGCGGGTCGAAGTACTCCACGAGCACCATGGTGGAGCCGTGTACGAGGCAGTTGAGCGAGCTCATGACACAGCCGAAGCAGTGGAAGAGGGGGACCTGGATGAGCAGCCGGTCCGTGTCCGTCATGCCCATGACATCGCCCACCATGCGCGCATTGTTCACGATGTTGTAATGGGTGAGCATGACGCCCTTGGGGAACCCTGTAGTGCCCGAGGTGTACTGCATGTTCACCACATCATGGAAGTGGACGGTCTTCTCCCTTTCCGCCAGTACTTCATCAGGGATGGCCCTTCCCAGGGCAATGACCTGTTCGAAGGAGAACATGCCCGGGGTCTCCTTCCTGTCCCCGATGTAGATGACGTTCCGCAGGTACGGCAGCTTGTCCGCGTTCAGCTTTCCCGGCTCAGAGGTCGCCAGCTCGGGGATGACTTCCTGGACGGTTTTATAATAGTTCGTATCCCGGTACTGCTCGATGAGTACCAGGGTGGTGGAATCCGACTGGTTCAGGATGTACTCGATCTCGCTCGACTTGTAGTTGGTGTTGACCGTGACCAGAACAGCGCCGATCATGCCGAGGCTGAACTGGATGTATACCCACTCCGGGATGTTCGTGGTCCAGACGGAGACATGATCTCCCTTCTTCACGCCGATGGCCATGAACCCTTTTGCAACGTCCGTGCAGACCTGGAACAGCTCCTGATAGCTCAGCCTGAGATGTGCGTCCGGGAACACCAGGGCGTCATGGTCAGGGTACCGGGAAACCGTTTCTCTCAGGAGGTTGCCGATGGTGATTTCTCTGAAGGCTCCCATTGCTGTCGCTCTCCTTTAGCGTGGAAGGTTCGATACACTGCGGTATCTACTGTGCCAGGAATCCCTAAAAATACACATAATTGCAAAATGTTAGTGTTGACAGATGTATCAATCGAATGAGTATCATATGCGTGAAATGTATGTCAATATGTATTTCAGACCCTCATGGGAAGACCTCGAATCGTTCGAAGAACGAGGGACCTGCCGGAATTCCCCCTGTGTCAAAGCACGTTCGCACTGACCCCCTGGAAAATCGGGCGGGATGCCCTATGTAATGGCTGAAGGAAGAGAAGACCCCATCCCATGTGAAGTTCTCCAGGAGGGGAAAGTGAGGGAGCAAGGATGAACAGCGAAAGCGTTGTGGTGCCCTGCAGAAGGTGCGGTGCGAAGAACAGGGTACCCAAGAACAGGCTTCATGAAAAGGCTGCGTGCGGGAAATGTCACATGCCCATATCAGTGCCTACCGGGCAGGACCTCCCCGTTGCCGTGAACGACAAGAGTTTCCAGAGCGAGGTGCTGGGACACCCCGGCCTGGTCCTCGTCGATTTCTGGGCATCGTGGTGCGGTCCATGCAGAATGGTTTCACCAATCCTCGAAAGACTGGCCGGCAAATATGCCGGAAGGATCAAGATCGTGAAGGTGAATGTGGATGAAAACCAGGCAACGGCATCACGCTACTCCATACGTTCCATCCCGAGCCTCCTCTTCTTCAGGAACGGCGCCGTGGTGAAGAGCCTTGTCGGAGCATTGCCTGCTGATGAACTGGAGCGGCACGTGGAAGGTCTTCTATCCTGAGCCGGGGTCAGCTCATCTCGAAATCCCTGAAGATGTCTCTGCACGCTTCGACTGCAGAGGGTTTCATCCAGGTCCGCATGATCTCATTTCCGCCCCAGTCGCTGCTTACGCCGATCTTCCGGAGCTTCTGCATCCAGAGGGGGTTGTAGGGGAGGACCTCCACGCGTGAGACTCCGAGCCCCCTGAGGTACGAGGCGATTGCCTCGAGATTGCGGGAAGTAGCGGTAATCTCCGGAATGAGCGGGATCCTCGGCAGGATTTCCGCCCCGCCGGTCCTGCTGAGGCCGCACAGGCGCTCGAAATTCTCGAGGATCCTATGGTTGGATACCCCGCAGAACTTTTCGTGCTCCTCTTCATCCATGAGCTTGATATCGAAGTAGATCATGTCCAGGAATGGGAATACCCTGTCCGCGAAGCGGTCCATGTCGAACAGCCCGCAGGTCTCGAGCAAGGTGGAGATGCCCATGCATCGCAACTCTTTGAGGAGGATCTCGATGAAATCCAGGTGGAGGGTCGGTTCCCCTCCCGAGAGGGTCACCCCTCCTCCCGAGGTCTTGAAGAACGGAAGGTCCTTGTGAACAGCCTCCAGGACGTCATCGACCGTCAGAAACCTGCCCACCCGGCTCAATGCCGCGCTCGGACAGGCCTCGACGCACTTCAGGCACAGCGTGCATCTGACCGTATCGATGAAATGCGGCGCAGCCCGGTCGAGGGCCCCGCAAGGACATACTCCGATGCATGAGTCGCATCCCAGGCATTCCTTCTCATCGAAGGAGAGCTCGACAGCCTTCCTGATGCTTTCGGGGTTGTGGCACCAGACGCACCGGAGCGGGCATCCCTTGAAGAAGACAACGGTCCGTATGCCCGGGCCGTCGTCCAAGGAGTTCCCCTTGATCTCGAAGATGAGGGCGGTATCCTGCAGGACGTTTTCGCGATTGTTGTCCATGGCCGCCCTTACAGGCCGTACTCCGCCCGTTCGATGAGCTCCATCTGCATGTCCCTGTTGAGGGTCACGAAGTATGCGTTGTATCCCGAGATGCGCACCATGAGGTTTCTGTAGTCTTCGGGGTGGAGCATGGCATCCATGAGGGTGTCCGACGAAACCACATTGAACTGCATCTGCATGCCGCCGAGATCGCAATAGGTCTTTACGTAGGAAAACATGTTCTCCACGACCTTTTCGTGCGTGTCCTTGGCAGACGGCACAACCTTCACGTTGAATGCGATGTTGTTGTTCATGCTCGTGGGCTCGAGTCTGGACACGTCACGGATGTTGTCCAGGAGGTTCTTCGATGCATGGGCCTCGGGGGTGAGCCCAGGGGTGAAGGGCTTGAATGCGTGCCTCCCGGAGGGCAGGGCCCCTGTGAGGGTGCCGAAGGCCACGTGGTTGGACATGGACCAGAAGCCCGCGGTGTACTTCCCCCCGCGGAAGTTTTGGTGCTCGCCGAAACAGTCGTGGATGAACCTCGTCACCCGGTTGGCCATGTCCACCGCTTCATCGCTGCCGGAGCCAAAGAGCGGGACCTTCTTCGTCACCAGGGAGTGCAGCACCGGGTTGTTTGCAAAGTTCGTTTCGATGGCCTCCCGGATCTCCCTGAGCGTTGTCTTTTTTTCCTCGTACACGAGCTTCTTGATGGCCATGAGGGAATCAGTGATGTCCGCGAGCCCGATGCAGGCCGTGCCGGATGAGTTGTAGAGTGCACCGGCCTTGGTCACGTCAAGGCCTTTGTGCCGGCAGCCCTCGACAAGGGCGGAGATGAAAGGGGTGGGCCGGAGCACGCTGTGGGCCTCCCCCAGCAGACGGTTGTACTCGCAGGAGTTGTCCGCAAGAAATTCCAGCTGGGTGCAGAAGGCATGGAAGAAATCATCGAAGGAGCGAAACCCGTTGTTGGCGACGTCTCCGGTCCGGGGCCCCACGTCCCACCGCATGAGAGGGTGGCGACCGTTGAAGAGCGCCATCTCGAGAGCAGCCACCATGTTGAACATCATGCAGTTCGTGTGGCCGATGTGGCGGCCCGACAGGGTTGGTTCGACGCACCCGGTGGCAGCCCAGTCTCTCAGGTGCTCGGGTGGGTAGGCGAACTCGTCGAGGGATTTCATGACCACCACATCGTTGTGGATGGATGGCGTGGCAGTGGTGTTCAGGTTGACCTCGCAGAGGCGCTTCAGGTAGGTGACCGAGTTCTTCTCGCGGTTGTAGCGCGCATTCACGTTCGGGTCCCTGATGCTGAGCATCTCGGTGACCTTGAGGAAGATGTAGGTCATGTCGTTGACCGCATCCTCGCCATCCGGGGTCACGCCGCCCAGGGTGATGGCCTGGTCGGAGGAACTGCCGCCGAAGAGGTAGTTCCCGATGTCGGGGATGAGGGGGAGGTGATCCGTGCAGCGCAGGTAGAAGCAGCCAACGAGCTCGATGGTGCGCTTGATGTACTGTTTCTTCTGCTCACTGGTCGGGAGCTTCTCCATGTCGGAGGCGAAGTAGGGTTGCAGCCACTGGTCCATCCTCCCGAGAGAGAAGCCTGCGTTCGTGTTTTCCATATGGACGCCGACCCAGTGGATCCAGATGGCATTCAGTGCCTCCTCGAGGGTCGTACTGGGGTTTTCGGGGACTTGTCCGCAGATGCGGCTCAGCTTTTCCAACTCCGCCTTTCTCACCGGGTCAGTCTCTGTTTCGGCATCGGTCCCTGCCTGCATCGAGAGGTTCTTCGCGTAGGCGATGAGGCCTTCGTAGCACAGGATCATGGCACTCAAGGTGTTTCGCTTCTGTTCGTCGGCAGCGGTGTCCTGCGAGAGCTCTTCCTCGATCTCCCGGATGATCCCCCGGGCCCCGAGCTTCAGCAGCTTGGGGTAGTCGATGATGGTGTGGGACAGTGCCACGGTCTTCCACAGGAAGTACACGGCGAAGCGCTCGTCGAGCTTCTGGCACAACGGCGAGTCGTGGTGATTCCTCACCCATTCCCTGAAATTCCGCTCCGTCCAGTACGGGAACACCTGGTGGTGCAGGATTTCCACGGTCTCCCCGGATATGTCATACGGGAAGAGCTGCCGGTAGGGAGCGGTGAGCAGTTCTCCCCAGATCATGGTGCCCTGGGAATCGGGGTATATCACGACGCCGATATCCTTCGTGGTCGTGGTTCCCGCAATGAGGTCGCCTTTCCTGATGATGGGTTTCCTGTTCTCCATAAGGTACTTGAAGGCATGGGCCTGCCTCAGCTCCGGGACCCACGGCAGGCCCTCGCTGTCCGTCTCGAACCCGTTCTTCCGGAACCACTGCGTCAGGAGCAAGGGGCGCTCGTGGCAGAGGGAGGCCTTCGTGTTCAGGTGGATGTCGAGAAACCGCCCAAGCCTCGGGAAGTCTTCCAGGCTGTATGCCGAAAGGTAGGGGTCGTCCGTGAGGTACTCCACTCCGGGATCCACGCCGCATGCTCGCATGCTCGCCTTTTTCATCGGGGGTCCTGGCTCTCCCCGGCGCATCCGGGAGGACAGCTCCGCGCATGTCCTGCCCTGCAGTTCCTTCACCTGTTTCTTCATCATGTCGATCTGCTTGCCCTTCATGAGCAGGGATATGAAGAAGTTGAAGAGCTGGGCATAGGCGAGGTTGCCTTTCAC
>JAJFUP010000131.1 GCA_021372395.1 Deltaproteobacteria bacterium
GAGTGGAACACGTCGGTCTTCTTGAAGGGGATGATGCACTGTACCCAGGACGAGGTCCCGATGTCGAGGTGGGCCTCGAAATCCCTCACCGCTCCGGAACCGATGCAGGCGGACTGGTGGTCGGGTGAGCCCACCACCACTTTCACGCCTTCTTTCAGCCCGATCTGACGGGCCACCTCAGCCTTCACGGTACCCAGAACATCGATGGACCGCATGAGCGGTGGCAGTTTTGCCCTGTCGATGCCGGACAGACGGATCAGCTCCTCGTCGTAGGTGATGTGATCGATGTCCCGGATGTCGGTCACCCAGAAGAGGTGCATGGAGTCATACGAGGCCGCGAACCTGCCCGTGAGACGCAGGTTCAGGTAGTCCTTGCTCGGCAGGAACATGAAGGTCTTCTCATAGACCTGAGGAAACTCGTTCTTCACGAGCAGCACGTGGGCGATGTCGTCCTTTCCCGAGAGCGTCGGGCCACCGGCGGTCCTGGGCAGCCATTTGAGGATCTTTGAGAGGCCGTATCCCTGCACGCTCGGAAACCCCTTCATGAGCTTCCTCACGTAGGGAGCGCCCCTAGAGTCCATCCACGTGAGCGAGTTCATGAGGTGGTTGCCGCCGGCATCCACGGCCACGGTGCTGGAAAACGTGCTGGACACGCACATGGCAACGATATCCGCGGGATTCACAACACCTGAGCCCACCAGGCGCTGGGAGGCTAGCATAAGCGCGTTCCACCAGTCCTGCGGGTCCTGCTCGGCACCACCGCCCCTCAGGAAGGAGATGGGTGTCTTTTCGAAGTCGCTTGCGAGGACCTGTCCGTGCAAAGAGACGAGGGACGCCTTGATCCCCGAGGTCCCGTGGTCGATGGCCAGGATGGAGCGTCGATCGCCCCCGGCATCCTTCTCCTGCCTGCTCATTCGCGCGAGCGCCTCTCAGATGTCCAGCTTGGTGACGGCCCCTTCCTCATCCACACTCTCCACGATGACCCCGCCGAAGGACTCGCCGCCTTCCTTCTTTGCATCGAGCTTCATGACCTTCGAGATGAGCCCCACGAACTCCATGGGATCTACGCATGCTTCCGGAGGCAAGACCCCCGGCCCCGAAACCTTTCCCTGGACCATGAGCATCGCCCCCATGGCGGCAGGGATGCCCGTTCCCTCGCCGAGCGCCTGGGAACGGGAAGCCATGTGGAACCGGTACTCCTGATACCTGCCTGCCTTCCTGCCCTTGACCACCACGGAGCAGCACCCGCAGGGTGTGGTGAAGCCTTTCTCTTTCATGATCTCAGCACGGCGTTTCAGAATGTATGCCACGGCAAAGTCATAGGGGAGAACGTCACGGCCTTTCACCATGAGCGGCTCGGTGCTCCCCAGGCCAAGCCCGCAGAGGTCCCTTGTCAGGTCGTAGTATTCATTGGGCAGCACGGAGCCTTTGTTCGTGACATTCCTCACCTTGAGATGCCGGGGCAGGGTCAGCTGCTCGGGGTGGGGATACGGGTAGAGGGGGATGTCCTTGCCCACCACCGGGAAGTCGAAGGTCTGCCGCAACGCGATGCCGTCCTCCCGGAAGTACTTGACGTAGGAGATCTCGCCGTCCAGGTACATGGGGATGTCGATGCTCATGCAGTGGAACCGGTGTCCGATGACCCCTTCGCCCTCGACGGCCTCGCCCCCGTGGGTGTGGAAGATGTCGACGGAATCAGCCTCGTCGAGCAGGGTCTCGCAGGCGAGCCTGGCCAGGAGGTTGGTGGCGCCGGGAGAGCTCCCCATGCCGATGAGCGCGGTGACACCTGCCCTCTTGGCATCGGTGTCCATGTCGAGGATCTCGAGGGTGACGTCCACGTCGTCGCAGATGTCCACGTAGTCGACCCTCTCTTCGATGACGGTCTTCAGGATGGTCTTGACTGTGGAGTAGAAGGGCCCGATACAGTTGAGGACCACGTCCGCACCTCGTATGGCCTGCCGGATGCTGTCAGGATCCAGGGCCTCCACCTTTCCGGACGAGACCTTGCCCGATCCGATCCGGGCGATGAGCTGGCCTGCCCGCTCCATATCGATGTCGCCGACCACGACCTCGTCGAACAGGTCCTGCCGGGAGAGCGTCTCCACGGCTACGCTGCCTACTGCCCCACACCCGCCGAGCACCACCACCTTGGACATGGACCCCCCCCTGATTACAGTGTATTTCTTACCAATGAAAGATGAGACCGGACCTGTCAAGCATCAAGTGGGCTCCCAGGAGGAAAAGCCCCGGGCGGAGTCTCTCGGGATTATGCGACCCTGCCGGACGAAAAGAGCGCTGCACCGAGCTTCATCTGCTTGAGCCGGGAGACGTGTTCGGCAAAGCGGGATACCGCTTCGAGGTCGTTGGCGCGCACCTGGTATGCACTGCCCGTATGAACGCCCGAGGAGACGAGCACCTCCCTGAAGGAGGAGACGATGCCGTGCGAGAGGTGCCTGAAAGAGATCACCAGGGGAATGAGCCGCTCACTGCCTTCCGATGCCTCCAGCCTTTGGACGGCTTCGAAGACTATCAGTTCCAGGGCGCTCATGTGGCTGCGGATCTCGCCCAGCCTGACGGCGATCTCTTCGGAAGGCTTGAGCATGTGGGCCTTGAGGCAGGCGATGAGCGTCTCGAGCTGGGCCTCCTGGGCACCCAGAACAGGTCCCATCATGAGGGTGTCCTCCACTTCCCTGAAAGGCAGGGCCATGTCTTCATACGCGCTGTCGGGCCGGCCGAGGAGGTTCGCCTCGGGGACCACGCAGTCGTCAAGGACAATCCCGCCGTGAGGACACGGTCTCAGAAAGCCGAAGTCCACGGGGCCGGTCACCGTGAGCCCCGGCGTGTCCCGGGGCACGAGGAAGGCACTGAAGCGCTTCTTTGCGCCCATGTTCCCGCTCACGGCAAGGACGATGTAGGCGCCGGCAACAGGCCCGTTCGTCAGGTAGGCCTTCTCGCCCTTCAGGCAATACCCGCCTACGACCCTCTCCGCGCTCGTGGCGATATGACTCGGGTGGCCCCCCACCTTTGGCTCGGAGATGGCGATGCATACCGTGGTCCTGCCCGCAGCGATATCCGGGAGATAGGTCTTCTGCTGATCGCCTGTCCCGAAGCCTTTGATGAAGAAACGGCCCGTGATCTGGTGCATGAGCCACGACAGCACGATTCCCAGGCAGCCGCCGCTGCGGCTGAGCGCCCTGCCGGCATGGGCGATGGCCGGGTAGCCTTGCCCCTGCCCCCCGAACTCCCCCGGCAGGGAGATGCCCAGCAGCCCCAAGCGGCCCATCTCCTGCCAGAGGTCGACGGGGAAGGCGGTGTCGGATGCGAGTCCCGGCCTCACGGCGATATGCTCCGAAGCGAATCGCGTGGCCTGACCCTCGATCCTGGTCAGTTCACCATTGTATCCGCAGGCCCCCGGCATCAGAGCACGAGCTCCTCGATGAACTCGACGAGCTGGTTCAAGTTCCTGCACTGCCTGAGCTCGTTGCAGGACGGCTTGTATGCGTTCATCTCGCTGTCACCGGTGTTCCAGAGGTTCACAGGCTCGGGGTTGAGCCAGATGACCCGCTTGCACCTCTCCCGCATCTCTTCGAGGATCCGGTCCTCGGGGTGGAGGTAGTTCGTCCTGGCATCGCCCATGATGATGAGCGTGGTCCTCTTGGTGAGCGTGTCCAGGTAGTCGTGCCTGAACTGCCTGAAGGTCTCACCGTAGTCGGTGGGGGCCTGGTAGTTGAGGTCGAGTTCCTTGAGGACCTTCTCCACTGCGCGATTGATCTCCTCGTTCTCGAAGATCTCGGTGACCTCGGCAAGCCCG
>JAJFUP010000156.1 GCA_021372395.1 Deltaproteobacteria bacterium
GCTTCGACTGGGAGATCATAAAAAAGAAAGGTAAAAAGATTGATGTGGAGTCCTCGGTAGCCCTCAGGCGTGATGCCGACGGCACTATCACCGGGTTCAAGGGGGTCGTGCGCGACATCTCCAAGCGTAAGCAGGCCGAGGAGGCCCTGCGGGAAAGCGAGCGGAAATACCGCTCCATCCTGGAGAGCATTGAGGAGGCCTACTTCGAGGTGGATCTCAAGGGCGACTTCACCTTCTTCAACGGGGCCCTATCAAGGTGCTTCGGGTATGACCGGCAGGAGCTCATGGGCATGAACAACAGGGCCTACACCACGCCGGAGACGGCCAGACTCGCCTACCAGATCTTCTCTGAGATCCACCGCACCGGCTTGCCTCGCTCCCTGGTCAATTATGAGATCATCAGGAAGGATGGAAACAAGAGGATCCTCGAGATGTCCATCTCGCTGCGTCAGGGGCCTCTGGGTGAACCCATCGGGTTCCGGGGGGTTGCACGGGACGTCACGGAGCGGATCCGGTCCGAGCTGGCCCTCCGGGAGAGCGAGCGGCGCTACCGGACCATCTTCGAGAAGACCGCGACGGCGAACGTCATCGTTGCCGAGGACACCACGATCCTCCTTGCCAACTCGAACTTCGAGAAGCTCTCCTGCCTGTCGAGACAGGAGGTGGAAGGGAAGATGAAATGGACCGATTTCGTGGACCCCGGTGACCTGGACAGGATGAAGCAGTACCATGCGAAGCGCAGGCTCGAACCGGACTCCGCACCGGGGACCTACGAATTCCGCTCCATCGGGCTCAACGGAGCGAAGAGGGATCTTTACATGAGTGTCACGGTGATCCCCGAGACAAAGGAGAGCATTGCCTCCATCATGGACATGACCAAGCGCAAGGAGGCGGAAAAGGCCCTCAGGGAGAGCGAGGAGCGCTTCCGGGACCTTGCCGAGCTCCTGCCGGAGACCGTCTTCGAAACGGACTCTGCGGGCAGATTCACCTTCGTCAATCGGAGCGCCTTTGAGCAGTTCGGGTACGAGCCGCGGGATCTGGAACGCGGCCTCACGATCTTCGACGTGCTCGCGGCCGAGGATCACGACAGGGCGAAGGAGATCATGCAGCAGGTGTTTGCCGGGGGAAAGGTGGGCCTCAAGGAATACTCGGCCCAGAGAAAGGACAAGACCACCTTCTGCGCCATGGTCCACGCCAACCCCATCGTGCGCGACGAGAGAACCGTCGGCATGAGGGGCTTCGTCATCGACATCACCGAGAAGAAGAGCATGGAGGAGCAGCTCACGCGGGCGCAGAAGATGGAGGCCATCGGGACTCTTGCCGGAGGGATTGCGCACGACTTCAACAACCTCCTCATGGGAATCCTGGGGAACGTGTCATTGCTCCTGATGAAGATGGACGACTCCCACCCCTTCCACGACCGGCTGAAGAACATGGAGGAGTATGTCCAGCGCGGTTCCGACCTCACGAAACAGCTGCTGGGGTTTGCGCGAGGGGGCAAGTACGAGGTCAGGCCTACCCACCTCGGGGAGTTCCTCCAGAGGAGCTCCGAAATGTTCGGCCGCACCAAGAAGGAGGTCCGGATCCACAGCAAAGTCTCGGACGGGCTCTGGAGCGTGGAGGTGGACCGTGGCCAGATGGAGCAGGTTTGCCTGAACCTGTTCGTGAACGCGTGGCAGGCCATGCCTGGCGGGGGAGACCTCTACCTTTCGGTGGAGAACGTGGACCTGGGCGCGACCGATGTGAGCCCCCACGGGCTCAGACCGGGCAGGTACGTGAAGGTGACGGTGACGGATACGGGTGTCGGCATGGATGAGGCCACCAGGGCCAGGATCTTCGAGCCTTTCTTCACCACCAAGGACCGGGGCCGCGGCACAGGCCTTGGACTCGCATCGGTCTACGGGATCATCAAGAATCACGGGGGGTTCATCCGCGTGGAGAGCGAGAAGGGCTTCGGAAGCACGTTCATGCTCTATCTCCCGGCCTCGGACAAGGCAGGGCCCGAGGAGAAGAAGACCACGGAAGGGATCTGCCGGGGCAACGGGACGATCCTCCTCATCGATGACGAGGAGATGATCCTCGATGTCGGCTCCCAGATGCTCTCCGGGCTCGGGTACACGGTGCTTACGGCCCGCGGTGGCAGAGCGGGGATAGAGGAGTACCAGAGGGCCCCCCGGCGGATCGATCTCGTGATCCTGGACATCATCATGCCCGACCTCGGCGGAAACGAGACCTTCGAGCGTCTGCGCGCCGTCGATGCCGGGGTGAAGGTGCTCCTCTCCAGCGGCTACAGCCTGGACGGCCAGGCAAAGGAGATCATGGAGAAGGGGTGCAGGGGGTTCATCCAGAAGCCCTTCTCCATGGAGGATCTCTCCCGGAGGATCCGCGAGATCATGGACGGGCAGTGACGGTAAGGGGAGGGTTCTGTTGCGGGTTATTCCGCTTCACCCGGCCTGAGCTAAGTGATGAAGCACGGTTTCTTTCAAATGCGAAACGGTCTGCCCCTCTGTAAATGATGCTCGATTGCGCGGCAGGAGAAACCTGGCCTGATAACTTTCGTCATCCCGCCTGCAGGATGACGAAAGTTATCAGGCCCATAAAAACCGAATGAGTGTTGCCGCAGGTGCCCAAGCCCCCCGGCCGTTTCCAGGAAATACGCGGCATTCACCGGGGAATCCATACGTTTTGTCGCCCTTGATGAATGTCGGTGTCAAACAGTGCGTTCACCCGGCGAACCCTCACTCCCCTCCCTGGTACATCTCCTCGATGAAGTCCTTGTCCTGCGCGGCAATGGCCTTGCGCTTACCCTGGCGTGGTTCTGCATGATGCCCCTAGTGTATCCGGGAAAAGATGGCAGGTCGAAGGCTCGAGGGTGCGTCGCATTCAATGGAGGGGAACGCCTTGAATGACCTCACGTCTTCTATTGTATGTCAATAATATGAGATGTCAATACAGAAAAGGCGCAAGGTCAGGTCGTTATAAGGGGTTCAAGGCGCCGGCTTTCTGGTGCTAAAAATGATTTTTTGCACCGACGCCTGGAGTCTGTGGCTCTGATTCAGGACGCCCAGCTCAGGTCCGCCAGCAGGAAGAGGACGATGATGAGGACAACGGCGATGAAGCGGGATTTTCTCTCGGGGAGCCCCTTCTTCCGTGCGGCCGAGTATGCAAAGAATGCGATGTAACCCGGGACGAAGCACAGGGAAAAGATGACGGTCAGGCGTTTGAGGAATGGGTTTTCCCGTTTTC
>JAJFUP010000176.1 GCA_021372395.1 Deltaproteobacteria bacterium
GATTCGGCAAGTACCTCGACGGCTCGGTCAGGGGAATGGCAATGGATGCCGTGGATCTGGTCCTGAAGGATGCAGGGCTGACCAAGGACGACATCCAGGCCGCCTACTGTGCCAATACCTTCTGGGGCATGTTCTCGAACCAGCACTCCATCCGCGGCGAGGTCATGCTGTGGGACGCGGGACTGCGGGGCATCCCCATCGTGAACTGCGAGAATGCGTGCGCCGGAGCGTCCACGGCACTGCACCTGGGCTACACCGCCATCAGGGCCGGCATGTATGACGTGGTGCTCGCGCTCGGCTCCGAGAAGATCACCCATCCCAACAAGGCATTGTCGCTCAGTGCCTATGCCACCTGCATGGACGTGGAGAACTTCGAGAAGCACATCAACATGTTCATGGAGATCAACAAGAAGCTCGACTTCAAGCTTCCCGACGGCGAGACGCCTCCCGGGGAGGGCAGGAGCATCTTCATGGATGCCTATGCCATGGGAGCCAGGTGGCACATGAAGACCTACGGCTCCACCAAGAGGCAGCTCTCGGTCATCTGCTCGAAGAACCACTACCACGGCTCGCTCAACCCGCTGGCCCAGTACCAGGAGGCCATGACGGTCGATGAAGTGATGAATGCCCGCCCTGTCACCTATCCCCTCACGGTGCCCATGTGTGCACCCGTGGGAGACGGCGCCGCCGCCGCCATTCTGTGTTCCGAGCGCTATCTCAAGAAGCTCAAGGATGCGAGGCCGGTGAGGATCAGGGCTTCTGTTCTGGGTTCGGGTACGGACAGGGGCCTCGACGGGGTGGACATCGGCGAGCGGCTTTCGAAAAAGGCCTATGAGATCTCGGGCCTCGGGCCGAATGACATCGATCTTGCCGAACTCCACGATGCCACGGCCTACGGCGAGCTTCACCAGTACGAGGCCATGGGCTTCTGTGCACCCGGAGATGGGGGAATCCTTGCAGAGTCGGGGGCAACGACGCTGGGCGGCAGGCTGCCGGTGAACACCAGCGGCGGGCTCGAGTGCCGGGGACACCCCATCGGGGCCTCCGGTCTCGCCCAGATCCATGAGGTCACCCAGCAGCTCCGCTGGGAGGCGGGCAAACGGCAGGTGGAAGGCGCCCGCATAGGATTGACGGAAAACGGCGGGGGAAACCTCGGCGTGGAAGAGGCATCCATGACCATCCATGTCCTCGAACGGGTATGAGGGAAAGAAGCTGCATACGTACCATGAATCTCTGTTATGGAGGCTGCCCTGTGGTTATCAGCCATGAAAGCCCGGAGCCCGACGATTCCCATGCCCGGGGCAGCCGCCCTCCTTTGCAGGGTCCATTTTTGGGGTTATAAGAAGGCGAACGTACCTTAAAAAAAGCAATGCACTGCCCTCTTTCAAGAGGGCAGGATGTATTCATGGAGAAGGGGGTGCAGTGTATGTCCGAATCTTTTGAGTCAAGCAAGTTCCGTTACCTGAATGACCCGCCGGTGGCAAGCCGTCCGTTCAGCATCACCGTGGACGGTGACAAGTGCATCGGCTGCGGTGTCTGCATCAAGCAGTGCCCTTGCCAGACCATCGAGATGGTGACACGAAAAGAGGCATCGCAAAGCCAGCAGGCTGCCTGCCAATATCACTGCCCAGCAGGGACGGACATCAGGGAATATCTCCGGATGCTTGAGAGCGGGGCATCCTTCGAGGATGCCTGGAAGGTCATCACGGAGACGAACCCCATGCCCGCCGTAACAGGCAGGGTGTGCCCTCATCCCTGCGAGGTCTCCTGCAACCGTTCGGGAGTGGACGGCCCGCTCAATATCCACAACATCGAGCGTGCCGTCGGTGATTATGCCATCGAACAGGGCCTTTCTTTTGAGAAGCCTGCAAAGTCCCTCAAGGAGAAGGTGGCGATCGTCGGCTCCGGTCCCTCCGGCATGACGTGCGCCTACCAGCTCGCGAAGATGGGCTACCAGGTCACGGTCTTCGAGGCAAACAGCAGGCCGGGCGGCATGCTCACCTATGCGATTCCCCGCTACCGGCTGCCCGAGGAGGTGGTGAAGAGCGAGCTGGAAAGGATCATCGGCCTCGGCATCACCATGAAGTACAACACGGCCGTGGGCAGGGACGTGAAACTACAGGACCTGGAAGAAGAGTTCAAGGCGGTGTACGTGGCCCTGGGCGCCCAGGCTAGCGCGGCGCTCGGCGTACAAGGGGAGGAGGCTGAAAACGTGCTGCCGGGCCTGAGCTTCCTGAAATCGCTCAAAGAAAACAAGCCCGTAAAGATCGGGAAAAAGGTCATCGTCATAGGCGGGGGCAACACCGCCATCGATGCGGCGCGGGCTGCACGCAGGATGGGGTCCGACGTGACCATCCTCTACCGGCGCACCAAGGCAGAGATGCCGGCGCACCCCCCGGAGGTCGAGGCGGCCGGAAAGGAAGGGGTGAAGATCGAGTTCCTGTGCTCCCCGTTCAGGGTGTCTGCAAACGGGAAGGGTACAGTCACCTGCCAGAGGATGGATCTCGGCAAACCTGACGAGTCCGGCAGGCCGAGCCCCGTACCCATCAAAGGGAGCGAGTTCGACGTGGCCTTCGACACGCTGATAGCGGCCGTCGGGCAGGCCATGGTGCCGGATGGGTTCGAAGGTCTCCTCGGTTCTTCCTGGATCGGCACCGATGCGTTCGGCCGGACCTCGAAGAAGGGCATCTTCGCGGGAGGCGATGCAACGAGCGGCCCGGGCATGGTTTCGGAGGCCATCGGCGCGGGCAGGAAGGCCTCGAGGGCCATCGATGCGTTCATCCGGGGCAAGGAGGCAACACTGCCGGAGATGAAGGAGATCTCGTTTCAGGATCTCCCGCTCGGCGACAGGCCGAAGATGCCGAGGGTCGAGGCCTCCGAGCTTGCAGTGGACGTGAGGCTCGCCGAGGCAGATGCCGAGGTGAACCTGCCCCTGAGCCCGGACCAGCTCGCCTCGGAGTGCAAGCGGTGCCTTGGCTGCGGTCTTCAGGAGCCGAAGTTCACTGGCCTGCCCTACTTCGGAAAGATCTGCATCGCGTGCCACAACTGCGAGGCGATCTGTCCCAATGGCGCACTAACCTTCCCGTACTTCTACCAGGTGGACAAGGGCAGGTGGGCATACGATTTCGACTACCCGGAGGAGCGCGGCCAGGGGATGCCGAACCCGCTCATGCTGGAAAAGCCTGCGCCCCTGACGGAGATAGAAGAGAAGCTCACCGGTGCCGAGAAGGTGATCTACAACCGGAGATCCACCCGGATCTACAAACCGGATGCGGTGCCCAGGGAGGTGATCCACCGCGTGCTCGAGGCGGGCAGGTTCGCGCCTTCTGCCGGAAACTGTCAGGGCTGGAAATTCGTGGTGCTCACCGACAGGGCGCTCATGAATGAGATGAGCGTATCCGTGCTCAAGTTCCTGAACATGTTCACGAAGCTCTACCAGGGGAAAGGCCCCATGCGGACGGCACTCAAAAAGACCCTCGCATTCGCGAAGCCTTCCGGGAGCGACCAGAGGCCCATGGTGGCCATGCAGGCCCTGCTCACCCCGAAGTTCGGGGACAAGCCCCTGAGCGTCTTCTTCGATGCGCCGTGCGCCATCATCCTGCTCGCGCACCACATGCACATCTCGGACGCCTCTCTCGGCATCGGGATCTGCGCCCAGAACATGGTCATGGCCGCTCACTCCCTGGGGCTCGGCACCTGCTATGTCGGCTTCGTGTCGACGGCACTGAAGATGGACCCGGTCACCAAGAGATTCTGGCCCAGGCTCGGAATTCAGTGGCCCTACGATAATCCCTGCACCGTGCTGACCATGGGATACCCGGCCGTACAGACGGACAAACCCGTGGAACGTGAATTCCCCAAGGTGCACTGGGCCGAATGAGAGATCGTGTGCCGGGGGGGAACCCCCTCCGGCACACCGTCCTTGAAGCGGGCAAGGGGGGCAGGAATGAAGCACATTCTCATCACCGGGGTTTCGGGGTATTTCGGACAGAAACTCGTGGCGCATTTTGAGGCGAAACCCGAGGTGGAGCGGATCACGGGGATCGATATCAGGCCTCCCGCATACTCCTCGAAGAAGCTCGAGTTCATGGAACGCGACGTGAGGGATGACCTGAACGAAGTGTTCTCGGGCCGGGAGATAGACTGCGTCATCCACACGGCCTACATACTGCCGCCCATCCATGACATACCCCTCATGGAAGACATCAATGTCAACGGGACGATCAACGTCCTCACCGCTGCGGCTGCCCACAAGGTCGCCCAGATCCTGGACTGCTCGTCGAGCACGGCGTATGGGTTTCACCCGGATAATCCGCCCCTGCTCACCGAGGAGAGTCCGTTGCGCGGCAACGAGGACTTCACCTACGCGAAGAACAAGATGGAGCTGGAATCATGGACCAGGGGCTTCGAAAAGGCCCACCCCGATATCCGCATGACCGTCATACGGCCGTGTTTTGTGGTGGGCCCCGGGTTCACCAACCCTCTGGCGCGCCACCTGTGCAAGAAGCTCTGCATCCTGCCGAGGAAGACGGCACCGTTCCAGTACATCCACGAGGATGACCTGGTGGAGATCATGTACCTCCTGCTGAAGGACAAAAAGGCCGGGGTCTTCAACCTGGCCGCCGACGGCACCATGACCTTTGGCGAGATGCTTCGCATCCTTGGAGGGTGGCCGCTCAGGGTTCCGGTATGGCTCCTGTGGCCCATGAACAACCTCATGTGGTTCCTGCGCGTACGGTTCGTGACGGAGTTCCCCAGTTCGAGCCTGAACCTTACCCGGTATCCCTGGATCGCGAGCAACGACAAGGTCAAGAAAGAGCTCGGGTACACCTTCAAGTATACGACCCGGGAGGCATTCGAGGATTTTGCGCGGCATGTGAAGGCCAAGGGCGGGATCGGATAACAGCCTGTTTCATGGCATGAAAGGGAGGGATCAAAAGATGAGATTGGATTTTGCAGGCAGGAACGTGCTCGTGACGGGTTCATCCATGGGCATCGGCAGAGGCCTGTCCGAGTGTTTTGCCCGCGACGGGGCCAATCTCATCCTGGCGGATCACCCCTGCCAGGAGGCCGGGCTCAAAGCGTGGGCCACAGAGCTCGAGGGTGCCTACGGCATAAAGACCTGGATCTTCTGCGCCGATCTCACGGCACCCGATGGGCCGGAAACGCTCCACCGGCAGGTCGCACAGACCGTCGGCCATGTCCATACCCTCGTGAACAACGCGGGGATCTGCTGGTTCGGCAAGTTCGCAGACATGCCCCTGGAAAGCATCGGCAGCATGATAGCGCTGAACTGCGTGGCCTATGCGAAGATGAGCCGCCTGTTCCTGCCCGCCATGATCGGGCGCAATGAGGGCGGCATCCTGAACGTCTCCTCTGTGTCGGCCTTTCAGCCCGTCCCTGTCATGGCCCTGTATGCGGGGACCAAGGCCTTTACCCAGAACCTCACCGAGGCCATCCGCAGCGAGCTTCCCAGGAGAAGCGGGGTGGTCGTCTCCACGCTGAACCCGCCGTTTACCAGGACCCGCCTCATCGAGGATGCAGGGGTCCCGCTCGACTTCATCCCGGTCAAGATCTCATTCATGACGGTCGACGAGGTAACCAGACAGGGATTCAGGGCCTTCAAGCAGGGCAGGCAACGGTATGTTCCGGGCTTCCACAACAGGCTGTTCTACTTCGGTCTCGCGAAATTCATGCCGCACAGTCTCCTGAATGCCGCTTCGCGGCTGCTCTGCCGCAGACTCTCCGACTTCCTTCCGTCATCGCTGAAGGCGCACGTCGATACGGAGAAAAACTCTTTTTAAGGAAAGACCCTGAAGCTTCCGGAGGAACGCGGGACCGCTTCAGTCCGGACAGAGGGCTGTGCGTTTCCTGCGGTGTGAGGTCATGCCGTCCTGACTGACTTGCCTCGCTTGCTGATCAGGCGGGAAAGGGCATCCTCGATCGTCTTCGTGGTAAAAGGCTTTTCAATATACTCATCCACCCCCAGCTCGGCTGCAGCAGAGATCACCTCCCTGCTCCCGTATGCGGTGATCAGTATCTTGAAGGAA
>JAJFUP010000177.1 GCA_021372395.1 Deltaproteobacteria bacterium
TCTTCGAAACTCGTGGTCGCGCCCTCGATGGATATCTTGTCCCCGACCTTGATGGTTCCGCTGAGCTCTATGCCTGCGACGTTGATCTTGCTGAAGTAGTGGGTGACTTTCCCGATCAATTTTTTTCCACTCGCCATGGTCAAGCCTCCTCATGAGATCATGTACCACTTTCCTGCAATTATATGTTGATATATGCCAGGATCTCAAGAGGAAAATCAGGAAGGTATCATCTTCTAGACAGACGGATGGTCTTGTGTGAGCCTCAAGAGACCTTTTCATCGACTGCTTCCGATCATAGCCGGCATGGCCGTATTCTCGCAAGGAATTGCTACGATGGCAGACCGGGGATAAGTTATCTCAACCTTGAGGGCAGAGGCCAATGCGCAGACCGTCCCTGAGCGTCCGAGACTACCGGTGAATGTCCTTGCAATGTAGGAGAGAAATCTTTATGGGGGGTGTCATGGAATACAGAAACGATACGCTTTGCGGCATTTTTCACAATCAGGCAATACGGTATGGGGACAACTTTCCGTTTCTCGTGGGAAAATACGATGATGACGGGAGACCCACCACCTCCTATCGATCCATGACATGGATGCAGACGAGAGACAGGGTCATCGGTCTTGCGCGGGGGCTTGCGACACTCGGGATCAGCAAGGGCGACAGGGTAGCCGTCTTCTCCGAGAGCCGTCCGGGATGGATTGTTGCGGATCAGGCGGTCCAGGCCTGCTCTGCCATCGGTGTACCGCTCTATCCCTCCCTGAGCAAGGGAGACCTGGTGTACATGATACGGGACAGCGGTTCCAAGCTCATCATAACCTCGAGCAAAGCAAAGGCCGAAGAGGTCCTTTGCTTACTGCACGAGCAGGATGACCTCAAGGGATTGCCGGTCATCACCATGGAGACATGGGAAGAAGGGCGTCCCGAAGGCGTCTATTCCTATGCCGACGTCATCGCTCTCGGCAGGCAGGAAACTTCGAGTGAGGAGATAGAGGATCGCATCAGGTCGGTCACCCCTGATGACATCGTGGCCATCATCTACACCTCGGGCACGTCGGGCACGGCAAAGGGAGTCGTAACCACCCAGGGGAATTTCGTTGCAAACATATACCAGTGTACTCGCTCCGAGCTCCTTGTACGTATGAGCAGGAAGGACCTTCACCTCGTGGACCTTGTCCACCTCCCCCTGTGTCATTCCTATGCACGAACAGCCGACTATCATGTGGCAGGTCTCCATCTGGGAGCGGTTCTCACCTTTGCCGAAAGCTACCACACCATGGGAAAGAACCTCCTCGAGGTGAGACCGAACATCATCTGTTCCATACCCAGATTCTTCGAAAAGACCTACGACACCATAAACTCTGTGATGTCGCGTCAGAAGAAGCACAACCAGGCTATCTTCAGGTGGGCTCTCAAGAAAGGAAAGATGTTCGCCGACGCCATGGCCACCGGGAAAAAGCTTTCGCAGAGGGAGCTCTTTCTCATCGGGATCGCAAACATGCTTGTCTTTGACCGACTCAAGAAGAAGATGGGGATGGACAGACTCGTCATGGCACTGTCCGGGGGGGGGAAGCTCTCCCGGGATGTGGCATTCTTCTTCAGGTCCATGAACATCCAGTTGAGCGAAGGGTTCGGCCTCACCGAGACAAGCCCGGTCATCAACTTCAACGAGCCTGATATCATCGGTTCGGACCATCAGGGTTTCCTCCATCGCATGCTTTACGAGCGGATCATGAATATGACGGTTGATCTGATGGTCGTGAAACAGGCGCAGGGGATCTCCCCGTACGCAACGCCCGTATCCGCGACAAAGCTCGGGCTCTGTTACTCGACGGTCCTCTACAGGATGCGGGTAAAACCCGGGACCGTGGGGCGCAAGGTTGCAATGACCGATGAAAGGATCGCGGACGATGGAGAGATCCTGGTGAAGGGGCCGCAGGTTTTCAAGGGGTACTGGAACATGCCCGGGGCCACGAAAGAGGCCTTCACAGAGGACGGGTGGTTCAAGACAGGGGATATCGGGAGGTTTGACGAGGAGGGCTTTCTCATCATCACGGACCGGAAGAAAGACATCTTCGTGAATTCAGGGGGAAAGAACATAGCACCTCACCCCATAGAGATAGCGCTTGCCACACGTCCCCACATCGATCAGGCCTGTCTCGTGGGAGATGGAAAAAAATATATCTCAGCTCTCATCGTTCCTGATTACAAAGAACTGGAACAATATGCAGAAGAGAACGGCATTCCTTTTGCCTCCAATGCCGACCTCATCTCCCGGGAGGAGATACGGGACCTCATCCAGACCGAAGTGGACCAGGTGAACGCTGGGTTGAATCATTGGGAGCGCATTCAGTACTTCCAGTTGCTCGATCAGCCGTTCAGCGAGGAAACCGGAGAGCTCACCCCCACCCTGAAGATGAAGAGGAAGGTGGTGCATGATAAATTCCAGGGTCGGATCGAAAACATGTACCGCTCGTGATCACTGATGCGTGATGGGGCGAGTCGTGGATGCAGCGCACGGTGAGCCAAAGGCTCCTGCGGGTCAGGAAGGGCCGGGCCTCTTTTCGGACTCGAAGATGAGGAGATGTGCAAAGGCTGCCACGACCAGTCCATGGGTGATTCTCGTCTCGCGTATCATCCGGTAGATGTCGTCCTTCCGCGTAAGCTCCACCCTGATTGACTCCGTCGGGTCGAGTCTCTGGGTCGATCTCGGGAAAGCGTTTCTGGCAAGGAAGGTGTAGCAGCGGTTGGTCTGGAGGGCAGGGTTCGGTTCCACCGTACCGATGTGCACCACGTCCATGCTGTGATAGCCGGTTTCCTCCTCCATCTCCCGCACTGCTGCCTCCATGGGGCTCGAGTCTTCCTCCGATATGAGCCCGCCGGGTATCTCGATGGTATCCCGGCGGATGCCGTGCCGGAACTGGTGGATCATAACCACGTGTCCGTCTTCGGTTACCGGGATGATGTTCACCCAGTCACCGAGCTCGAAGACCGTGAAGTCCTTGATGATGTCGTTGGGGAGAAAGTGATACTTGTCGTGTCGTACGCACACGAGCCGGTCCTTGAATACCGTTTTGGAATAAAGATAGTTCCAGTCTTTCTTCATCGGTGAACCTCACTCGATCGTCAGGGGATAGTACCATGGACACGGATCCATTGCCAGAAGCTGTTTTAGCAAACGTGAACCATTTTAGCCCAATCCGTGTGCACTAGTGTTTTCATACCGACCCGGTTGATGCCGGTATGTTTCTATGGTAAATTGATCAGGGGAGACGGGTATGAAGTGCAGGTACATGGATGAAAAATGCTACGAGTTCCATGACAAGGACGTGTCCGACAAATGCTTCCTGTGTACGGAGAACTCGCAGAAGCTCTTCACCGTGCGGCAGGTTGCGAGCATGAAGATGGTCCATCTCTGCGGGGATTGCATGGTCAACAACAGCGACGAATACCTGCTTGACAATACCAGACCATGGGAAGGCATCAAGGGGAAGAGCGACTAGTATCTCAGAGTTCGTAGAGACGGGGAAACTTGAGCGTGAACGTGGTCCCGACCCCTACCTGCGAGCAAACCTCGATCTTCCCGTCGTGTGCATCCATGATCTTCTTGACAAAAGTAAGCCCGAGGCCCGAACCCTTCTGACGCTCATCCTTTCCCTTTACCCTGAAGAAGGGCTCGAAGATGAAGGGGATCTTGTCCTGCGGGATACCGGTGCCCGTGTCGGTGATGCTCGCATAGATATAAAAGTCGTCATATTCCGTGTCCACACAGATCTTCCCGCCGGCAGGGGTGTACTTGGTAGCATTGCCGATGATGTTCGTGAACACGCGGAGCAGACTCTCCTGGTCGCCCATGATCTTGGGCAGGGAATTCTTGAGATGAGCCTCGAGCGTGAGCTCCCGCTTCAGGCATAAAGGGGTGAGCTCCTCGATGCTTCGCTCGATGATGGAGCTCAGGGACAGCGGCACCTTGGCCTCAGAGAAGGTGCCGTTCTCGATCCTCGCGAGATCGAGCCAGTGCTCCACGAGTTCATGGAGATTCTGCAGTCTCTTTTCGCACCGGTCGATGATCTCTTTTGACTCGTCGGTAAAGCAATCGCTCGCGATCACCTTCAGGGTCTCGATATACTGCTGTATGGTGACCAGGGGGGAACGCATCTCGTGGCTCACGAAGGTGATGAAGTTCTTCTCCATCCGCTCCTTCTCTTCCCTGAGCCTGTCCGCCTCGATCTTCAGCGACCGGTGCTCGAGGCCCCTCTTGGTCACGGCCCTGATCTGGTCAGGGGTGAAAGGCTTGGGGAGATAGTCGTACGCCCCCTTTTTCATGGCCTCAACGGCCGAGACAATGGAGGCATAACCGGTGATCACGATCAGCACGATATCAGGCAGATCTCTGGAGAGGAGCTCGATGATGTCCATGCCGGAACAGCTCGGCATCTTGAGGTCCACAAAGGCCAGCTCGGGCCTTTTTTCCCTTGCCAGCCGTATGCCTTCAGGACCTTCGGACGTCGTGATCACCGTGTGGCCGGACTTCTCCAGAGACTGCCTGCACCCGTCGAGGATGGATGCCTCGTCATCGATGATGAGGATCCTCGCGGGGACTGAATCCCTGTCCTCCATTTTCTACATCCTCAGGAGACGGCCCAGGTGGTTCAAAAGCTCGTCCGCCTTGATGGGCTTGTGCAGGACAAGGTCCACGGAGGGGAGATCGTCCGGCGGCTCGAAAGACTGATAGGGGCCCTGCAGGTCCACGGCACTCAGCATGATGAGCGGGATCTGCTTACCCGAATCCGACGTACGGAGCTTGGACACCACATTGAACCCCTCGCTCCACGTCTCCATCATCATGTCAATGATGGCGATGTCAGGGGAGACGGATTTGGACATCTCTACCCCTGATTTCCCGTCCTCGGCCAGGAACACCTCGTATCCCCCCTTCTCGAGGATAAGCTTTGTGGCCATGAGGAAGTCCTTATCATCATCGATCAGCAACACCTTCTTTTTTGATTCCATGGCTTTTACCTCCTTCATGGGTCTCTGGACAGGAAGGGAGCAAGGATGGTGCCATCTTTTACTTCAATGAAAATATGGACTATTTGATGGGGCTCGTGCATGCGTGGCTCGCAGGAAGGGGTAAAATTCCCCACCGGTGAGGAGGATGTCCCCTCGCGTGACTTATTCCCCGTTGTCTTCCCTGAGGCCGGTATCGATCCCGTATGCCTTGATTTTGGCCCTCAGGGTCTTCCGGTCGATTCCGAGAAAGCCGGCTGTCTTGTTCATGTGGTAATTGAAGTGGTGAAGGGCCTTCTCGATGTGATCCCTTTCCACATCCACGAGCCGCATCTTTCCGGAGAAAGGATCCACCACCGGGGCCTTGGCTTGGGTGTCCTGGCCATAGTACAGGATGTCGGAGAGGTTGACCTCTTCGTGATCGCACAGAACGCACAGGCGTTCGATGGTGTTCCTGAGTTCGCGGATGTTGCCCGGCCAGGTGTAGGCCATCAGTGATTTCATGGCGTCCTGGGAAAAATGGTGCGCACTGGCGCCGTGTTTTTCCCGGTAGATCTCGAGATAGTGCTGGACGATCTCGATGATGTCCGACCGGTGCTCCCTGAGAGGCTTTATGTGGATCGGCACCACCGAGATCCGATAGAAGAGGTCTTCCCGGAAGTGTCCGGACTCCACCTCTTTTCGCAAGTCTGAGTTGGTGGCGGTAATCAGCCTCACGTCCACCTTCTCGGCAAAGGAAGTCCCGACCCTCGGCACCTCCTGCTCCTGGATGACACGCAGGAGCTTCGCCTGGATATCCAGGCTGATGTTGGAGATCTCATCGAGAAACAGTGTCCCCTTGTCCGCGATCTGAAAACGGCCGTCCCTGTTCTCCGTTGCGCCACTGAACGATCCTTTGATGTGGCCGAAGAGTTCGCTCTCCATGAGATTTTGTACGAGGGAGGAACAGTCCACGGGAATGAAGGACTTGTCTGACCGCTTGCTCAGGGTATGCATGGTGCGGGCAACAAGCTCCTTGCCGGTGCCGCTCTCCCCGGTAATGAGTACGGTGCTGTCCGTCTGGGCAACCCTCCTGATGGTTTCTTTCAGCTCTCTCATGTAATCACTGCTGCCGATGAGCATGGCGAGGGTTTCACAGCGTCGGGCCGAAGATGTGACTTCGAGGCAATCACGGACCGCATTGCGCAGTTCCGTGGCGCTGAAGGGCTTGGTGAGGAAGTTCGTGGCCCCGAGCCGCATAGCCTCCACCGCCAGAGGGATCGTCCCGTAACCGGTGATGATGATCACCTTTGCTGCAACCGTGTGCTCTTTTTTCAGGATCTTCAGGATCTCAAGGCCCTCGATCTTGGGCAGTCGTACATCGAGAAGGATGAGATCGAAGCCGCTGTCGAGGGCAAGTCTGAGGCCATTCTCGGCATCGCCTGTGCTTGAAGCTTCGTGTCCCATACGGGTCAGGATCTGTTGACACCCGTCCCGGATGGATTCTTCGTCATCGACGATGAGGATCCTCTTCTTTTTAGCCAATGATGCCTCCCTCCTGGTTGGGTTGAGCGCTTCCGATTCCTGTCTGGGAACAGGGGGGCAGGGTGATGGTGAAGGTCGTGCTTTTCCCGGGTTCACTCTGAACGTCGATGAGGCCGCCATGCTTCTGGATGATCCCGTAGGTGATGGACAGGCCGAGACCCGTGCCCTGGCCAGGCTCCTTGGTGGTGAAGAATGGTTCGAAGATATGGGGAAGGTAGGCCTTGTCGATTCCCTTTCCCGTATCCGAGATGGAGATCTTCACCATGCCGGAGCTCGAGAGCCTGCTCGAAATATGAAGGAGGCCCTTGCCATCCATCGCGTCAGCGGCATTGATGAACAGGTTGAGGAAGACCTCTTCGAGCCTGGACAAATCTCCCATCACCAGGGGGAGGTCAGGTGCAAGTTTGGTAGACACGTCGATTCCAAGAAACATAGACTGGTCCTTCACCAGGTTGAGCGAGGTGAGGATGACTTCGTTGACGACAAGGGGAGTCATGTCCCCCGATGGAGTCCTGGCGAAGTCCAGGAGGTTCTGAACGATCTTCTTGCAGCGTTCCGTCTGGTAGATGATCTTCTCCATGTTGGACCGGGAGGAATTTTCCGCAGACATCTCTTCGAGCACGAGGTTGCTGTAGAGAAGGATCCCGCCCAGGGGGTTGTTGATCTCATGGGCCACACCGGCTGCCATCTGCCCGAGCGAGGCGAGCCGTTCGGTGCTGGTGATCCTCTGGAATGCCTTCTGAAGCCTGTCGTCCCGGTCCTTCAGGGACCTGGCCATGTTGTTGAAGGCCTCATCGAGCATGTCGAACCCGGACGAGCTGCCGGAGGGGAGCTGGTAGTCGAGATTCCCCGAGGATATTGCCACCGTGGCCTGCTTCAGGATCCTGATTCTGCGGATGATGCTCTGACCGAGGCGGAACGAGATGAAGAAGGCGATGATCATGCCAAGGGTAGTAATCCCGAGGAACAGCAGGATGGTATTGATCTTCATATCACGGTATTTCGCCTCGAGGATACCGGTATAGAACATGCCTATGATTTTGTTGTCGATGTCCCATATGGGAGTATACGAGCTGATATACCAGTCGTTCACCACAAAGGCGCTTCCGATCCAGTCCTTTCCCTGGCCGATGACCTGGTCGTACACCTCCTTTGACACAATCGTGCCCACAGCTCTCTGATTGTCCCTGGTCATCACATTGGTGGAGATCCTCACGCCACCCAGGAAGATGGTTGCAAAACCCATGTCGCGGCCCTTGTAGCGTTCATCCCGGTAGACCGTTTCCTTGATGGTGTCCACGATGGAGTAGTCCCGGTTCAAAAGGACACCTCCCACCAGGGCGCCGAGCAGCTTGCGGTTCTTGTCCATGATGGGATAGGCTGCCCTGAGGACCATGCCCTGGTTCATGACCTTTTCCCTGATCTCCACCGACTGGGGTGTCTTGACGATGGGTATCTGAATCCGGTCGGCCAGCAGGGGATTCTGCGCAATGATGACATCGTAGGGCATTATGATGGCGGAGGATTCCGGTTTTTTCTCCTCAAGGCATCTCCTGACCACCGAGTCCCAGAGGATGACATCCCCCTTGGCGTCGGGGTTTGCCGCCCGATAGATCACTTTGCCTCTGGGGTCCACGAGGGTCAGCATGTCCAGCGACATGTGTTCGGGGGATTGGTACGTTCCGCTGCGGATAAGTACCCGCAGGTCTTCCAGGGGCTGAAGGTTGCCTGACAGAATGGCCTGATGTATGGGAGATCTGAGTGCAATGAATTGGAGCTGGTACTCGAGTCGTTCCAGGTTGTGGCGGTAGACGAGCTTGGCCGTGTTAATGTCCTGCTGAACCTTGCGCTGAACCTCGTCCAAGGTGGTCATGTTTATCATGGTGATCCCTACGAGCGTTGCCACGGCGCCCGTTAGGCATGTTGCTATCAGGAATCCGATGACAAGGCGACTCTGTAATTTCATCCTCACCACAATAAGAACATTCTTGGTGGTGCTGCAAAAGCGACTGCTACCGCCAGATACAGTATAGCACTGCGGGCCGGAGCGATCAATGCATTAAGAAGCGAATCGTCCGGAAAAGCAGGGGGAAAACGGCAATTTCATCAGCACGAACCGGCCCCGGAGATCAGCTTGTTTACCCGTGAAAGGAGATCTGATACCGGTACCGGCTTGGAGATGTAGTCGTCAGCAAGGCAATACTCGCCATCCGTTTCGGGGGAGAACTTGAATCCCGTCTTTTCCGTCACCGCAGTGACCATGAGGATGGGGATCATGCTGCAGGATTGATCGTTCTTCAGATCGGAGCAGAGATCGAACCCGTCGGTATGCTTCTCCATCATGACATCCAGGATGATGAGGTCGGGAGGCTCGCTTATAACGGAACTCCTGCCATCATCAATGTTCAGGACATGTTTTACCGTGTAGCCATTGTTTTCCAGCACGATCCTGAGAGCATCACCGTAATCCTTGTCATCGTCAATGATAAGGATCTTTTTCGCATCAGGCATGTCATCCCTCCTGTATGGCTTCGCTTGGTGCCTTCTCAGGCAGTTTTATCCACGATGGCCTTCACCACCTCAAGGGTGCCGATATGTACAGGACAGAAGTCGGAGCATCTGCCGCACCCCACGCATCCGCTCAGTGTCCCCTGAATGTCGACCTCGTTATAGTAGAGCAGCTTATGCTCATGTCTCCTTTTCAGGCGGGATCCTTGCGTAGGCCGGGGATTGTGTCCGGAGGCCTCACGGGTGAACCCGCCGTAGAGGCAGGTATCCCAGGAGCGTATCCGCTCGCCGTTCTCATGTGCGAATACCCGGTCAGTAACGGTGAAACAGGTGCAGGTAGGGCATACATAGACGCAGCCGCCACAGGTGATGCACTTGCTGCCGAGGCGTTCCCAGACCTCATCGCACGCGCCTGTTTCCTTGAGAATATCCATTGCCTTTGCGACGTCCGGTACCAGGGGGATGGAGTCGAATGCCTTCTGTTTTATCAGGCTGATGCGCTCGGCCGCATCTGCCTCTGTGAACTCGGTGAATGCATCCAAAGAGGTAAGCGTTCTGCCGACGTCAGAACCCACTTCCACGAGGAAGTCGTTTTCCATGTCGAAGAGCTGGAGGTCGAACCCGTGTTCCGCATAAGGCCCGCTTTGCATGGTGGTGCAGAAACAGGTCTCGTTCTGGGGCCGGCTGCAGGCATGGACGACAACGACGATGTCGTCCATTTTCTTTTGAACGTAAATATCCTCCTTGTCCCGCAGGTAGAAGCTCTTCAGCTGGTGCAGGCCCATCAGGTCACAGGACCTGATTCCGAACAGGAGCGAGCGTTCTTCAGATGGCACCCGGGTGTAATTGCCCTGCTGCACCGAGAAGAGCACGCTGCTCGGCGGGAAGACCGCTGATTTGGGCGGCATGGGAGGTTTCCGGTAGTCGAGCGTGAACGTGTCTTCATCAAACGTGTCGAAAATGCAGTCGCCCTGCTCTTTTTTGGCAGGGCAGAGGATCTTGTACTGTCCTGACCACGCACGAAGAACTTCAGGCACGTTTTCTTTGGCGAGAAGTTTCATGAACACCTCCTGACCTTGACTGCGCATCCCTTGTATTCGGGGATCTCGGCAATGGGGTCATGGACAGGGTTCGTGAGCAGATTCACCTGCGCCTCATGAAAATGGAACGTGGTGAACAGGACCCTCCTGGGAACGCGGTCCGTGACCTCCGCCTTGAGCGTAATGGAACCTCTCCGGGATGATACCTCAACCATGTCGCTGTTCCGGATGCCGAGCTTTTTTGCGTCTTCCGGGTTCATTTCCACGAGCGGCTCCGGCGCCTCCCTCTCGAGGAGGTCGACTCGCCTGGTCATGGTCCCGGTGTGGTACTGGAAGTAGACCCGACCGGTGGTCAGGGTGAAGTCGTACTCCTCATCCGGCACCTCGGAGACGGGCTTGAAATCGCAGGGTAGGAACGAGCCTTTGCCCTTGGTGAACTGGTCGCGGTGGAGGTATGGCGTGCCCGGGTGATCGGTATTGGGGCAGGGCCACGAAAGACCATACCCCGATGAGAGTCTGGAGTAGGTGATGCCGGCATATGACGGGGTCAGCTTGTTGATCTCATTCATGATCTCGCCGGGGCTCCGGTAGTCGGCGGCAAGGCCGCATCTCTTGCATACCTCGGCAACGATCTCCCAGTCGGCACGAGCCTGTCCGGGGGGAGAAACAGCTTTCCGGGAGAGCTGTACCCTCCTTTCGGTGTTCGTGTAGGTGCCTTCTTTTTCGGCAAAGCAGGCAGCGGGCAGCACCACGTCTGCCAAAGCGGCCGTTTCAGACAGGAAGATATCCTGAACCACCAGAAAATCGAGGTTTGAGAGCGAGCGCTCCACGTGGGTGACATCGGGATCGCTCATGAGGGGATTCTCGCCCATGATGTAGAGGGCCTTCAGATCGCCCCTGTGGGCAGCGGCTATCATGCCGGTGATGGTGAGACCGGGTTTGTCGTCAAGCCCTGAGATGCCCCAGGCGTCCTCGAACTTTTTCTTGACCGCCCCGTCGTTCACCCTCTGATAGCCGGTGAATACACCGGGAAGGCCGCCCATGTCACAGGCACCCTGTACGTTGTTCTGGCCCCTGAGCGGGTTTACCCCGGTGGATGACCTGCCGACATGACCGGTGAGCATGGCAAGGTTCGCGCAGCTTTTCACGTTGTCGGTCCCCGTGGTGTGCTGGGTGATTCCCATGGCATAGACGAGCATGGCCTTGTCTGCCTTGGCATACATGGTTGCAGCGCGGTTCAGGTCCGACGCCTTGATGCCGGTGATCATCTCAGAGACCTTCGGCGTATAGCGGGCCACCGAGGCCTTCAGCGCATCGAAGCCTTCGGTCCTGGCCTCGACGAATTCCTTGTCGTAGCACTCTTCCTGTATGATGAAGTTCATCATGGCGTTGAGCACTGCCACGTCGGTGCCGATGTTCTGCTTGAGATGGAGAGTTGCGAACGGCGCGAGAGGGATCTCTCTGGGGTCAATGAGGATGAGCTTGGCACCTTTCTCCACCGCATTGATGATCCGGGAACCGATGAGCGGATGCTGGGCTGTGGTGTTGGATCCCGTCACGAGGAAAAGATCCGCGTCCTCGAATTCCGAGATGGAGTTGGTCATGGCGCCGGAACCGAATGCTGCGGCCAGACCGGCCACGGTTGCACTGTGTCAGAGCCGGGCGCAGTGATCGACGTTGTTCGTCTTGAAGACCCCTCGGGCCATCTTCATGAAGAGATAATTCTCCTCGTTGGTAACCTTGGCTGAGCTCAAGAAACCCAGTGAATCCGGTCCGTGCTTCTCCCCGAGATCCTTCAGCCTCGTGCACACGAGATCGAGCGCCTCGTCCCAGGTGCTTTCCACCAGTTCTCCGTCCTTCCTGATCAGCGGCAGCTTCAGCCTGTCGGGCGATTGCACGAACTCGTGGCAGTTCCATCCCTTTGCGCAGAGCATTCCTCTGTTGACCGGGTTTGCAGGGTTCGGTTCCACACCGATGACGTGTCCGCCATCCACCATGAGGTAGAAGTTGCATCCGCACCCGCAGAAGGGGCAGATAGTGGGGATCCGTGACATCGTTATATCGCCTCCTTTATGTTCTCTATCTCGCTCAGGTTGAAGACCGGTCCGTCGGTGCAGCAGTACCTGTCTCCTATTGCGCAGTGGCCGCACTTGCCCAGACCGCATTTCATCATTCTCTCCAGGGACATGTAGATGTGTTCTTTCGGAAACCCGAGACGCAGCAGCCTCTCCACCACAAAACGGTACATGATCGGGGGGCCGCACAGGACTGCGTAGGTGTCTTGAGGGGACAGGGTGGTCCGGTCGAACAGACCGGTCACCACACCCACATATTGCTTCCATATGCCTTCTTCGTCGCGGTCCACGCTGTAGAGGTACTTGATGTCTTCGCGGTCGAAAAAACTCAGGAGCTCATACTTGAACAGGACATTGTCCGGGTTGTTGGTGCCGTACATGAGGATGAGGTCGTCGAACTCATGTCTCCTGTCCAGGACATACAGGAGCAGCGATCTCAAGGGTGCGAGCCCAAGACCCCCTGCCACGAACAGGAGCTTTTTCCCCTTGAGCGTTTCCACGGGAAAACCCCTGCCGTAGGGACCCCGTATGTGGAGACGTGATCCTTTCCCCAGCGCGAACAGTGCGTTGGTGAGCTTGCCGGCGCGACGAACGCAGATTTCGAGGCTGTCGCACCTGGTGGGCGGTGACGAGATGCTGATGGGGGCCTCTCCCTTGCCGAAGATCGAGACCTCGATGAACTGCCCGGGCTGGTGTCCGAAACTCTCCCAGGAACCCCCATCGTCGAGTTTGAGCTGGAACAGGCGATGGTCACGAATCTGGGGAAGGGTCCTCATGATGGTGGCGGGGCGAAGCTCATATATGTTCTCCTGATGATCACCCATGCGTGCACCTCCTGCAAGCGGCATTTTGCCGACAGAATCAGCTGGAATATAACTGGCAAATTCGATACCATGCAGGCAATATACTGAAATAACGTGATAATGAATGCAGGTCCACGAGTGGAATCTCCGGAGGGTGGGGTATCTTTCCCCACCCGTGGGGCGATATTACCCGGGAATACAGAGACATGAGGCGCAAAGGATCCGGTTCGTACAGATGGCTTCCTTGACTTGGCACCCGGAGTACGGCGCTGGATCCGACAGGAGGATTCTCTTGCTTTCAGAAAATACATGGATTAATGGCTGGCCATGACCGACAACATGCCGGATCTCGTCTTTGCGGATTGCAACGGGAACATCATGGAATTCCCGGGCCTTGCCATGGTGGGGAGAAGCGGGGACTACTTCCTGCCGATGACTGCCCGTGAAACCATGGCGCTGCCGGAAGGCTCACAGCTCTATGTGCTTCCCGGCAGGCAACCGGTCGGAATGGACCGTGAAACAGGGGAGGTCGTCACGCTCACCGAGAACCCGTATGATGGGTCATCCGCTGTGTATGCAGTGGCGGTTTTTCTCCCGGCGGCCCACACGCAGACATATCTCGCTGCCTGGAAAAAGAACGAGTGCGCACCGGAGCTTCCCCTGTTTGCGTACACCTCCGTGGGCTGGAAGGAAGGGTTCGTGACCACGGCCATGCGCACGGACGCTTCCAACCGGCAGGATCCGGACATGTTTCACATGGACCTTGTCAGAGAAGGCATACGGAAATGGAAGTCGGACCTCGGAAGCAACCGGCTGGTGGAGCACCTTTCTCACTGCGCCCTCACATACGGGTGCCCGGCGGCGCTCAATCTTTTCCAGGGCAGGGAAGAGGGACCATTGCCCACATCTCCCAGTTGCAATGCGTCATGCGTGGGGTGCATTTCCAAGCAACCATGCGACAGACCTCCGTCACCACAGAACAGGATCACCTTTGTCCCATCACCGGAGGAGATCGCCGAGGTCGCGCTCAGACACATCGTGTCTGTAGAGAACCCTGTGGTCAGCTTCGGGCAGGGGTGCGAGGGAGAACCTCTCATGGTATCGGATGTGATCAGGGATGCCATCTCGCTCATCAGAAAGAAGACCACGGAGGGTACCATCAACCTGAATACGAATGCGAGCCTTCCTTCCAAGGTGGCCGAGCTTGCGGATGCCGGGCTCGACAGCATGCGGATCAGCATGAATTCACCCAGGAAAAAGACGTATGATGCCTATTTCAGGCCTTCCTATGGATTTGATGCGCTGATGAAGAGTGCTCTCGAGATGAAAAGCCGGGGCAGGTTCGTGTCCTTGAACCTGTTCGTCTTTCCCGGGGTTACCGATGCTCCGAAAGAGGCCGAGGCTCTGCACGGATTCATAGAGGAAGCAGGCGTGGATATGGTGCAGTGGCGAAACCTCAATCTGGACCCCGATGTCTACCTCGATATGATCGGGCAGCAGCTCCCTTCCGGCATCGGCATAAGGCGACTCATCGAGGGAGTCTCCGTGAGGAGAGGATATTTCAACCCGTATCTGGGAAGAAAATGATCAGGGATGGAAAAAGGCTCAGGCGTCTGGCTGCAGGCGCTTGAGCAGAGAAAAGACTTCCATGAAATGGAGCCTGGAATAACTTGAGCTTTTAACGTTCCCGATCAGAAGAGGAGGCTAGAACTCCACGAAGCCGCCAATCGCATCTTCTCCCTCCAGTGGCAAGGAATCGCCTGTTCCCGGTTCTTCCCAGAATTCGAGCAACATGATGGTGAAGTCGTCATCCAGGGTGTCCCTGGCATTGAATTTTCGCACGTCTGCTTCGATTTCGTCTATGACTTCCTGGCCCCGTGAGCATTGGATGGCCTGGGAGAAACGCTCTATGAGCCTGTTCTTGCCATACTGCTCACCGGATTCGTTCTCGGTCTCGAGGATGCAGTCGGTGAAGAGCAGGAGCGCGTCGCCGGGCTCGACGTTGCTCTCGGTCTTCTCGGTATAACCGCCGTCATCAAAGGACCCGAGGAAAAATCCGTCGGTGTCGAGTTCCAGCATCCTGCCGCTGCTTCTTTTGAAGAGAAACGGGGTAGGGTGGGCGGCATTGGAATAGGTGATGCTTCTGGCATACCGGTCCGTCAGCACATAGAACGAGGTTATGTAATCTTCGTTCAGAACGGGTTTCATCTCGCCGTTGAGCAGGTGCATGAGGATCTTGGGGCTGGCCACCGTTGAAGCGAGTGCATGGAAGCTCATCTTGAACATGGATGATATAAGCGCTGCAGCAACCCCGTGGCCCGAGACATCCGCTATGATGAAGCCGGTCTGGCCGTGACCGAGATCCACAACATCGTACAGGTCTCCCCCGATATGAATTGAAGGGATGTACTTGCACGAGAAGCTCACCCCATTGATGTTTTCGAAGGTGTCGGGCAGGAGACTTTTCTGGAGCCTGCCTGCCATCTCCAGCTCAGTGACCATCTTTTGGTTCTGGGTCTGGATGATCTCATTGAGCTCATCCATCTCTGCCAGTGCGATGGTGAGTTTTGCAGCCTGCTCCTCCATGAGGTCCTTTGTCTCGGCCGTCTCGAGGAGAAGCCTTTCGAGATCTTCTTTCTGCTTGACGGCATCGCTCACGTTGGAGAACAGAACTATGGTGAATCTGCTCCTTCCCGTGGACCCTATCTCGGTAACGGTCTTCTCCATGTGAAGGGGTTCTTTGCCCTGTCGTTTCTGAGTGAGGCGGTTGTCGTCCTCGCTGAGCAGATTTCTGATCATGTCGGGGGCATCATGAACATATCTCCCCAGGATGTCGGATTTCATTATCCCGCTGATCATCTCTGCCGCGTCGTTCCACAAGATAATGCGGCCTTCTCCCGAGACCATGAGCAGACCCGAGGCAAGTGAATCGGTAAGCTTGAGAAGGAAATCACCGTGCTCGGTGGTATCTCGATAGTCACCTGCCTCAATGTCTTCACCACGACGTGAATACACGAGACGCACACGGTTACCCCGCCCCGTGTAGCAGATATCTGAGAAGAAGTTCCTCGCAATCTCCAGACCCAGGCCGCTGCCGATATGCGCCTGGGGATCGGGATCGAACTCCCGATGGTAATCGAACCCATCGCCTTCATCGGTCACGTGATACACGAGGGTATCCCTGTCCATGTGCACTTCGAGGATCACGACCCGGGAGGCATAGCTTTCGTCGCTTCTCCTTTCATCGAGGAGGGCTCTGTATACGCCGTCATTCACTGCATGGAACTTCTCTTCCATGGTGATGTTCAGATTGCCGTGCTCAACGGCGTTCAACACGATCTCGCCAAGCGCCATCTTGAGCAATTCTATGTCAGGGCATACTTTCCCGGCATTGAGGACGGCCTGGTTGATGATATACGGGATGCTCTCCAGGTCGTTGCCGAAGATGAGAATTTTTGCCTCACTCACCACGCACTCGGTATCCGGTTCCAGGCTCATGCTCAACGAGAACTCCCTGTCACGGATCCTCATGAATGACTCCAGGAGAGCATCAACGGTGAGAGGACCTTTGATGTAATCGATGGCGCCGGCTCTCATGCACTCGAGAGAAAAGAGACCATCATCATGCAGGCATGTTGCAATCACCTTTGTGTTCGGGCTTGCATGAAGGATCTCCCTTAATGATGTCAGGCTGTTTTCGCCCTCGGAATCGAGATACAACACAACGATATCAGGCTTTTTCTCAATGAGGTAAGCCATTCCTTGGGCCTGAGAGCCGACTACAGTGGTGGGAAAGCCCTGTTTTGCGATCTGTTCGGCCGGGAGTTCCGGTGAAGTGCCCGCAGTATCGATGATAAGCACATTTTTGAGCTGTTTCATGCGATACAGACCTCCGGAGTGGGCCTGTCTCCTCGGCAACAGGACATTCTCATCAGCTTCACTCTTGTCTGTTCAAGATGAAACCGGCGATGGCGCTTAACGGGAGGACTCTGCACACCCCACCCATTTCCACTGCGACCTTGGGCATGCCGAAGACCACACAGCTCTCTTCATCCTGGGCAATGGTGAACGCCCCGGATTCTCTCATCTCCTTCATGCCCCGTGCACCGTCGTCGCCCATACCGGTGAGGATCACGCCGATGGCATTCGGCCCCAGAGTGTTCGCTGCGGAGCGGAAAAGCACATCCACCGACGGGATGTGCCGGTTCACGGGTGGTCCGTCCTTGACCCTCACATAGTATCCCCGCGGACCTCTGTTCACGAGCATGTGCTTTCCTCCGGGTGCTATGAGGGCTACCCCCTCCCTCAGTTCGTCGTTGTCTTGAGCCTCCAGAACCGTCATGGCGGAAAGATCGTTGACGCGCTTGGCGAAGGAGTTGGTAAAGACCGGTGGCATGTGCTGTACGATAAGGGTTGGGGGGGCATCGGCCGGGAGCTTGTTGAGGATCTGCTCTATTGCCACGGTACCTCCGGTGGAAGACCCGATCACCAGCACCTTGGTGCCTTCACGTGCCGGAGAAGACCTCTCGGCCTTGATGATGGCATCGGCGTCCAGTTTCGGGGGGACCATGAGATCCGGCGGGGACACCGCCTTTCTGATCTTGGCAGTAGATGCAGCTTTTACCTTGGACACGAGATCGAGCTTGAGATCCTCGATGCTTTCCGAGAGTCTGATTTTTGGCTTGGTTACAAAATCAATGGCACCCAATGAGAGTGCCTTCATTGTGGCATCAGCACCACGCTGTGTCAGAGAGGAAAACATCACCACCGGCATCGGATTCACCCGCATGAGACGAGAGAGGAAGGTAAGCCCGTCCATCTTGGGCATCTCGATATCCAGTGTGAGGACATCAGGCCCGAGATCCCTGATCTTGCGGATTGCGATCAGCGGGTCAGGCGCAACACCCACCACCTCGATAGAGGGATCTGTCTCGAAGACATCCGTCAGGAGTCTCCTCACGAGCGCGGAATCGTCGATGATGAGTACTTTTGTCTTCTTCATGTCATTTATCGAACAGAGTCAGCTCTCCACCTTCCTCGAGGAGCCGTTCCTTCTCCTCGAAGAGCTTTGTCTTGTAAACCTTTTCAGCCTCGATGATCTTTGAGTCCACCGTGGACTTGAGCCTCATGAGCAGCACTTTTGCCGTATCAGGGAAAAAGAGTATCTTCCTGCCCGTGTAGCCACCTACATCCTCACTGATGATATCTATCTGCTCCATCTTCAGAAAGGCCCTGACGAAATCGATGTTCGACTCGGGCACATTGCCGTCGGTCTTTCTGAAATTCAGTACATGACCGCCACCGAAGACCTTTGCCTGGAAGTGTTTCTTGGAGCCACCCTTCTTGATCATTTCGTTGATAAGCTGCTCCATGGCGAACATACCGTACTTTGCAGAGGCAGAAAGGAACATGTCTTCAGAGCGTACGTCGCCGGGCAGCATGAAGTGGTTCATTCCACCGATGCCTGTATTCGTATCCTTGATGCAGACGGCGATGCACGACCCGAGCACTGTGGCGATGATGTCGGTGCGGCTCACATGGAATTCACCGGGATAGATGATCACCATGGTGCGTTTGAATTTATCGCTGTGCCGCTTAAACATGGTGCACCTTCTGATAAACCGTATGCTTCAGAAACCTGAAGATATCTTTCATGTACATGAGGGATTCCGAATGTCCCACGAACATGAACCCTCCATCGTTGAGGTGGTTGTAGAATTTTCTGAGGAGGGTGCGTTTTGTCTTATCATCGAAATAGATCATGACATTTCTGCAGAAGATGATGTCAAATGACCTCTTCATGGGAAAGGACGGTTCCATAAGGTTCAGCTTTCTGAAAGTAACCATGGACCTGACTTTCTGATCCACCTCGTATCCCTGGGCCGTACGTTCAAAATATTTCGATAGATAGCCGATAGGCACCGGTGACACTGCCTGGCTGGGGTATGCGCCGCGGCTTGCCTTCATGAGAACCTCTGTGTCGAGATCGGTGGCAAGGATTTTGATATCCCAGCCCCGCTCTTCCTTGAATGCCTGACAGACGGTCATGGCGATGCTGTAGGGTTCTTCTCCGGAAGAGCATCCGGCGGACCAGATCCGCAGTCTCCGTTCCCTCCTGGTGTAGCCGTCCCGGATCAATGCAGGGAAGATTTCATTCAGGAGAAAGTCGAAGTGATGACTTTCCCTGAAGAAGTCCGTTTTGTTGGTAGTGATCCGGTTGATGAGGTTGATGATCTCATCGCCGGTATTCAGATTCTCACTCAGATACTTGTAGTACTCTGAAAAATTGTTCAGGTTGAGCGCACGAAGCCTTTTGGAGAGTCGAGCAACAATGAGGTTCCTCTTCTTCTCGGACATGTTGATGCCGGTCTGGCGATAAATAATGTCCTTGAAGAGCTGGAACTCTTTCTCGGTGATCTCGTAAGACTGTGCACACAGTGTTGTCATACACCATCGACCATGTTCAGCTCCTCATCCGAGAGCAACTTGTCCACATCGAGGAGAATGATGAATTTGCTGTCCTTGATGCCCATTCCATGGATGAATTCCGTGTTGATCCCTGTGGAAAATTGGGGACGAGGCCGGATGTCTTCCCTGTTCAAGGTAATGACATCACTCACGGCATCCACCACCAGTCCCGTGATGCGACCGGAGACATCGAGGATCATGATGACCGTGAACTGGTCGTAAATCTTTGTTTCCATACCGAATCGTTCCCTCAGATCAATCACGGGGACCACGATTCCCCGCAAATTGAGAACTCCCTTGATGAAGCTGGGGACATTCGGGATGGTCGTACAATTCTGGTATGCGATGATCTCATTCAATTTCAGTATGGATATCCCATAGGTCTCATTCCCGAGCTTGAAGGTTACATACTGAGTTGACAAAGCCTTTGCTGTTTCACCATGGTGAGACATGGGTTTATCCTCCATTAAAATTCTTCGAAGTCATCTTCGAACCGTGATGATGAAGACTGGTCGGTCTCCGGTCTTGCCTGTATCTTCTTGAGGGGGTGTTTCTGCTCCTTCGATGCCTGATCTTCTTGAGAAACCTTGAATCGTGCCACGGTCATGGTGAGTTCCTTTGCCTCGTTGCTGAGGTTGTCAGACGTGTTTGCAAGCTCCTCCACCGTGGATGCATTCTGCTGGGTGGTCGTGTCGATCTGGGCAATGGCCCTGTTCAACTCATCTACCCCGCTTGCCTGCTCGCTTGATGCCGCTGCAATCTCCTCCATGGTCTGGGAGAGATCCTGAATGTGCTTGATGATCTGCTGGAGCGATTCCCCTGATTTCTTCACCATGATGTCACCGGAGGTGATCTTGGTGACCGTGTCCTCTATGAGGGTCTTGATCTGCCTAGCTGCATCGGCAGATCTCTGAGCCAGGGCCCGCACTTCTTCGGCCACCACGGCGAATCCCTTGCCGTGTTCACCTGCCCGGGCTGCCTCTACCGCAGCGTTGAGCGCAAGCAGGTTCGTCTGGAACGCCACCTCGTTCACGGTGACGATGATGTCTCCGATCTTCTTTGAGGCATCCGATATCTCGCCCATGCCTCGGATGAGTTCTTGGGCAGATTCACCGCTCGTGTTCGCCATGCGCACCATATCGGCAGCTTTCAGCCTGCCGTCGGAGGCGTTTTCCGCATTGTGCTTGATGGAAGAGGTCATTTCCTCGATGGTCGCTGCCACCTCTTCGATGGCGGATGCCTGCTCCTGGGTCGCCCGAGAGAGACCTTGGGCGCCTGATGCCACCTCATGGGTGGAGATGTCGACCTGAACGGCGGCATTCTTCACCTTGCCGATGACATCCTCGAGATTCTCCACGAACTTGTTAAACCAGGAGGCGATCTCTCCCACTTCATCCGTGGTGAGCACGGGAAGGCGCTTGGAAAGGTTGGCTTCTCCCTGCGCTATCTCCTTCATCTGATTGGAGATTTCTTTTGCCCTCCGGGCGATCCTGCCGGAGATGAATGCACCCAGGAATGCAATGATCACCGATGCCACCGCAAGGAACACATACATTTCGATCTTGAGTGTCGTCACATCCGACAGGATCTCCGAAGCCGGGACCGAACCCCATATGATCCAGTTGAGACTCTTGATATAGGCGAGGTAACTCACCTTTTTCTCGCCGGAGAAGGTATAGTGAAAAGCCCCCTGTTTTTTGTTTATGGCCTCGCGGACATAATCGAACTTGTTGTACAGGCTCATGTTGTCCCGGTATTCGGGCTTGGGGTGGTAGACACAAGTGCCGTCCGGGTTGAAAATGACGAGGTACCCTGTCTTGAAGTATTTTTCTTTGGATGCTTCCCGAATGAGGTCGT
>JAJFUP010000181.1 GCA_021372395.1 Deltaproteobacteria bacterium
CGCGGGCATGGGCTCAGGCTGAAGGAAGATTCGAGAGAACTGTCGTCCGAATGCTGCAGGGATCGTCAAGACCTGCTATGATATACAGGCAGTCAGGGGAATATGGCGCGTGCGTTATACCTGTGTTCTTCGGGAGACGGCATGGTCATACCGGTGCCCGATGCCCTTGCAGGTATTGTTGCCGCACCCTTGGGAGAAGATGATGACAGAGACCGTTGTCCATATCAGGAAGGCCGGCCCTGCCGATGCACCCACCTTGAACTCGCTCATCCGCGATGCCTTTCGCGATGTGGCGTCACGGTTCGGGCTCACCGGGGAGAACAGCCCGAAACACCCGTCGAACTGCACCGAGGAGTGGATCCGTTCAGACCTCTCGAGGGGGATCACCTACTACATCCTGGAAAAAGATGGGGAACCGGTGGGATGTGCGGCCATCGAGCAGGCCTCTCCGGAATTGTGCTATCTCGAGCGCCTTGCCGTTGTACCGGAGGAGAGACGAACCGGGTTCGGGAGGGCTCTGGTGAACAATGTCCTCATCAAGGCGAGGACTTTGGGAGCCAGAGAGGTGGGTATCGGCATCATCGCCCGACAGGCCGAATTGAAGGAATGGTACAGGAAGATCGGCTTTGTCGAGGGTGAATCAAGGGATTTTCCCCACCTTCCCTTTCGCGTCACCTTCATGCGATACGAATTATGATCGGGATTCCTGCTCACCATGAACTCTCCTGCAACCCATGCCGGTTCTCCACCGGGGGGCGAATGTTCTTTCGGTCACCTGTACACATCCCGCTTCAACTTCTCTTCAGTTCCTCGTCATCCGTCCCGGCCGTTAACCTGGGGCATGGACACGGCGCAATTGATGATTATATCTTATAGTCATCCCTGCCCCAAACACAGGGGCTGCCCGGATCATCCCAAGGGAGGAAGGTGGAACAGGGAGCAGGTGAGCGGGGCATCCGAACATTGTGGCAACCAGGGTGCGGTGCCGCCTGCACGGTCGTTTTCACTATACCAAGGCATGGAGGTATCACATGGTGATACAGGTCAAGAGGGTGTACGACCCTCCGGAAAGGTCCGACGGAAAACGGATCCTGGTTGATCGCCTGTGGCCGAGGGGCCTGTCAAAGGACAAGGCCAGGGTCGATCTCTGGATGAAGGAGGTCGCCCCCTCCAAGGGGCTTCGTACCTGGTACGGTCATGACCCCGGGAAGTGGAACGACTTCCGGGAAAGATACTTCGTCGAGCTGGATGCCAACCCACTGGCGGTGCAGGAACTGCTCGATCATGCTCAGGCCGGACCGGTCACGTTCGTCTTCAGTGCGAGGGAACATACCCTCAACAATGCCGAAGCATTGAAGGAATACATCGACGAGATGGACAGGAAGGCAGGAGGAAAGATATCATGAGGATCCACAAGCAGAAACGGGGTTTCACCAATGCCACCAGAGGGTTGACACGTGAGGCCAAGCAGATTATCAGAAGAGAGAAAAATTAAGGAGGTAACAGATGATTTCCACGATGAGAAACCGATTTCTTGCAGCTTTTGTAACCTTCCA
>JAJFUP010000184.1 GCA_021372395.1 Deltaproteobacteria bacterium
GAAGGGATCAAGACAATGAAGGTACTGCAGCTCTTGAGCGACTGGAAGTGGACAGGGTCTTCCGAACCCGTCACCTCCCTGTGCGAGGCCCTCACTGAAGAAGGCGTCGATGTTACCCTTGCATACAGAAAGGTCCCATCAGGTCGTCCCAAGGGGAGGAGCGTCGAGAAAGAGGTGCACGGGCGGGGGATAAAGGCCAGTGACGCACTCAGGCTCAACCGGTATTTTTCTCCGGGCGACTGGATCTACGACCTCAGGCACATCAGACGTTTCGTGGAGAAGGAAGGGGTGGACATCGTCCACACCAATCTCTCCCACGATCACTTCCTGGCACTTCTTTCCTTGCGGTCCTGCAGGGAAAGACCCCTTGTCGTCAGAACGGATCACAAGTGGAACGGGATTGCACCGACACCGTTCATGCGGTGGGTATTCTCGAACACCGACAGCATTGTCGCCTACAGCCTTAAGATCATTGAGCAAGACATGAAGACCTTCGGGTTTCCCAGGGAAAGAACGTGCCTCATCCCTCCCGCCCTCACGCCGGTCAAAGAAGAGCTGAAGGACCTGCGCCCTGAACTCGGGATCGGTGATCGTGAGAGGGTGATCGGATTTGCAGGCAGGCTGAAGATCGATCGCGGGTATGACATTATCCTCAAGGCATTCCGGATCGTGAAAAGCCGGAGCCACGACGTGAAGATGCTCATTGTGGGCAGAGGCGGCTCCGAGGATGAAAAGATCATCGGCGACCTCATCAGAGATCTTGGGCTGCAGAAAGACGTGATACGGGCAGGCTACCGTACGGACGATTATTTCTCCGTCATGTCGGCCTTCGATATCTTCGTCATCATGAGGGCGGGGACAGACGGGACTGCACGGGCGCTCCGTGAAGCGATGTCCCTGGGGATACCGCCCGTGGTGTCCGACCGGGGCATGCTGCCCGAGCTCGTGGATGACGGGGCAACCGGCTTTGTGGTGAGGCCGGAGGCGCCTGTTCTCGCGGAAAGGCTGCTCTGCCTGCTCTCAAACGATGAGCAGCGTCGCTCCATGGGAATAAAGGCGAGGGAGAAGGCACACACCTGCTGGAGCTACAAAGCACAGGCCCAGACCCTGCTGCAGTTTTATGAGAAACTCCTGCGCGAGGGAAAAAAACGTTCATAAAAAAGGGGCCCCTCTTGAGGAGCCCCCGATGCATATCCAGGTGAAAAACAGGTTACACGGATTCAGGTTTCTTGTTCCTCTCGGCGTACCAGCGTGGGCAGTGGGTTTCGCACCAGGCCTTGGAAACAAGGCCGGTAATCATGGCCGAGACCGTGCCCGGGTTGCCGATGGTTCCGAGGTAGATGTGGACCACGATGAACGACGCCAGCACCACTACGCTCATGGCGTGGAGCATGTAGGCGAAACGGGCGACCATCACCGGGAAGATCAGAGGGTTCCACATGATGAGCCCCGAGATCACGAGGATGGCTCCGAACACGACGAGAAACCAGAAGAAGGCCTTCTGGCCGGCGTTGTACTTGAACACCGGCGGCAGCTTGGTGGTCTGCCAGAGATAGCCCCCGCCCTGGAGAATCCACCCGAGGTCGTCTTCCTCGAATTCGCAGTCCTTCTTCCACATGAAATATCCGTAGACCAGCGAGAAGGTGAAGATCACCCCTGAAAAGATATGCATCCACTTGGTGGCGTAGTAGCCGCCGAGGAGCTCGGGGATGACGCTCCAGCTGTGGAACATCAGCCCGAGACCCGTGAGCACACAGAAAAGACAGCTTACTGCAAGAATCCAGTGGGCGATCCTCTCAACCGGATCCGTTACGCGTACCATTCCTTCTTGAGCGGACATCTACTCACCCCCTTCTTCTTTCTTCTCGTGGACCCTGTGCGGTCCCTTGATAAGGTAGTGCAAGGCGGCAAGGCCTGCAACACCGCCGATACCGATGAGCGTGAAGGGCTTGAAGAGGTTCTTCCACCACATCAACGTGGTCGGCATCTTCGGGTTCGGGTTGGCGTGGGAGTAGTCGGCCACCTTCAGTCCGCCTGGCATGATGTACAGTACATGGGTCTCGTACTTCGGGTTGTTCGGGTAGATGAAGCCCCCGATCTTCTCTGCGCGTTTGGCCGCTTTGTCCAGCATCTCCTCCTTCGTTCCGAAGGTCAGGCAGCCGGTGGGGCAGGCGGTCACGCAGGCGGGGTTCTTGCCGTCCGTTATCCGGTCGTAGCACAGCGTGCACTTCGCGATGTTCTCCTTTTCCTTCGAGTACCGCGGTATGTCGAAGGGACAGGCGACGATGCAGGACTTGCAGCCGATGCAGAACTTCGTGTTGTGCACCACAGGCCCTTCGTCAGTCTTGACGAGCGCCCCGGGAGACGGGCACGCCTTGACGCATGCCGGCCAGTCGCAGTGCATGCATGCATCGTGGCGCAGAAGCCAGTTCATCTTTCCGTTCTGCTCGACCTCGTCGAACCGGATGAGGGTCCACGTATTGTAAGAGAGGTCATCAGGGTTCTGCAGCGACCCGGTGAATGTGGTCTTCTCTGCGGCCAGTTCGTTCCACTGTTTGCAGGCAACCTGGCAGCCCCTGCATCCCGTGCATTTCGTTATATCGATGAGTTTTATGAATTCTGCCATGTCACACCCCCTTTAAGCCTTCACAACATTCACCAGGAATGCCTTGTATTCAGGTATCATGGTGTTCGCATCACCGATGAACGGGGTGAGGTCATTGGCGATGGCGCCGGTGACCAGGCCTTTATACCCGAAGTGCCAGGTTATGCCCACCATGTGGTGCGTATTCCCTGCGATGACGAAGGGCTTGAGTCGTTTCGTGATCATGGCATAAGCCACAATACCTTCGACATTCCTGGCAGAGGTGACACGTACCTTATCTCCGAAGATGATGCCTTTTTCTTTTGCGAACTCCTCGCTCATCTCGACAAACTGGTGAGGCACCATCTCGTCCAGCCACGGCAGCCACCTGGTCATCTGGCCTGTCTGCCAGTGCTCGGTGACACGGTAGGTTGAGCAGATGACGGGGAAACCCTTGCTGTCTTCCGTCCCGTACGTCGCGGCGATGCAGCCTTCCGCAATGATCGGGTTGCAGGTCTTTTCCTTGGCCTTCTCGTCCCACCGGGTAATGACCGGGGAGACCTGCTTTGAGCTCATGGTGTTTTTGACTGCTGATTCCAGCGGCTCATAGTGCTCGGGGAAGGGCCCGTCGGTCATGCCTGCGGCGAAGAGCTGGGCGCGGCCATGCGGCACCATGATGAACGGGAGCTTGGTGCCCGGGTCTCCTCCGCCGTCCGGAACGTCTCCGAGCCATACCTTTTTGAGTCCGCTCCACCAGATGACCGGCTTGTCCTTGGCAAAGGGTTTGCCTTCGGCATTCACACTTGCGCGATTGTAGATGATCCTGCGGTTTACCGGCCAGCACCAGGCCCAGTTGGGATACATGCCCAGCCCGGTCGGATCGGCAGGATCGCGCTTCATCATCTTGTTCTCGGTGTCAGAGACGGAACCACTGTATATCCAGCATCCGCAAGCCGTAGAGCCGTCGTCCTGAAGCATGGGGAATGCTGGCACCATGTCGCCGGCCTTGAACTTCTTGATCTCTTTCTTGGCCTTGTCCTCGATCTCCTTGTCGGTGACGAAGTAGCCGTTGATCTCCTTGGCCACCTCACGCGGAGACGGGTTGTGCACTCGGCCGTCGAGCCCCACCTTGCCGTAGTTCCAGGTGAGGTTCAGAATCGGGTCAGGGTAGGCGCCCCCGTCATTCTTATAGAGGTCCTTCATGCGATACACGATCTGGTTGATAATCCAGAGGTCGTCTTCTGCGTGCCCCACCGGGTCGACGGCCTTGTAACGCCACTGACCCCACCTGCCTGAATTTGAAACAGAGCCTTCCTTCTCCATTGAGGCTGCAGCCGGGAGCAGGAAAACCTCGGTCTTGATGTCCGCCGGGATCACCCCTGCATCCTTCTGCCAGAAGGCCGAGGTCTCGGTCTCCCACAGATCGATGCACACCATCCAGTCGAGCTGTGCCAGGCACCTGCGGATCATGCGTGAGCTCGGGGCTCCCACTGCAGGGTTCATGCCCCAGCAGAACATTCCTTTTATCTCCTGGTTGGCCATGGCGCTGAAGATGGGAAGGTAGGAGTAGTTCTTGCCGTCGTCGATCTTGGGGAGATAGCTGTACGCCGTCTCCAGGTCGGCATCCCTCCACCAGGCCTTCATGAGGCTGGCAATGTACTTCGGCGTATTCCCCCACCAGTTGAGGCTCTGGGGGTCTTTGCTCTTCGGGGTGTTATCCTCGTTGTACTTCACGAGGGTGGGTTGATTGGCCTTGGGGTACTTGAGGTATCCGGGCAAAATATGGAACAGGGCGGCGTGGTCCGTGGAACCCTGGACGTTGCTCTCGCCGCGCAGTGCATTGATGCCGCCGCCTGCAACACCGATGTTGCCGAGCAGGATCTGGAGCACGGAAAAAGCCCGCACGTTCTGGGATCCGTAGGTGTGCTGCGTGGTGCCCATGGCATACATGATGGTGCCCGAGAGTTCCGGCTTGTATGTGGCTGTAAACACGTCACACACCGTCTCAAGGGATTTGATGTCACACCCGGTGAGCTCGCTGACCTTCTTCAAGTTATATCTCGAATATTGCTTTTTCAGGTGCTGGAACACACACTGGGGATCCTGGAGTGTCAGGTCCATCTTGGGTATGCCGTTCTCATCCATCTGGTAGCTCCAGCTGGCCTTGTCGTACTTGGCTCCGGTCAGACCGGAGAATGCGCCGTCAAGGTCAACCGGACCCTTGAAGTCAGGGTTCACAAGGTATGCAGCATCGGAGTAATTCTTCACATACTCCCACTGAACCCTGTCCTTCTCCAAGGCATAGTTGATCATGGCGCCCAGGAAGGCGATGTCGGTGCCCGGCCTGAGACGCGAATAATAGTCGGCTGTAGCCGAGGTCCTGGTGAACCTGGGGTCGACGCTGATGAGCTTGGCGCCTCTCTTGCTCCTGGCCTCGTTGATCCACTTGAAAGAGATGGGGTGGTTTTCCGCTGGGTTGGAACCCATGACGAGAATGACATCCGCATGCTGGATATCGTTCCAATGGTTTGTCATGGCACCGCGACCGAAAGATGCCGCCAGACCGGCGACCGTGGCGCTGTGTCAGATCCGGGCCTGATGCTCTACATACACCAGGCCGAGTGCCCTGTTCATCTTGGTCAGGGCGTAGACCTCTTCGTTGTCAAGGGCTGCACCACCGATGGAGGCGACGCTTTCAAACCGGTTCACCAGCTCACCCTTTTCATTGGTGCTGATGAAACCTTTGTCCCTCTCCTTTTTCAGGTTCGCGGTAATTTTGGTCAGTGCCCAGTCCCAGTCAACCTCTTTCCAGGCATCCGCACCCGGCGCACGATAGAGAACCTTCTGATTTCGCTTCTCGTTGTTGGCGATCTGGTAGAGGGATGCGCCCTTTGGACACAGCGAACCCTTGTTGATGGGATGATCCGGGTCCCCCTCGGTGTTGATTACCTTGCCGTCCTTGACGTGAGCTATGATACCGCACCCCACACCGCAGTAACAGCAGATCGTTGGCACTTCCTGCGCGTAGCGAACCTTCCTGGGCTGTGCGAATGCCGGCCTGACGCCGACTCCTGCCCCGATGCCCGTCGCTGCGAGTGTGCCGCCAGCAATTTTGAGGAAACTCCTCCTGGTGATCTCCATACCCACTCTCCTCCCAGATTATTTCATATCTTTGTGAATCATATAATATTACGATAGGTTCTCACAATAGAAAAATGCACGTTCATTCATTTTAATATATGTAATTTACTGCATAAATTAAGAGGTCTTGCCAGGCCCTTTCCCATTGACTTGCACGGGGAGATCTTTTAATGTCCTTTCATGAACTGGGACATACTTATCAGCACCTATCCATCGGAAAAAGACGACATCCTCAGGGCAAAGTCCTTACAGGAACAGGTAGACGCCGCCATGAACGACATGGGTATCCCCGTGCTCGACGGACCATGCCCCGAAGACAGGCTCATTTCCCTTTTCCCTGATCTCGCACGGGTCTGCTCATCTGTCTGGAGAGATTATTCCGGCAGCGAGCCCTCTTTTGACATGGCTGAACTCCTGCAGACCTTTGCGAACAAAGAAGCGTTCCCCGAGATCGAGGGGATAAACGAGGATGCACTGCAGGTCATCCTCACCCGTGCATTCTCGCGGCTGCTGTTCCTTCTCCGGGAGAAGAACTCCAGGGCGATCCCCGATACATGGTCGCAGGGCAGTTGTCCCTTCTGCGGCGCATTCGCGCGGATAGGGTTCGATTCCGAGACAGGAAGGGTGCTCCACTGCCCCACGTGCGGTCATTCGTGGCGATATCCCCGGGTCAGATGCACGGTATGCGGCAATGCCGACCACAGCACGCTCGGATACTTCGAGGCGGAAGGGCTGGAGGGCATACGGGTCAGTTTCTGCAAGGAATGCAGCCATTACATCAAGGTGATAGACACAGCTGCGAGAGACACGGCCGACCCGGAGACCGAGGACGCCCTGAGTCTCGAAATGGACAATCTTGCCGTGGAAGAGGGCTTCACCGAGGTCCCCTGAACCGGGCTCAAGCCTTTGAACCCTGGTACGTGCCTGCTTCTTTTCTTATCCATTCGCTGGCACGCAAAAGATATTTCAGCACCTGCGCCAACACGCTGAAGTCTTTTATATGCCTCTTCATTTTCATCATTCCGCCAGGTTTTTGGCGAGATGATGAAAATGAAGAGGAACGGGTCCACCTTCCATGCCATGGATCAATATCTGTGTGCCGAGTTTTTCTCCTGTTTCAGGTAGATCTTTTCTCACCACGATTTCTGCGTACCTCTCGTACCTGATGAGCGGGCGAAGCCACACGAGGAAATCGACTTTTTCACACCCCTGAACCCTTTGATTTTCCTGTTCTGAATATTATACTTAGCTGTATGACATGCCGGTTTGGAGGTGAACTGCCATGGTCGTGGTGAACAGGGTCGTGAACAAACGCATGATGAAGGACTTCATCATGTTCCCCTGGACAACAAAGCTCTATGAGAACGATCCGCTGTGGATACCGCCCCTCATCAGCGAGCAGAAGAAGCTGTTCGACAGGAACAGGGGCTATTTCTTCGAGATCGGCGAGACCGAGTTCTTCCTCGCATACCGGGAAGATGTGCCCGTAGGCCGCATCACCGCCCAGGTCAACCATCTCTACGAGAAAAAATACGATAACGAAACAGGGTTCTTCGGCTTCTTCGAGGCGATCAACGATCCCGAGGTCGCCCGGGCTCTCTTCGATGCCGCTTCCGAGTGGCTCAAGGCCAGGGGCAAAAAGGTCATGAACGGCCCCCAGAGCTTTTCCGTGTACGACTCGGTGGGGTTCGAGACCGAAGGGCTCGATGTGATGCCCGTGGTGGGCCTCCTCCACTTCGCACCCTACTACAAAGATCTGGCCGAGGCATGCGGCTTTACCAAGTGCATCGACTGGCACTGTTTCCTCGTGAAGAAGATCGATGCCTACAAGCCCTACCTCGAGGAGATCAGGACCAGCATCATGAAGGACATGGACGTGGAGTTCAAGACTCTCGACAAGCGCGACATGAAGCGACGGGTCAAAGAGATTCAGCATATCTTCAACATCGCCTGGGAAGGCAACTGGGGGCACCTGCCATTGACCGACAAGCAGATGGACATGATTTACGAGGAGCTCAAGGTGATCGCCATCCCCGAACTCACCATCTTCGCCGAGAAGGACGGCCGTACCATCGGTTTCATCATTTCCATACCGGACGTGAACCCTGCCATGCGGATCCTGAACGGCCGCATGTACCCCTGGCGCATGTGGAAGTTCCTGCGGGAGGCCAAGAAAACGAAGAAGCTCCGCACCATCATCATGGGGGTGCTCCCGGAGTACCGTGGCCGGAAGATCGACGACGTATTCTACCTGAAGACCATAGAAGACGGGATCCGACTGGGCTTCACGGAGTCGGACGGCTCGCTCATCGTGGAGACGAACAAGAAGATGATAGGCGCCCTCAAAGCCGTTTTCGCAGAGCGTTACAAGACCTACCGGATCTACGAGAGGCCCATTCCATAACCTGTAACAATACCGTTGGTCGCGACTGCTCTCTCCGATTGAACGGTTGTGCACAGACCGCATTTTTTTGACCTGACCCCTTCAATCCGGTCATCCCGCGGATCTCAAGCCCGGAACGAGGCGAGATGATTGGATTGAAGAGGCCGGTTTTAAAAGAAACTGCAGCACCGGAATAAGACGCCTGCCCGAGGCTGTACGATATGGAGGATTTGAATAGATCGGGCTTCTGTGCCCTTTGCTCATGTGCTCGTACGCAACCTGTGAAAAGCAGCTATCCGGTCAACCCTTGGGGTACCTACTCCTCCCAGAAGAAGAAGGCCCTCACCAGATCCCGGATTCTCCCATTGTTCAGGATGAGTGCCTCCGAGATGGCCGTCCCGTAGCGGTACACTACCAAACCCAGGACCGCCCCGACCAGGAGGTCGGTGACGTAGTGGTACCTGAGGTACACGGTGGAGAAGACGAGGATGGATGCCCAGACACAGGCTATCATGAAGTAAGGCCTGAAGTATCTCCTGGCCAGAAGGATCGTGAGCAGGGAGATCATGGTGTGGCCGCTCGGACAACAGTCCCTCATCATTCCTTCCCCACGCGAGAGCATCTCCCGGACAAAGTCGAAAGAATACAAACCGGACAGCGGACTGGCCTGCAGGTGGGCCAGGGTGAACCGGGGTCCGATGGCCGGGGTGAGGTAGTACCCGAGGTAGGAGAGGAAAAACCCCATCATGATGGTGGATGCGCAGATGTGAAACTCCGGGCGGGACCTCTTCACGAAGTAGAGGAGCACGCAGAGTCCGAAGGGCAGGAAGTAGAAGCTCGCATACGAGAGCTGGAGCATCTCCGAGAGGGCAGGGCTGGCAATCTTCTCGAGGAGCACGGTGGGGTCGTGGCCCAGGAAGAGAAAGCGGTCCGCCCTGATGAGGAGATCGTCCACGTCGTGGCGGTTGATGAGCGGGATGAGCCTGCGGTTTTCCAAATAGACGATGATGATGAACGCGAGCACGTACCAGTCCCTGAAGAACCGGACATACTCCCGGTACGAGTTCCGCTGTGCAAGGCACGCCATGACTATGCAGGCGATGATGGACATGTTCAGTACAAAGATGTCCCAGGCTGACCCCATCTGCATGAAAAGCAGGATGAGGAGGTTGAACAGCACTGCCATGGCAATGGTGAGCTGCTCCTCGAGGCTCAAGCGGATATTCCATTCAGTCGAAGTGTTCATGATCTGTGTCCTTGAATCCCTCCCTCTCGTCCCTTTTTTCATATCCACACAACCGGCAGTGGTCAATGCCGATTTTTTAGAGGTTCACCGCAAGAAAGCATACCTGCACATTCGTGGCTACAACCGTTCCTTCATGGCCCGTTCAACCAGAACGTCTCCGGCCAGCCATGCTCACATTCTCAGGCCGCAACATACATACATGAAAGCATGCATGTTTCGGACGTTAAGCGCGGCAGCATAACATGCGGGAACCACACGCACACCGGGCTTCATAGGTATGGACTCACCTCGGGTTGTGTGTTATGCCGCGCTTGAATACCGCTACCGAGTGGTGTCTTCCCCTGCAGAGGGGTTGCATGGTTTGGTAGCCTGTTCGAAAGAGAGAACACTGTGGACCCTTATGCTGCGTTGTGGACATTCCCGGCCATCGTCATAGCTGCAATGTTCATTGCCTGGGCAGCCGAGTGCGGCCAGTTCTATATTTCTCAGGGCCTTGCCCTGGCTGTGCTCGCCTGGATACAAACGCTCCCCGAATTTGCCGTCGAAGCCGTCATTGCTCTCGAGGCGGCCAAGGACCCGGCAAAGGTCCACCTGGTAATCGCGAACTACACGGGTTCGTTGCGGCTCTTTGTGGGTCTGGGATGGCCCCTGGTCTATTTTGTCGCCCTGTTTTTCCGGAAGATAAACGGCATCGGGCAAGGCAAGGGACCGTGGGTGTTGAAGCTCGAAGACGAACATTCCATCGCGACCCTCTCGCTCCTGCCGGCACTGGCATACTTCCTGGTGATCTACTTCAAGGGCACCCTGAACATCTTTGACGGGTGTGTGCTGAGCGCCATCTATTTTCTGTACCTGTACTTCCTGTCGAAGATGCCCCCCCAGGACCAGGAAGAGATCGAAGATCTCGGCCGCGTGCCGAAATTCATCATGAGGAGGGCGTATCCATATACCATTGTGTGGATTGTCGCTCTCTTCATCATCGGCGCAGTGATCATCTATTTTGCAGTGCATCCGTTCCTCTACTCCATGCTCGCCTTG
>JAJFUP010000194.1 GCA_021372395.1 Deltaproteobacteria bacterium
GCATAGCCGTCCTGCTTCTTGAAGTCCAGGGGCACGAATCCCGGGAAACGGCCTCCCTGCGTGAAGATGTCCCGGGAGGACTTGTGGCGGCTCACGGTGAGCGTCGTGGTGAAGCCCGTGCACGCGAGGCGCTGTGCCGCCGATGAGGCCCTGCCCAAATTATATGCGAAGCACTTGAGACACCGCGCGCCCCTCTCGGGTTCCTCCTCGAGACCGCGGATATGTGCGAGCCACGCCTCGTGGTCGTAGTCGTCCTCGATGAGCGTCAGGCGGTGCATCTCTGCGAGCTTGCGGGCCTCGTCCAGCCTCCTGAGGTACTCTTCCCGGGGTGAGATGTTCGAGTTGCTGAAGAACAGGATCACCTCGCTTCCCAGCGTGAGCAGCCTTTCCACCGCAGCGGTGGAGCAGGGGGCGCAGCACACGTGGAGCAGGATTCTCTCTGTGGGCATCAAGAGCATGACCTACAGGATACCGCAGCATGCAGAGATTGCAACAGACAATCCATGACACGCGCTGAAAAGAAAGGGGTGTTTTCGGGCAGTATTTTTTGTTCCGGGTGATGCACGCAGGAGATTTTCATTCTGACCTGTTCATTTTGGTCATCTCGCCGAAAACCCGGCGAGATGACCAAAATGAACAGGCCAAGGTCCTTTCTGCCTCGATCAAAGGATACCCCAAGGCACACAAAGCTTCCTTGTCGAGTTCCTATGGCACGGTCCCGGCTTCCCCCTCGCCGGTCACTCTTTTCCCGATCCTCCGGAGCACCGGGAAAAGGACCAGGTAAGAGCCGAGAGCCGCAACCGGCGCCACCACGGCCCAGGCAAGAGCGGCGCGGATGGCAGCCCCTGACATCAGCCGCATCCCCGTCAGCACATCAGCTCGCAGGAGCAGGGCAAAGTCATGGGGGTTGACGGCAGTACCCGACCCGAACAGGCGTTGGCCCAGGATGATGAACGGGACAATGAGGGCGAGCTGGAGCGGGTATACAATAAAGTTTCCCAGCAGCATCACGGGGAGGTTCAGGCGGAATGCGAGGGCAAGGCCGGTACAGATGGCGGTGGTGGTGCCCAGGAGGGGAAAGGAACCGATCGTGAGCCCGCAGGCCAGACTCAGTGCCAGCTTCTCAGGCGTGGCGCCCTGTCTCATCAGGGTTACCAGCGGTTTCCTTGTCCTGGTCAGGAGAGATTCGCGATTCATTCCCTTCAACTCTTCGTGGGGCAGGCCGTTCAAGGTCCAACCCCTGCGCTAATGCTCAATACATGGCGGCAGTTCGGAAGAGCCTGCTGTCTTGATGTGCCCTCGGCCCCCGGCCCGTATTCCGGGTGGGAGCACATGCCTGTGCTGCGCGCTTCCGTTCTTCGGGGTGGATATGATCAGGCGGTACTCGCCCTTGAACCACTCCCTCTTGATGAGCCGGTCTTCGTCGACAAAAACCTTCTTCAGTTCCAGCATGGAATAGAAATCGATATCATAGGTGATCCTGCCGAAGTCGACAGTGGTGAGGTACTTGAGCTTCGGCTTGATGAACTCGATGAAGGGCGACCGCCGGGGGAACATGGTCTGGAAGAAAAGGATCTTGCCGCCGGGCTTGAGCCACCCCCTGATCCGGTCGAGAACCAGTTCCTGGTCTTCGAACAGCATGAAGCTCATGCTGAAGAGGATGAAGTCGAAATACTCTTTCTCTGGCGGTTCGAAACACTCCACGGGTTTCTGGAAGATGCGGATGTTCTCGTCGAGCCTCCATCTGTTGATGAGCGTGCTGCAATGATCGAGGTAGGTCCTGTTGATGTCGATGCCGATGATGTTCAGGTTCTTCGACTTGATCAGCTCATGGTAGCTCTGGATCATGAGCCCGTTGCCGATCCCCACATCCAGGATCCTGGAATCTGGTGAAAAGTACTGGAGGCAGTTGCTGTAGCAGAAGTCCGTCACATCATCGATGAAGAGCTTGTAGAGGTAATTAATCATGTGAGCCTTCATGTGAGAATGTCCTTGTTTCCCATCCGGGTGCAGGACCGGGTGCATGAAATGCTTCGACTTTGCGTGTATCCACCCCGGGATCATGGTCATGTGTCCAGCACGCAGAGGGGTTATCTTGACCATGATAATGTCTACCGGCACTGTTTCAAGTAGACAGGCCCTCTATATAGGGAAAAGTCGAAAATGTAAATGTCCTGAAGGACCGGGTTAAAAGGCCTTTTGCACGGTCCTGCCATGTGGTGTGGTAAGAGCAAGACTGCAGTTCCCGGGGGAGGATATCTCGATGGACGGATGTCTTTGCCGGATGGACCTTACGACAGATCGATGATCTCCATCCTGTTGTTCGCCTCCGGATGCTTTGCCGACGGTCCCTCGGTGAGGATGACCAGGCCTCCGGTCATCTCATGCTCTTTGAGCCACGACCTCACATAGGGCTTCCAGTCATCCGGGCGGTCAGGATCCTGGACCGGGTAGACGCCATACGAGAACTGGAGCCGCCTGCAGGTCTCTTCAAGGGGACTGACGGCAACGATCCACACCGGGAGCCTGAACCGTGCGATGCTTCTCGCCGTGTTGCCGCCCCGGGTAGGAACGAACACCGCAGCCGGGGTGATGTGATCGAGCGCTGAGGCGACACTGAACGCGATCAGGTCGGTGAGCCTGCCCGTATCGATGCCCATGGCATGTTTCAATCCCAGCCTGTGCTCGTATCCGGGTCTGTGCGGCTCGGTGACTGCGGCTATCCTGGCCAGCATGGACACCGCTTCCACGGGGTATTTTCCCATGGCCGACTCTCCGGAGAGCATGACGCAGTCGGTGCCGTCGAGGATGGCATTGGCGACATCCGTCGCCTCTGCCCTGGTAGGACGAGGGTTCTCCGTCATGGATTCGAGCATCTGCGTGGCAGTGATCACGGGCTTCCCGATCCTGTTTGCCTGATACATGATCTCTTTCTGGACAACGGCGATCTGCTCGATGGGGATCTCCACCCCGAGGTCGCCCCGCGCGATCATGATTCCGTCGGCTGCATCGAGGATGTCGGACAGGTGGTCCAGGGCACGGGAACGCTCGATCTTGGCGATGATGAGGGGGTGGTAGTCGAGCTCGTTCGCCGCATGGCGCACGGCACGGATATCGTCGCCCGACTCGACAAAGGACTGGCTCACCGCTTCCAGGCCCTTTTGCCCGGCGAATTTCAGCCATTCATGGTCTTTCTTGGTGAAGGCAGCGATGCCGAGGTCGATGCCGGGAAGGTTGAGCCCCTTACGGGAGCGCAGCTCTCCTCCCACGAGAACTGTGCACGCGACGTCGTTCCCCTGGATGAGCTGAACCTGGAGCTGTATGAGACCATCGTTGAGGAACAGGGTGTCGTGCGGCTTCACTGCCCGGGGAAGACCCTTGAACGAGACCGACACCCTCTGTCCGGTCCCTGCGATCTCATCCGTGGTGAGAGTCAGGCTGTCTCCCGGCCTCAGATACAGGGGTTCCTCGGCGATCTCCCCGATGCGCATCTTCGG
>JAJFUP010000199.1 GCA_021372395.1 Deltaproteobacteria bacterium
GAGCAGGGAACTGGGCCTGTCCTTCGAGCCCAAGAAAAAGCAGGGCACAGACCGGGTGCGGGTGCCGGAGATACCGGAAGGATCTCTGCAGCCCGGATTCACCCAGTAAGGGGGAGAGCGGACATGTCAGGTGCACGACGCATTGCAAGAGGCGCGCTCGGTATCGCCTTTCTGGCGCTCGTGGTGCTCGGCTCCTGCCGGGCGCCCATGACCGTCTATTACAACGCGCCCTCTCTGGCCCCGGGCACCAGGCCGGAGATGAACACGGCGGGCTTCTGGATCGGCCGCCACCCGGACCCGGATGCCGTCATCATGACCGATGCCGACATCCTCTGGTTCAATGAACACGTCAGGGTCAAGACCGGCGCCGTGTACGATGTCTTGAGGCTTTCGCCCGAAAGGGACGGGCTGTCCCTCAAGGACTCCCTCCGGAGGATCCTCGACTATGTCTCGTCAAAGGGCTATGTGACCCGGGACGGCCAGAAGGCCTCAGCGGTATTCCTTCCCGCTCTGAAGGCTGCTGTGGGCATGGATCGGGTCCCTGCCAGGGTGGAGGTCCGGTGGGGCCTGGCGGTGAACAACTGCGACCAGAGGCTGCTGCCGAGCTCTCAACCGCTCTACAGGAGCCCCACGGACACGAACATCGACCGGCTCCAGAACAACACCCTCGACATCGCGACCCCGGTGGCCGTCCTCCACCAGAGCACCGACGGGGAGTGGCTCTACGTGATTTCGCCGTTCAGCGACGGCTGGGTGGAGGCAAGGAACGTGGCGCTGTGCACCCGGGACGAGATCGTGGGTTTCCAGGTCAGCCCCTCGTTCATCGTGGTCACGGACGCCAAGGCCGATCTCTTCGGCGACCCTGCCTTAAGGCGCCACTCCTCGTACCTCCACATGGGCGTGAGGCTCCCGGCCTTCGTGGAGCCTGAAACGGATGTCATCCAGGTCCGGGTACCGTCCCGCACCGGGGACGGCAGGTGCGCGTTCGAAGCTGCCTATGTCGGTGGGTCCCAGGTCAGCCGGGGGTATCTGGCCTACACGCCGCGGCACGCCATCCAGCAGGCCTTCAAACTCCTCAATGCACCCTACGGGTGGGGGGGGCTCTACGGCGAGCAGGACTGCTCCCGGTTCATCCAGGAGGTCTTCTCCACCATGGGCATCGTGATGCCCCGGAACTCGACCCAGCAGGCAAGGGTGGGCAGAGAGGTGGCCTCCTTCGGGAAGAAAACCGCGGCCACCGAACGGTCCCTTGCGCTTTCGGGCCAGGCCACAGGCGGCATCACCCTGCTCCAGTTCCCCGGACACATCATGCTCTTCCTGGGCATGGTCGATGGGACGCCCTATGCCATCCACGACATCTTCGCGTACACCGAGCCCGCAGAGCCCGCCGAGAGGCTCATGGCCATCAACCGCGTGGCGGTCACCAGCCTCGCCCTGGGCAGCGGCACGAAGAAGGGCTCCCTGCTCGAGCGGCTCGCCATGGTCAGGAGCGTTTCCCCTGAATGAACCCGGCCGCGGGAACTCGCGGGACGGACACTGGATTTGCCTCTCTCCGGCCTTATCTTTATACGCGTGCAGGATACCGGCGTTACGGGAAGGAGGCGCACCGCCATGAACCATCTGATCGTCTACACGCACCCGAGCCCTTCGAGCTTCAACCATGCCGTCATGGAGACCTATGCCCTGGAGCTCGAGGCCTCGAACCAGGAGGTCCGCGTCCGCGACCTCTACGGCCTCGGGTTCGATCCCGTCATCAGACAATCCGACTACGACACGCTCTCCGGGGGTGGGATGCCGGAGGACATCGGGACGGAGCAGGGACACCTCCGCTGGGCCGACGTCATCACCTTCATCTTTCCCATCTTCTGGGCCGGCCCCCCGGCCATGCTCAAGGGGTACATCGAGAAGGTCTTCTCCCAGGGCTTTGCCTACGCCTTCGAGGGAGAGCAGCCGAAAGGTCTTCTGGGCGGCAAGAAGGCGGTGATCATCAACACCACGGGCGGCTCGCTGAAGCTCTACCAGTCGTCGGGTATGCTCGAGAGCATCTCTCGGACCATCGACGGTGGCGTATTCAGGTTCTGCGGCATGGAGGTCCTCCATCACCGGTACTTCACGGGCGTGACCACAGCCACCGCCGACGAGCGCGCACAGATACTGGAGGAGGTCAGGCGCATTGCCCGCTCTTTGCCCTCGTGAGATTCGGGTGTCAGGGATCCTGAAGCATCGAGGGGGGTAAGGACATTGACATGGGTGAAAGGGCCTTTATCATTTCAGTACGTGCGCGAGTGATTTTCCCCACCCCCACAGCGCGAATACCAAGCAGGAGAAAACGCAGTGGACTTTGAGCCCAGAGAGGTCGATGTCGTCGATGTCCATCAGCTCAGCAGAGAGCTCAGGGAGCTTTTTTCCAGCCAGGGGCTTGCCGTCCTGTCGACCCACGAGCGGGGTCAGCCCTATTGCAACCTCGTGGCCTGCGCCTCCACCGAAGACCTCAAGAAGCTCGTCTTTGCAACGACACGCGCCACCCGGAAGTATGAAAACATAGAGGGCGACCCCCGGGTTTCGATGCTCATCGACAACCGCAGCAACGAAGCGGCCGACTTCCACGAGGCCGTTGCCGTGACCGCCACCGGCAGGGCCGAAGAGGTGCCGGGCGACGAGAGAGACGCATACCTGGCGCTTTATCTCGCCAAGCACCCGCACCTTACGGACTTCGTCATGTCACCGACATGCGCGCTCATGAAGGTGTGTGTCGACAGGTACTACGTCGTGAGCCGCTTCCAGCACGTCATGGTGCTCGATATGGATGCATGAACCTCATCCTCGATCTGAACCTCATCCGGGAAGCCGATGGGAGTCATATCGGCGGCAAGGCCCTGGCGCTGGCCGTCCTTGCAGGGAAAGGGATGCGGATCCCCAGGGCGATGTGCGTCACCCGCGAGGCATATGATGCCTATGTGGGGTCCACCGGGCTGAGGGAACGCATCTCCCTGGAGCTCAGCCGCAAGGATTTTCAGGACATGCGGTGGGAAGAGCTCTGGGACGCGTCGCTGCGCATACGGAACATGTTTCTGAACACCCCCATGCAGGAGCCCCTGGCCTCCGTGCTGAGAGATGCCCTGAACGAGAGTTTCGGCGACGCGCCCGTTGCCGTGAGGTCTTCCGCTCCGGGAGAAGACTCCGCCCAGGCGTCGTTTGCCGGTCTCCACGAGTCATACCTGAATGTGCGCGGCGCCTACGCGGTCATCGACCACATCCGCCTCGTGTGGGCCTCCCTGTGGTCGGATGCGGCCCTTCTGTACCGGAAAGAGCTGGGACTGGACGTACACCACAGCACCATGGCGGTGATCGTGCAGGAACTCGTGGCAGGCCAGAAGTCCGGGGTGGTCTTCGGGATAAACCCGGCCGACAGCAGCCAGACCGTGGTTGAAGCCATCCACGGGCTCAACCAGGGCCTGGTGGATGGGACCATCGAACCTGACAGGTGGCTTATCGACCGCTCCAACGGGCGGATCATCTCTCACTCACCGGCCGGCCGCACGAAGATCGTGGTGCCCTCACCGTCAGGGGTTTCCCTGGAACCGCTGCCGCCGGAGCTCACGCAGACCCCCCCGCTGAGCATCGAAGAGGTCGAACTCGTCAATGGCCTTGCAATCAAGGCTGAAGAGGTTTTCGGGAACCCCCAGGATGTGGAATGGACCTTTGACGGAAACGTGCTCTACACCCTCCAGTCGAGACCCATTACCGCAAGCCTGCAGGAGGGGGGGAAAGACGATCGATCATGGTACCGCAGCCTCTCCCGGAGCTATGAAAATCTCAAGAGTCTCAGGGCAAAGATCGAGGGGGAGCTCATCCCCGGGATGATCCAAGATGCCGATGGCCTCGATGACACGGTCCTGGCTTCATCCAGCGACAGCGATCTCGCGCTCGAGATCCGCAGGCGGCTCAGGATCAACCGGCAGTGGGATGAGACCTACCGGAAATACTTCATCCCCTTTGCCCACGGCATGCGTCTCTTCGGAAGGGTGTACAACGACGCGGTGCGGCCTCACGACCCGTACGAGTTCATGGATCTCCTGGGGTCTCCCGACATGCTCAGCATCCAGAGGAACCGGATGCTCGAGCACCTGGCCCGGCTCGTCATGCATGACCCCGGGCTTGCCCGCGCATTGAGGGAGGCGGAGGATTTACGCGCATTCCCCGCGTTCGCGCGGTTGTTCCGGGAGTTCGTCGAGGCCTTCGGCGATCTCTCCTGTTACAGCGCACAGTGCCACGAAGGTGATGCGCCGCTCAGGGAGATCGTCCTCGAAATGTCCTCCGGCCGGGCCGGGGCTCCCCGGGCACACCTGCGCAGCATCGAACAGGACGAGGAGTATTTCCTTTCATTCTTCCCGGAGGGCCGGAAGGCCTTTGCCGCCGATCTCCTCGACCTGGCAAAAGCGAGCTACCGCCTGAGGGATGACGACAACATATACCTGGGGAGGATCAAGGGTCGCCTCACGGCGGCCGTTGAAGAGGCCCGGCGCCGCCTCCGGGACAGGATTTCCCCCGTGCCGGAGGGGCTCGGTGATGAGGCGGTGCTCCAGGTCCTGGAAGACCCCGAATACATCCCGGCACCCCCGGCACCTCGTGAAGCTGAATCGAGTCAGGAGGGCTTTTCCCTGAAGGCCCGCCAGCTCGTGGGGCAGCCCGCGGGAAGCGGTATCGCCACGGGCCCTGCGCGTGTCATCCTCGAGGGCATCGGCCTGTCGGGTTTCAAGGCGGGGGAGATCCTCGTGTGCGACGCCCTCGACCCCAACATGACCTTCATGGTCCCGCTGGCTGCCGGTATCGTCGAGCGCAGGGGCGGCATGCTCATCCATGGGGCCATCATCGCCCGCGAGTACGGCCTGCCGTGCGTCACCGGCGTGCCGGGGGCCACGACGCTCATCAGGACGGGTGACCAGGTGACGGTGGACGGCTACCTGGGGATCGTGGTGATATCCTGAGAATGTCGGAAAGCCCCTTGATTCTCAAGGCGATTTGCTTAATTATCCAGAGAGGTGCCGACAATGCACCAGGGAGCTGCCTGCAGAACCAGGAGGGAACGAAGGGATGCTGTCCTGTTCGCGGCACGGCAGGAATCAGCGGACGTATGATATGAAAGGAGGGTTTTCCCCATGGACCCGTTATCCACGGACAAATCATTCAGCGTGCATGCAGAGCAGGGGCTGATCTCGCTTCACGGGATCATGACCCAGGCCGTTTCCACGCAGTTCACGGATGCCTACAGCAGCACGGGCAGCACGGACACCATCAGGGTCGATCTCAAAGGCCTCGAGCACATCACGATCCCCGGCATCAACGAGCTCATCAAGCTCATGCTCCGCGCACGCTCCCAGGGCAGAAGACTCGTGGCAGAAGGCTTGAGCCCCCGGACGTTCGATGTCTTCAGGGCCACCCGGATCGACGAGGCCTTCCTGCCCCGGGAGGAACGGGGGGTGCAGGCCCGGGCGGATTTTCCTGCAGGGGCGTCTTCAGCCTGGGCGAGGCCCGTCGAGAAGATCGTGCTCTCCGAGGTCCCCGAGGGGGCCGTCAACCTGAACGTGGAGGGCCTCAGGGCGGTGGGTCCTCTGCAGGGGTTCGGCCAGCTCTGGGAAAAGACCTACCGGGTACGCCTGGGGGGTTCGAATGCCACGCCGAGGGAGGCCATAGCGGCACTGAAGCAGCACTTCCCGAGCTTCCAGCCGCCCCAGAACAGGTTTTATCCCACAAAGGCCGGGATCGCCCCGGGCGAGGCGGTGATCATCAACGCCAGCACGCCTGCGGGGATGATATGCACCGGCGTGTGGGTGGTGTATGCCGACGAGGACGCGTTTGCCTTCATGACGCCCCAGGGCCACCCCGAGTCCGGCTGGGTGAGCTTCAGCGCATACGAGGAAGACGGCTGCACCGTGGCCCAGGTGCAGGGCTTTGCCCGGGCCAACGACCCGCTGTTCGAGCTCGGGTTCCGCATCATGGGCTCGCGCGAGCAGGAGCGCATCTGGACCCATGTGCTCGAGTCGCTGGCCGGCCACTTCGGCGTACCCGGGTGGGTGACGATGCACAAGACCTGCATCGGCACCGATCTCCAGTGGGAGCGGGCAGGCAATGTCTGGTACAATGCGCAGATCCGGACCATGCTCTCGACGCTTCGCAGGGTGTTCCCCTGAGGGCGAAGGGACCAGTGCGCCCGTGTCTATGACCGGCCCGGGGCATCCTGACGCCGTTGTGGTGGGCTCGGGCCCCAACGGGCTCGCCGCCGCCGTGACCCTCGCCAGGGCCGGGAGATCGGTGAAGGTCCTCGAGGCACGGCAGAGCCCGGGGGGCGCTGTCTGCTCGGCGGAGCTCACGCTCCCGGGGTTCACCCACGACGTGTGCTCTGCGGTCTATCCCCTGGCCCTGGACACGGAGTTCTTCCGTTCGGTGCCGCTTTCTGCCCACGGCCTGAGCTGGGTCTTTCCCGAGGCCTCCTTCGCCCACCCCCTTGACGACGGCTCCGCCGTCGTCGTGTACAGCGACTGGGCGCGGACCGTGGAGGCTTTTGGCGCCGACGGGAAGGGCTACGCCCGCCTCACCGGTCCGTTCATGGGGAGATGGGGGGATCTGACCGGAGATCTGCTTTCCCCCTTGCGCCTGCCCCGGCACCCGGTCCTTCTCGCCGCCCTGGGGCTCAGGACGCTCCTGCCCGTGACGCTGCTCGGCCGGGCGATCTTCGATACCCCAAGGGGCCAGGCGATGCTGGCCGGGCTCGGCGCCCACTCGATCCTTCCGCTTACGCACCCCTTGAGCTCGGCCTTTGCCCTCATGATGGCCGTGTCCTGCCACAGCCCGGGGTGGCCCGTGCCCCGGGGAGGGGCCCGGAGCGTCTCCTCCGCGCTGGTCTCGTACCTCGAGACCCTGGGCGCCGAGGTCGTCACCTCGCACGAGGTAAGGGATCTGATTGACATCGAGCCCTGCGGGGCAGTGTTCTTCGACCTTTCTCCGGCCCAGGTTCTGAAGATCACCGGCGACAGGCTGCCCCATTCCTACCGGAGGAGGCTCGCCCGGTTCAGGTACGGCCCCGGCGCATTCAAGGTGGACTGGGCGCTGAGCGGACCCATTCCCTGGAAGGCGCCCGAGTGCCTCCAGACCGCCACAATCCATGTGGGAGGCACCATGGGGGAGATCGCCCGGGCCGAGCGTGAGGTCTGGATGGGAAGACACCCCGGCCGGCCCTTCGTGTTCTGCGTGCAGCCGAGCCTGTTCGACCCCGCGCGCGCACCCGAGGGGAAGCACACGGCATGGGCGTACTGCCACGTGCCGAACGGGTCGACCTGCGACATGACCGGGCGCATCGAGCAGCAGATCGAGCGGTTCGCCCCGGGGTTCCGGGACCTCGTCATCGGCCGGAACGCCATGCCGCCAGCCGTCATCGAGCTCTTCGACGCGAACTGCATCGGCGGCGACATCGCCGGCGGGGCCAACACCATCGGCCAGATGCTCGGCAGGCCGGTCTGCAGCATGAACCCCTATGCCATGCCCGCCCCCGGCATGTACCTCTGCTCGGCCTCCACCCCTCCCGGAGGCGGCGTCCACGGGATGTGCGGCTATCACGCGGCGCGCATGCACCTGAAGGGTTCATAGGCGCCAAAAGGCAGATCCCCTGGTTGCATTCTTTGATGCAGCCGTTACCTATATCCACATAAAGGTTCACGTTGTTCAATGCAGGGAAGGGGTGGTTCCCCATGGGAAAGACCAGGGTTGCGGTCATCGGTGCCGGTGTCGCCGGGATAGTAGCTGCGCACCTGCTGCAGAGGAAGTTCGATGTCGTCCTGTACGAGAAGAACGGCTACATAGGGGGCCACACCCACACAAAGGTCATCGAGGAGGGCGAAGACGCCGGCACGCCCGTGGACACCGGATTCATCGTGTTCAACGAGAAGACCTACCCCAACTTCCTGCGGTTCCTTTCCGACCTCGGCGTGGAGAAACAGGAGAGCAGCATGTCCTTCAGCTACTACGACGAGGCCACAGGGCTCGCGTACGGAAGTGCGACCCTCGACACCCTGTTTGCCCAGCGCATGAACGTCTGCAGGCCGTCCTTCTGGATGATGATCCTCGGCATCCTCCACTTCAACCGTCACACGCCGGGACTCCTGCATGCGGGAAGACTGCGGGGCTTCACCCTGGGCGAGTACCTCCTGAGCCACCGCTACAACCCCAACTTCATCGAGAAATACCTCATCCCGGTGTGCGCCTCGGTCTGGTCAGCGCCGGATGTGCGCATGTTCGATTTTCCCATGGAGACCTTTGCGCGGTTCTTCCAGAACCACGGGTTGTTCTCCATCATCCGCCACCCCCCGTGGTACACGGTCAAAGGGGGGAGCCATGCCTACGTGAAGGCCTTCCTCCGGACCTTCACCGGCCGGGTCCTGAGGGAGACGCCCGTCCGGTCGATCCGGAGGCATGGCGCCGGCGTGCTGGTCAAGACTTCTGACGGGAGCGAAGATGCCTACGATGCGATGGTCCTGGCCTGCCATGCCGACGAGTCCCTGGCCATGCTTGCCGACCCGGAGCCGGAAGAGTCCCGGCTCCTGTCCACCTGGTCGTATTCCCTGAACAGGACCATCCTCCACACGGACATATCGTTCCTGCCCCCGAACCGCAGGGTCTGGTCCTCGTGGAATTACGTGCGGTCTTTACACGGGGGATCAGGGTCGCCCATCATGCTCACCTATCACATGAACCGCCTGCAGAACCTCTCCACCAAGAACACCTACTGTGTCACACTCAACCCCAAGGCGCCGGTGGGCAAGGGCAGGATCATCGAAGAGATGGTCTACACCCACCCCGTATACACCCCAGAATCGTTTGCTTCGCAGGCCGGGATCCGGGAGATCAGCGGCAGGAGGGGCACCCACTTCTGCGGGAGCTACCTTGGGTACGGTTTCCACGAGGATGCCGTGAAGTCTGCCGTGGCCGTGGCGCACGCCTTCGGTGTCGAGCCATGAGGTCGAAGATCTACGAGGGTTTCCTCAAGCATGTCCGGACAAAGCCGGTCCATCACCGGCTTGTCTACCCCCTCTATTTCTACGCCATCGATCTCGATGAGCTCCCCCTGATGGATGAAAGCCTCCCCCTGTTCGGCTACAACCGGGTGCGTCCCGTGTCCATCTTCGATTGCGACTACCTCGACGGCCCCGAGGGCTCCATCCGGGACAAGCTCATGCGCTTCCTCGACAGGGAAGGCCTGGCCTCCGGGGTTTCCCGTGTCTGCCTCGTCACCCAGCCCCGGTACTTCACGTCGGTCTTCAACCCGGTGAGCTTCTACCACTGCTATGGCGCCGACGGCGGGCTCGAGTGCGTGGTCACCGAGGTGAACAACACCTTCGGCGAGCGGCACGTGTACGTGCTGAAAGACGCGCAAGACCCTGCGAAGGGCTTCCCTGCCGTGTTCAAGACTGCCAAGTCCTTCCACGTGTCGCCGTTCAACGATGTCAGCGGGGAGTACCTGATGAGCTTCTCCGAGATCGGGGACGAGGCGAAGATTCAGGTCGATCTTCTCCGGGAGGGCGAAAAGGTTTTCACCGCGCAGTTCCTGGGAAGGGCAAGGCCCCTGACCACGGTCGGCCAGATCGCCACCATCCTGAGGCACCCCCTGACCCCGTGGCTCACCATGTCCCGGATCTATCGGGAGGCGGCGAAGCTCTTCTTCCTCAGGAAGCTCGCCTATCACCCCAAGCCCGTGCCCACAAGCCCCATGACCATCAGGCGCAGCCCGCCTTCGATGTTCCAGAGGATCATCGCAAGCGTGATGGAGAGGCTGCTTCACCACGTGGAAAGGGGAAGGCTCGAGGTCGTCCTTCCCGACAACAGGACGACCGTGTATGGAAAGGAAGACCCGCCCCGGCGTGCCGGCCGCATCCTTGTCAGTGATTGGGGCTTCTTCACCCGCGTGGCCTTCGACGGCGAGGTGGGCCTCGGCGAGTCGTACATGGAGGGTTTGTGGGACAGCGACGACCTCACGGGTGCGCTCGAGCTGCTCATCGAGAACCGGGGCTCGCTGCGCGGCGGGAACATATGCCTGTCCGCCGTCTCCCGCGCGCGCAACTTCAGGATCCACCGGAGACGGCCGAACACGATCCCGGGCAGCAGGAAGAACATCGCGGACCACTATGACCTGAGCGCGGAGTTTTACCGGACCTTCCTGGACGATACCATGACCTACTCCTGCGCCGTGTTCCGCTCCCCTGAGGAAAGCCTGGAAGAGGCCCAGAGGAACAAGATGCGTGCAGTCATAGAGAAGGCCTGCATCAATCGGGCGGACCACGTGCTGGAGATCGGGTGCGGGTGGGGCGGGTTCGCCGTCGAGGCCGTGAAGGCCACCGGGTGCAGGCTCACCGGCATCACGGTGTCGAAGGCCCAGTTCGACCATGCCCGTGCCCGGGTTCAAGCCGAAGGCCTCGCAGACCGCATCGAGATCCGGCTGGAGGATTACCGCACAGTGGAGGGGCGCTATGACAGGATCGTGTCCATCGAGATGCTCGAGGCGGTGGGGCACGAGTATCTGGGGGGCTTCTTTGCGCATTGCGACAGGCTGCTCGCCCCGGAAGGCCTCGCGGTGCTCCAGGTGATCACCATCCCGGATGCGCGCTATGAAACCCACCGGACGCAGCCCAACTGGATCCAGAAGCACATCTTCCCCGGCGGCGTGCTGCCGTCGCTCACTGCCCTGTGCGATGCCATGACAGGGCACTCCCGCCTCCTGGTTGAGTCGGTGGAGAACATCGGCATCCACTACGCGGAGACCCTGAAGCGCTGGCGGGAGCGCTTCATCGCCGCCCAGGATGCCGTGGTCCGGATGGGCTTCGACAGGGCCTCCCGGCGGAAGTGGATCTACTACTTCTCCCTCTGCGAGGCCCAGTTCGCCCTGCGTGTCCTGAACGACCTCCAGATCGTGCTGACAAGGGAAGGGAACCGGAGCCTGCAGGGGGCATGGCAGCCTCAGACGTCGGGTCAGGGGGCCGGGTGAACACGACTCCCCAGGAAGGAGGCACAGTATGACAAGGGTACGGAGGATCGTTCTCTTCGCAGCAGTCGTTCTCGCCGGCCTCTCGGGCTGCGCGGGAAGTGAGGTCACGGAGGGCAGGGTGATGCGGGACTATTATGACGTGCTCAGGGCCACGGACCCTGCAAACATGAAGCTCGTGGGGCACGGCACGGATCTGGAGAAGCGCGCGATCGAGCGCTTCAAGCACTTCTACACGGTCTTCTCCGCCGAGAGGATCAAAGAAGCCCTCGCCGGCCTGTACGCCGAGGACGCCTACTTCGAGGACGGCCTCAGGCAGGTGCGGGGCAGGCAGAACATCGAGGAGTACTTCCTCTCCACCACCACGGCCTTCGACTCGTGCACCTTCGACCTGGTGGACGTGGCCTGGAGCGAGGGGAACTACTACTTCCGGTGGGTCATGCACCTGAAGCTCAAGCGGTATGGGGACTCCCCGCTGGAGGTTCCCGGGCTTTCGCACGTGCGGTTCGACGAACAGGGGCAGGTGGTCTTCCACCGGGACTACTGGGACACCGCGGAGCTCTACCAGCGTTTCCCCGTCCTCGGGACCATGATCAGGTGGGTCAAGAAGAGGATCTGAGAGAGACGGCCTAAAGACCCCTTGCCGCTCGAGCGGCACAGGGCAATGACCGGCGATTCGCGCAGGGAGGAGAAAAGACCATGAAAGAGATCGTGTGCGGGATTTGCGGAGAGATCATCACGGACCCCGATTCCAACTGCCCCTACTGCGGAGCCGAGCCGAACCACTTCGTGGACGGGTCCACGGTGGACAGAGAGCTCCTGAGGA
>JAJFUP010000250.1 GCA_021372395.1 Deltaproteobacteria bacterium
CGGTATACCCGGGGTTTCCCCCGGCTCGTCAACATCGTCTGCGACAATGTGCTGCTGGCTGCATACACCGATGACGCAAAGCAGGTCAGCGCCAACCTGGTAAAAAAGGTGGTGAGCGACCTGGAGAAGACCTACGGAAAGGGGTCCGTGCACGTCCCTGTGCCTCGAGTGCAGAGGAGACGAACAGCACGTCGGGTCGTGATCCGGTATGTGGTGCCCACACTCGCCCTCCTCGCGCTCGCCTTTTTTGCCTGGGCCCTCCTTGACCGCATCGACACCGGCAGTGTGCGCGGATGGATAGGGATGGAGCGGAAATCGGCTCAGGCCCCGGATGGGTCTTCGGGTATCTCCGGGGCCGTGCGGAGACTGTCTTCTGCGCTGACAACGGAACGGGACACCCGGGATGAGGGTCAGCCCCGGGTCTCTCTCCAGGACCAGACCGGCGAGGACTCTGCTGCGGTCCCCCCGAGTCTGACCGAACCGCAGCAGGGGAGCGGTGTCACCGTGACCGTGGGCCCACATGACACCATCGCACAGCTTGCTGCGAGGCAGTACGGCAGGGTTGATCCCGGGATCCTGAATGCCGTGCGCAAGGCCAACCCCGCCATCGGCAACATCGACCTGGTTTTCGAGGGGCAGAAGGTTTTTCTGCCGGGCATGCACGATCCGGCGCGCGTCATGTTCACGGTGAGCGTTGCCTCCTACCACTCCATCCACGAGGCAACCGCTGTTTTTGTCGACCTGGTCAAGAAGGGTTTCCAGGCAACGATCTACCCGTACCTGGACAGCAGGGGAAACACCTGGTACCGTATCACCATCGGCACGTACGTTAACCAGAATGAGGCGAAGAGCTCTGCCCAGCAGCTCAAGGCGAAGGGGTTCTTCTATGCAAAACCGGTCAAGGTGAGCCTGGAGGGCTGAACCGTGACAATCTCGAAGGCGCTTGAAAAGCAGGACCATGAATTTCTCCGTGAAAGTGGGATGAACGGGCAGCTGGACGATCATCTCTACATGTATCATATGCCCTACTCCTATACCGCCGAACAGATCCGGAAACTCCGGACCCATATCTTTCACCTGACCGACAGGAAGGTGCCCCGGGTGATCATGGTCACCAGTGCCCTGCCCGGAGAGGGCAAGAGCCTCATCGCATCGAACCTGGCAATTGCCATTGCAAAAGGGGAGGACCAGCACGTGCTGCTGGTGGATTGCGACCTGAGGAAACCCTCGCTGTATCAGTTGTTCAAGGACCCGCCCTCCCGGGGGGTGAGCGAGATCATCCAGGGGAAGGCCCGGATCGAGGACTGTCTCGTCACGACGTCCATCGAGAACCTGACCATCCTGCCGGCAGCCAAGGAGGCCCCTGCGAACCCCTCCGAGCTCCTGGAATCAAAGAAGGCCGGTGCCCTCATCAGAGAGCTTGCCGAGCGTGACGGCGACTGGTTCGTCATCATCGATACCCCCCCGGTTCAGGCCACCGTAGACCCCAAGATCATTGCGGACGTGGTGGAGGGCATCATCATGGTTGCCAGGTACCGGTACACGAGGGAGGCGGAATTCAAGATGGCCCTCGAAGTCCTGCCCAGGGAGAAGATCATCGGCATTGTCCTGAACGCCGTGGACGAACTTCCGGTGAAGAAGTACAAGTACAACAAATACAAGTATTACAAGAACTATTACAGTCGATAATCCTTCCGGGGGGCCTTGCCGGGCTCTTGCATGTTGTGGCGCTTCAGGGGAATGTGGTATGTCTGGAACATGCTCAAGGGCATGTGTTCGCATATCCTTCCCCCCCGCTGCCTCTGCTGCGGAGGCAGTGAGCCTGGATCTTCGGGGGTCTGCGGCCCTTGCGCACAAGGTATCCGGCCCATCCCCACACCGCTGTGCAGCGTCTGCGGCTCACCTTCGGGCACTGCCGGGGTGTGCCTCGGGTGCCTGACAGAGCCCCCTCCCTTCGACAGGATGACCAGTGCTGCGGTCTACGATGGCCTGATCAAGGACATCCTCCATGCGTTCAAGTACCACAATGCGACATTCTACAAGGCGTTCCTGGGCAAGATCCTCTTTGATGAACTCTCGAAAGAGGAGGTCGCCTGCGACGTTGTCAGCTTTGTCCCCCTGCACTGGACGAGGATGATCTCGCGCGGCTACAACCAGGCAGCGCTCATTGCCCGGGAGTTGTCCCGCCTGCTCGGCCTCGAGCTCCGCTTCGATGTCCTGCGCAAGTCCCGCAGGACGCTCTCCCAGGTGGGCCTGGGGAGAGCCCTGAGGAAAAAGAACATAACAGGGGCGTTTTGTGCTTCCGGGGTTGCAGACAGGGCGGTCTTGGTTGTAGATGATGTGGTGACCACCGGGCAGACCGCCCGGGAGGTGTCAATGGCCCTGAAGAAGGCCGGAGCGACCCGTGTCGTATTCGCCAGTGTGGGAAGGATGCTCATATGAACCAGGTAAGGCCGCGCAGCAAGAAGGAGCCGAGGCACCTTGAGGATATCACGTTTTCGGTCGCACCCCAGGCGATTGACCTCGAGGAGAACCTGTTCTCGTCGAATCTCTTCATGGGAAGGTACGACGAGGCACAGCTCATCGCGATGCTGGACCGCGTGGGCATCATCTCCATCCTGCACCGCAGGGGTTACCGGAACCTCGTGCTGAGCATCCACAGGCAGGACGATTACACATCCCGCCTCTATGTCAACTTCGACTCCCTGGAAAAGGAGACCCGCCTGATCGAGGTCATCGTGCGCGAGGGTGTCTTCAGGCCGAAAGAGAACTTCATGACCTCCTACGATTTCTCCGACGGTCTCTCCATGCTCCTCATCGAGTGGCTCGCCCTCCAGGACCCCAGGGCACAGTTCAGCCCTGACAAGCCAAGGCTGCCCGGGCAGCAGTACCCCGGCCTCGGCGGGCTGAAGAACATGCAGGAGTTTCTCTATGGGCTCGGGCAATCAGCAGGCAAGGACGCCATCATCGACATCCCCGAGTTCTTCCATTCGGCCGCGATCTACTCCCGTCTGTACTCGGAGATCTACTCCGTGACGTACTCCTTCTTCTCTCCCATCGATGCGGGGATCATGCAGGCCATGCTCAGGGATCTGAACACGAGGCCGCTGGCGGACATCTCGTTTGCCGTGTCCTTCGACTGCCTCAGGATTGCCGGAACCGGCGAGCCTACCAGGTGGAGGCCCTCCGAGCAGATATACCCTATCTCGAAACAGTTGAAGCGCTACGTGGAAGACGAGCAGTACAAGAGGCTCGTGATAAAGGCCATGAACGAGTATGCCTTTACCATCGACTGGAAGAAGTACGACAATCTGTGCGAGCAGGGATTGATGGATGAGCTATAAATTCGGTACTATCGGTCTCGGCCGTGTCGGAAACACCATGTGCGCGCTCCTCACGGAGGCAGGGCATGTACCGGTCTGGGTCGTGTCGTCCAGGCACGTGGATGCCGGTGTGCCGGTTCACCAGGACATCCCGGAACACCCTGTCCAGGCACAGCTTGTCTTCATCGCCGTGCCCGACAGCCACATACGGCGCATCGCGGATCGGATCGCGCTGGCCTGGGGCCCGGCATGCAGGGGCATGGGCTTTTTCCACTTCAGCGGCCTGCTGACCTCCAGGGAACTTTCCGCCTTGTCCGATCAGGGTGGCCAGGTGGCCAGCCTCCACCCACTCCAGTCCATCACCGATGTCGCCCAGGCAAGGGAAAGCCTGAAGGAAAGCATCTTCACCGTCGAAGGGACGGACGCCGCGAAGGCTCTCGCCGGGGATATCATCGCTTCCATCGGGTCTGCCATGATCCCCATAGATCAAGACCACAAGGTGCTTTACCATGCATCGGCAACAGTGGCATCCAACTACCTGACGGCCCTTCTTTCCCAGGCATCGGACATCATGTCACCCGTTGGCCTGACCCTGCAGCACCTGATGCCCCTCATCAAGGGGACTTTATCGAATATCGAGGCACACGGGAGGTCTGCTCTCACCGGTCCGATCTCGCGGGGCGACTGGGCAACGGTACAGGCCCACCTCGATGCCCTCGGCAAGACCTTCCCCGATCTCGTGCCCTCATATGCTGCCCTCGGGCGGTACACCGCTCATATGGCGGACAGGCAGTGGCCGGATTACCTCGGAGAGCCCGACAAGATTTCACTGATCGAAGCGCTCATGGAGAGCATTGCCGCCAAACGCTCCCGGGGCATGCAGGTGGTCTTTACCAACGGGTGTTTCGACATCCTCCATGCAGGTCATGTCTCGTACTTGCAGAAGGCGCGGGCACACGGTGACTGTCTCGTGGTGGGGCTCAACTCTGATGCCTCGGTGAGGAGGATCAAAGGTCCGGACCGGCCCGTAAACGACGAGCACTCCAGGGCCCAGGTCCTTGCCGCACTCTCATGCGTCGACCATGTGGTCGTATTCGAGCAGGACACTCCGCTCGAACTCATCCGGAGAATACGCCCGGACGTGCTCGTGAAGGGCGGCGACTGGGCAATCGATGCCATCGTGGGTGCCGATGTGGTGAGGGCCTCCGGCGGTCGGGTCCTCACCATTGCCTTTGAGCAGGGTTTTTCTACCACAGGGATCATCGAGAAGATAAAGAACGAGTAGGGAACGGTCGGCCGTGACCGTTCCGTGGTGAGATTTCCCCCTGACACGGCTTCTTACAACGTCTCCCCGGGACTCTCCGCTCGACGCATGGACGGGGTAACGTCCCTTGCCTCCTGCACAGGCCTCCGGAGAGGCGTTTCATCGATGTTGCCGTTGATATCGGCCTTCCCGTCTGTTATAGCTCTATCAATGAACAAGGACTTCGAGAGAAACCTGAAGGAGATCCTGCAGAGCTCTGCTTCGGTCACCGGAGAGATCGGCGGCTATATCCTCGATTCCGGGGGGAAACGCCTCAGGCCGAGGATGGTGGAACTGGTGGGAAAATCCATCGGTCTTGCACCCGAGCTGTGCATGTCGCTTGCATACACGGTGGAGCTCATGCATACCGCGAGCCTGCTTCACGACGATGTGGTGGATGGGACAGAGATCAGGCGATCCAGGCCCACCGCAAATCAGGTCTTCGGAGACAAACCCGCCCTTCTCACAGGAGATTTCATCTCTGCCTCGGCCATGGAGCTCATGTGTACCCTCGGAAACTTGAAGCTCGCGCTGCATATGGTGCAGACGATCAAGCGAATGGCAGAGGGGGAACTGAAGGAACTCGAGCATGCCAGGGCATTCCATGACAGGCTGGATGTCTATCTGAGTATCATCTACCTCAAGACCGCATCCCTGTTTGAGTTTTGCACCTTGGGCCCGGCCATCCTCGCGGATCTTCCGGAAAAGGAGCTCGATGCCCTGGCGAACTTCGGCAGGTTCATCGGCATGGGTTTCCAGATCGTGGATGACATCATCAATGTGAGCCCGAACGAAGGGGATAACAAGGACGCGTTCAACGATATCATCGAGGGGAAGTCCACCCTGCCTCTGATCATCCTTTTCAGGCAAAACCCGGAGGCGCTCTGTGAAGTGGCATCATTCGCAGACACTGCCCAGAAGAAAGACTATCTCGTATCCATGCTTACGCCCGAGATTCTGAGGAAAAGCAGGGATGTGGCAAGAGACTATCTCGGGGAGTCCATTGAGGCCATCCGGAGCACCGGGTATCTCACCCCGGATCTGGCTGCGGTTCCGGACCAGATCATGGCCCAGGTCGACGAAAGATTCTAGGGGGGCTGTCTGTCCTCGATGCCCGGAATAGATTGTTTTCTCTTGATTTCTCACCTGGTCATCCCTACCTAATGAAGCAGAGTACGACAGAGAGGTGCTGGTCGCTTGGAATACAAGGATTACTATAAGATTCTCGGCGTGGAACGGGATGCAAGCCAGGACGAGATAAAGAAAAAGTACCGGAAACTTGCCAGGACCTGCCACCCCGATATGTGCAAGGATGATCCGACTGCCGAGAAGCGCTTCAAGGAAGTTGGCGAGGCCTACGAGGTCTTAAGCGATCCCGAGAAGAGACAGCGCTACGATGCGCTCGGCAGCAGCTGGCAGGACGGACAGGCCTTCAGGCCGCCTCCGGGATACGAGAATATCTTCGGTCAGGATGCCTCCGGATACGGAGGAAGGGGGGGCAGGAGTTCAGGCAGGACCTTCACCTTCGACTTCGAGCCAGGGGGGAGAACCGGAGGGGGATTCTCCGATTTCTTCGAATCCCTTTTCGGCGATCTGGGCATGGGCGGGCATACGGGGCAGCGTGCCGCATCACCACGGGGGGCCGACCTGGAATCCGAGATCGTCATATCTTTACAGGATGCCCACAGGGGAATTTCACGGGAGATCGTGGTTCAGGGGCCGAGCGGGGGCAGGAGGCTGAATGTGAAGATACCTGCCGGCGCCCATGACGGCATGAAGATACGGCTTGCGGGCCAGGGAAACATAGGCCCAGGGGGCTCCGGCGACATATACCTCAAGATACGGATTGCTCCTGATGCACTGTACAAGGTGGAGGGACCGAATCTCATCATGGAACTCCCGATCGCTCCATGGGATGCCGCTCTCGGGATCACCCAGGAGATTGAAACGCTGGACGGAAAGCGCAGCCTCAAGGTGCCGGCCGGGGTATCTTCGGGCCAGAGGATGCGGCTCAAAGGAGAGGGGCTCGCTCACAAGGGAGACCTGTTCGTGCAGATCAGGGTGGTTACTCCCAAGAAATTGAGCAGCGAGGAGAAGAGGCTCTTTGCCGAACTGAAGAAGGTCTCCTCCTTCAAGGCGGGATAACAAGCCTGCTCGTCGGAACAAGCTAATCTTGTCCCGGGTGGCCCGATGACTTCTGAGACTCATCGGGAATGAAAGTCGTCTTCCCTTCCAGTGCCAGAAATGGACGAATATCATCCAACAATGTTCTGGTGACACCCTTGACCTTGACGAGGTCATCCATGGATTTGAAGGGGCCGTTGGATTTCCGGTAGGCAACGATATTTTTCGCGATCGTGTCATTGAGGGAAGGCAGGAGCTTGAGCTGCTCCACGGTTGCCGTGTTGACATTGATGACCCCCTTGTGGGTCGCGTTCGCCACGAGCCCGACGGCCAGAACCATGAGCGCTACAGCAATGATTATCTTGAGACCTTTCATGCTAACTTCTCCTTTCAGGATAGGGTTGGTGAGAGTGATAATAGAGTCGGGCAGATGAATGTCAAGGGTGGAACTCCGGCGGTTTCGACCCCGGCAGGCCTCGATCGAGCGTGTTCCATGAGCAGGGTGTTCTCGGTGCACTTCCCTCGAGCCTTTGCGTGCGAGGAGGGGGCTGTAGGGGTTCGTATCCTGGAGATGCCGGTGCCGCATAAGGACGGCACCGGCTGAAACCCTATCTACCGGTACGCTGTCACGGGAAGTATTACTGCTTTGACTTGGGCGGTTTTCTCCCGGCGACCTTCGGTGAGTCTACAGGGATGTAGGTGTTCTGCCCATCGAGGGTAAGATTCGGCCGAAGCTTATTGAGTTTCTTCTTGCTGATGCCCTTGACCTTGGCAAGGTCATCAATGGATCTGAACGGTCCGTTTGCCTGCCGGTACGCCACGATGTTCTTGGAGGTTTTTTCTCCGATGCCCGGCAGCATCATGAACTGTTCCTGCGTTGACTTGTTCACGTTGATTACCCCCTGGGCCGCATAGGCGGTGAGCCCGAGAGTGAATACGATGAGAACCACACCGAACACGACTGTCCTAACCTGAGCCATTCCATTCCTCCTTTCATAGCAAATTGAGGGACCATAATAGAGCCGATGAACAAGGAGTCAATCGACGATGCTGTTTTGCGCACAATCAATCGATTGCTGGAGAAAAACGACAAATGGAGGCGATCCGGATGATCTATATTCTCTGATCATACGGGGCGGACATAAAACAGAGAATGAAATGAAGTGGCAGGATAAGAGGAGATTCCTTTCAAACAAGGGGGGGCAGATGACGGTATGGTACTGCGGAGTACACATCCTGCAGGCCGTTCCCTTCCGGTTCATCATTTCTTCCCAGGAGCCGTAGAGTGTATTCATATCTCGGATGAGAGGGGGACCGTCATGAACAGATCGCTACGAAACATGATCGCTCTTGGGGCGATCCTGCTCACGGCTATGCTGAACAATTGCGGTGGCGGTGGAGGAGGCGGCGGGTCGGGAAGCGGAAGCCTCGACAATGGCGGCGGAGCGGCCTCGGCCCAGCTCAGCACCTTCACGAACGACGTGAGTGCCTGCATGCCTGTCCTTGCTGCTTCCAGCACTGACACGGGAGAGGCAGGCCTGGGAGAGTGGAGCGCATGGGACCCCATGGCAAGCGGCACTGTCCTGGGAAAGCTCTTCGACCCCGGCATCGGAGGAAATGAATGCTTCTCCGCCCAGGTCGAGCTGCTCGATGCCCACATCGCCATGGCCCAGCAGTTCGCCGACACCTGGGATACGAGCGGCACCTATACCCGGGGGAATATCACGGCCATCGTCCAGACCGACGTCCCTGCGGTCACTATCCCGTACCTCGCCTTCGACATCCCGGTGGAAAAGCTCATCACCCTGCAGGTACCTGATGAGGATTTGACCATCCACATGGCCTTTACCCTCGACGGTGACAACCAGACCATCGTGGAGCAGTACGAGATCGGTGATACCCAGGCAGGGGTATTCTATTCCTGGAAAGAGGGGAACGAGGCCGGGATATGGCACGCGAGCATCGGAGAAAGCAAGGTCCAGTTCATGTGGCAGGGTGACTCTCTCGACAAGTCCTTCATCATCACCGAGTGCACCGATGCGGCAGGGGGAAACTGGGAGGTCATGGGAGGGGGAAGCGTTGCCTCTTCAGCAAGCGAGATGGCCTTCATGGCCCGCAATCAGGACAACAACGCTTCATCGGATGCGTATTACCTCGCCATAACGCTTGCCGACCTTATGGAAGGGATTTCTCAGCCCATCTGGAATGCCGCGGTAAACCCGCCGGACTCGAGCACCTATGCCGTACTCGCTTATGTCACCGAAGAAGACATCAATTGTTTCGGATTCCTCGGCAACCAGGAGTACCCCGCTGACCTGACCGAGCTCGCCTGGAACCAGTGACGCTCCATTGGCCGGGGCATCTGCCCCGGCGCCGGTTCTCTCTGTAGCAGGAGCCTGCAGTTGCCCCATCTTTCCGCCTTGCCGCACCGCCTTTTTCGAGGCAGTGTTTCCTTCCAATTTGAAAGCAAATATACTATACTGTCCCTCCGAGAGGGACAATCCCATGCCATTCAGAGATATCGCCGACGTTCAGGAAAAGCTGCAGCAGGCAGACTACATCACCTCCAAGGAGATCGCGACCGTCATCTATCTCGCCTCTGTCACGAAGAAGCCCATCCTCGTGGAAGGGCCTGCGGGCGTCGGCAAGACGGAACTGGCCAAGGCCGTGGCGAAAGCGCTCAGCCTCGAGCTCATCCGGCTCCAGTGCTACGAAGGTCTCGATGAAGCCAAGGCACTGTACGAGTGGGAATACGCCAAGCAGCTCCTGTATACCCAGATGGTCAAAGAGAAAATAGGCGATGTCATCTCGGATGCGCATACGCTCGCCGAGGCAGTGGACCGGATCGCCGACCAGGAGGACGCCTTCTTCTCCGAGCGGTTTATCCAGCCCCGGCCGCTCCTCCAGGCCATAACCTCCGAGCACCCCGTGGTGCTGCTCATCGACGAGGTGGACAAGTCGGATCCGGAATTCGAGGCCTTCCTGCTCGAGCTGTTGAGCGATTTCCAGGTCACCATCCCCGAGCTCGGCACACAGAAGGCCAGAAACATCCCCTTCGTGGTGCTCACGTCCAACAATTACCGCGACATGAGCGATGCCCTGAAGCGCCGGTGCATCCATATCTACATCGATTACCCCGAGCGCGATCTCGAACTCAGGATCGTCACCCTCAAGATCCCCGGGATCTCCGACAGGCTCGCCTCCGGGATCGTGGATGCCGTACGGAACATCCGCAAGCTCGAGCTGAAGAAGAGGCCGTGCATCTCCGAGACCATTGACTGGGCCCGTTCTCTGATCGCATTGAACGCGGAGGATCTCTCCAGCGATGTCCTCATCGAGACGCTGGGCATGCTCATCAAGTACCGCTCGGATTCAGATGCCGTGAAGGCACACGCCCGGGAGATCGTGAGCCAGGGCTGATGCGATGCTCAATTCCATCCTGAAGTTCGTTTCGTGCTGCAGGGCCGCAGGCTACCGGATCTCCACCTCCGAGGTCCTCGACTGCTTTGCGCAGCTCGAGCTCATAGACGTCCTCGACGAAGAGGAATTCAGGACGGTCCTGCGGTCCAACTTCGCCAAGAGCAGGAGGGACCAGTCCCAGTTCGATCACCTCTACCACCTCTACTTCCACGAGCTCAGGGGAGACCTGGCAGGGGCGGAGGAGATGGGGAAAATGGCGGACAAGGTCATGGAGGCCCTCAGGGAAGAGGTGAACGGCGATCGGCCCCACCGGGCGATCATCGACTTCCTCTCGGGCGATCCCTTTTCATTTCTCGACATGCTGAGACAGATCAGGGCCGAGCAAGACAGCACCAACCTCGGCAAGGGATTCAACCTCGGTCCGCTGGCAAGCCGCCTCCAGGTGATGGTGACCCTCAACCGGGTCCGCGGACGGATCGAAGCGCTCCTCAGGGAAGATCCCCACCACTTCGGGCTGGCCATAATGGCTGAGCTGGGCAGGTACTTCAACAATTCGCTGGGCAGCGCCTATTCTCTGCTTCTGAGGGAGCCGAGGCCCCACACCGATGACCGGGACGGGTTCAGGGCCCACGAGAAGCACCTTGCCGAGCTGGGAGAAAGGCCCTTCTCCTCCCTTTCTCCCCGGGAGGTAGAGGAGGTGCGGGAGGTCATCGACCGGCTCGTCCGGAAGCTCAAGGACATCATATCGAGGCGGTATGCCGCCAACAGGCGGGGCGTACTCGACGTGAAGAAAACCCTGCGCAGGGCGGACCGGTATCACGGCGTCCCCGTGGAGATCATCTTCAGGAAGCACCCTCCCAAAAAGGCCAGGATCGTCACGCTGTGCGACATCTCCTCGTCGGTCTGGTCCGCGGCCCGGTTCATGCTGAGCATCCTCTATTCCCTCCAGGAGTGCTTCGACAAGGTGAAGAGCTTTGTCTTCGTATCCGGGCTTGCCGAGGTCACCGAGATCTTCGAGAACGAGGAGATCAATCGCGCAGTGGAGAAGGTCCTCAAGGAACTCGACCTCAACTACCAGGCCCCCACCGACTACGGTGAGACCTTCAGGCAGTTCAGGCACGACTACCT
>JAJFUP010000218.1 GCA_021372395.1 Deltaproteobacteria bacterium
ACCGGCATCCCCTTCCCCGCAGACCGATAGCCTTGCGTCGCAGTTCGACTCCCGCCTGCAGGAGATCATGGTCATGCGCGCGGCCCTTGCCGGACAGGCCGAGGACGGCAACCGGGTCTCCAGGATACTTGCCATTGATTACCTCACAGCGGATGCGGTCGATGCGAAGAAGGCCGTGCTCCAAAAACTCGTGGTTGAAAAGCGAAAGGCCCTGAAACAAGCGAAGTGGTCGGGTCGAACCCCTTTCCCCGATCTTCAACCCCCTCCTCCCGGACAGTCATCGGGAGCGATCGCCCAGCCGCCTCCTGCGCCGTCCCGTTTCAATGTCATGCTGGCGGAATATGAATCGCTCAGGCTCCAGCTCGAGTTCCTGAACCTGCCCGCTCAGGCACGAGCGGCTTTCCACGGGAAAGAGGCCGAAGCGGTCCGCGCTGCAGAGGCTCGGGCCAAGGAGGAGGAACAGAAGAAGATCGCCGATGCCGAGGCTGCCAGGGTGGCGGAGGCACGCCGGTCAGCCCGGGAAAAGACCCTGGCGGCCAGAATGGATACGGAACAGGCCGTAGCAAAGGAGCGTGCATCCCTGGAGGCGGTGGGCTCCAAACTCACTGCGTACCGGAACAATCTTGCCTTCACCCGCGAACAGCTCTCTCTGACAGGCCAGGAACACCTGGCCAAGCTGGTGGTGCTGAGGAACAGGTTCAACCAGACCCCTGCCGGCAGCCCGGAGATGGATGCCCTCTACGACGACATGGTCCAGGTCATGCAAGGGGCCAGAGGCGACATGGCCTCGGCTCTCGATTCGTATGCATCGATACCGGGCCCACCCCGTTACCGGGGAAACCTCTCCTCCCTGTCGCCCATCGATGAGGAGCAGCGTGCATCGGTAGCAGCGCTCAAGAAACTTTCCAAAGAAACGGCATCCCTGGCCGACAAGGCGGAAATCCTTGCCGCCGAGCTGGCATGGTCGCGTCTGAAGGCATCCATTGCCTGGGCCGAAGAGATCAACGCGCTGCGGCTCGATGTGCTCAAAAAGGCGAGCAGGGCGAAGCGTGCGCGGCTTCTGGGCATCACCCGCGACGGCATCTCCCAGCTCAAAAGGGAAATCACGGACATCGTGCTCTTCATCAGGTGGTCTCAGGCCGGAGGAAGAAAGATCCTGCTCGAGGAAATCTCGACCCTTAAGGATCCCTTTGTCGCAGGGGGGTTCGCCTCCAAGGTCCTCTGGATTGCCCTCCTCGCAGCCTTCTACGTGTACATCCTCCGCCATGGAAAGGCCTTCCTGGAGCGTCTCCAGGGATTTATGACCGATGCCCTGCGCAGCTCCATGCTCATCCGCCGCATGCAGCAGGTCTTTTCCCTGGTACGCGGCCTGTTCAATGAGCTGCTCCTCCTGAGTGCGGTGATGTTTTCACCCCCCATCATCGGATTCGACCCTGCACAGAGATACTGGCACGTGGCCTATGCCATCGCACTCTGGTATGCGGCATACCGTATCGTCATCAAGATCAGCCTGCATGCCATAGACGCGCTCATTCCCGGCGACCAGCTCGGGAAGCAGCCGGGACAGAACGGGCTTCTCCTGCGATCGGTTCTCCTCGCGGGCAGATACATCCTCATCATCAACGTGATCCTCATCATCGCCGAGGGCATTCTCGGCCAGGGGTATCTGCACCATATCGTGTGGAGGGTTGCCTGGATCGGCGCCTTCATCATCTTCGCCGTGCTGATACGATGGTGGAGGGACGGCATTTCGGACGCCTACCTGCAGATCAAGCCATCGGGAACCCTGGCCGGTTTCGTGCAGGCAACCCGAAACCGCTGGTATGGGTTCTTTGTCGCCATAGCCGCCTTCGGCGTTCTCCTGATCGACACGATGGTCCATACATTCCGCAGCTTCGTGTACAGCTTCGAACAGTCGCAGCGCATGCTCGCATACCTGTTCAGACGGCGGCTTGAGAAAAAGGCCCTTTTGACGGGAGGAGAAGCCCCACCACCCCGGAGCCTGCCCCCCGAGGCTTCCCGATACTTTGACGAGGGCCCGGTGGCGGAACCATCCCTGCAGATCGACTTTTTCCCGCACATGGACCTGTTCACCAGGACCCTTCAGGACTGGAAGTCCGGAGGCCACATCGGCGCCTTTGCCATCGTGGGGGATTTCGGCTTCGGCAAGACGACGTGGCTGAACGAGGCACGGCGCAGGGCCGATATCGGTGAAAGCACCTTTCTGGCACTGCGCGAACGCGCCACGACCCGGCGGGAGGCACTGGACTTCCTTGCTTCGGGCCTCGCGGCCCCCGCCGAGGCGGGAGCGAGCATCGAATCGCTCTCCGCCTGGCTGTGTGGCGGTGAGAAGAGGCTGGTCATCGTGGATGACCTGCACTTCTGGTTCCTGCGCTCCATCGATGCCCTCGAGGCATTGCACACGTTCAACACGCTTGTCGAGCTTACCGGAGAGAAGGTCTTCTGGCTCTGCTCGTTCTCAAACTACCCCTACCGGTTCTATTCCTGGGCGACCAGGGACAATACGGTATTCCGCACCGTGGCGACGATGTCCGCCTGGCCGGAGGAGACCATTGAAACCCTGCTCAGGACCAGGATGGATCTCACCGGATGGCGACTGAGCTTTGACGGCCTGCTGCTGGAGGGCGCCGAAGACTTCCCGGGCAAGACCAATCCCGAGGATACGGCCAAGGACTACAACCGTCTCATCTGGGACCTGTCCCTGGGCTCTCCCCGGGCAGCCATCCAGTACTGGGTCAGCTCGCTGTCGGTCGATGAGGGCGGTAAAGCCCATGTTCTGTTCTTCAAGCGGCCGTACGGGGCCCTGCTCGACAATCTGGACGAGCAGGACAGGTTTGTCCTGGCCTGTATCGTATGGCATGAGCAGGCAAGCGTTTCAGAGATCGCCTCCATGCTGCGCTTCGGGCCGGTGACATGCAGGGATGCCGTCTTGAGGCTCATGGAGATGGGGATCCTGCGGAGCAGTGGCGATTATCACCGTGTAACGGCCCAGTGGTGGCCTGAGGTGGTCCGCTATCTCAAACGGAAGCATCTCGTACCCTCCGCATCATAAGGATGGCATCCCATGATAAATTCCGGCACGAATATCATCGATTTCATCCGGGTAGGCGGGATCGTCACCGGCATCTTCATCCTGTTTGCGACCTGGCTTGCCGCCCGCATCATCGATGCCACCCTCGCGAAGCTGGGCGGGCGTTTCACCCACAAACGCCTGCTGATCAATCAGGTGTCGACCCTTGTACGGTTTGCGATTTACATAGCAGGCATCATCCTGGCATTGATGGCCTCGTTCAGGCTTTCCCGGGAGGTCATCCTTGCCATCACGGGCACTGCGGCGGTGGCACTGGGCTTTGCCCTGAAAGACCTCACCGCGTCGGTCCTTGCGGGCTTCATCATCATCATCGACCGGCCGTTCCAGGTGGGGGACCGCGTGACCTTCAACGGCACCTACGGGGACATCATATCCATCGGTCTGAGATCGGTGCGGCTCTTCACCCTGGACCACAACGTGGTGACCATCCCCAACAACAAGTTCCTGACGGATATCGTCTCGTCGGGCAACTGGGGAGACCTGGAGATGCTCGTCCAGATGGATTTCCATATCGGCCTCGATCAGGATCTTGGCCTGGCAAAACATTTGGTCGGCGAATGCCTCACGAACTCTCCGTATGTCTTTACCGGAAAGGCATGGGAGGTCCTCGTGAGCCAGACGGTCATCGACGACTATATCGCGCTGCGCCTGAGGGCAAAGGCCTATGTCCTGGACGTGCAGTACGAGAAGGCTTTCGAGACAGATGTCACGGAACGGGTGATGGAGGTCTTCAACCGGTACGGAATACAGCCCCCGACCATCCTGCACAGACCGCTGTCGGGCCAGGCATCCCCGCGATCATGACGGCAAGGACCTGCTTCTTCATAAGCCGGCATCTACCCGGCACGTTTCTCGGCCCTTCTGAAACAATAAAGAGATCAGCTTATCTCCTCATATCATCATCCCGGGAGGCGTGCCCATGGAAAGCATGGTGAAAGGACTGCTCTTCGACCCTACCGTGGGGAAGATCGTCGTATCCCTTCTTTCCATCGTCATTGTGGTCTTTGCCGTCAAGATCATGACCCGGGCGCTCGAACGCTACGTCCCGAGCAACGACCTGCGGTATCAGGCCAGAAAGATGGTTAAGTTCTTCGGGTATCTGCTGGCCATCTTCGTGCTTTCCATCATCTTCAGCGACAAGCTCTCAAGCCTCACCGTGGCCTTCGGCGTGGCAGGCGCAGGCATCGCCTTCGCCCTTCAGGAGGTGATCGCGAGCATTGCAGGCTGGGTGGCAGTGTCCTTCGGGCGTTTCTACCGGACCGGGGACCGGGTGCAGCTCGGCGGCATAACCGGCGATGTCATCGATATCGGTATCCTGAGAACGACCCTGATGGAGTGCGGTGCCTGGGTCAAGGCCGACCTCTACACCGGACGCATCGTACGGGTCGCCAACAGCTTCATCTTCAAGGAGCCCGTGTTCAACTACTCAGCCGATTTTCCCTTTGTCTGGGACGAGATCACCATGCCCGT
>JAJFUP010000229.1 GCA_021372395.1 Deltaproteobacteria bacterium
GGCCGAGTTGGGGTCGGAGGTGCGGGCCATGGCGATGGAGCCCCGATCGTTTTTCAGCCCGTTGGCCGCCTCGTTGGCGATGGGGTTGTGGGTGGGCTTTTCCTTCATGTCCACCGGCAACCCTCCGCCCTGGATCATGAAGCCGCTGATGACCCGGTGGAAGATGGTGTCGTTGTAGAACCCCTCGTTCACATAGGCGAGGAAGTTCTTCACCGTGACCGGCGCCTTGTCGGGGTAGAGCTCGAGGGTGATATTCCCGAGGTTCGTCTCCAGCGTCACCCTGGGGTTTTCAGACGCGGCCTGGGTGCCTGGTGCAAGACATACGAGTAGAAGCATCATTATGGATATCCTCCTTTTCACGATAACCTCCTTCTGCATACGGGAAGTTCTCTTGGTTTGGTTGCGATCATTTTCGAATGCTCAGGGCCCTCTTCTCGAGCCAGTCCTTCACTGCGGGGCCGGTGCCGAAGGGCCAGGGCTTCAGCCTTTCCAGGCTCACGTACCTGATCTCGGAGAGCTCCTCGCCCAGGGCCACGGTCCCCTGTGCCGTGACATGAAAGGCGAGGATGAGCTGGTTCATCTCGAAGAAACTGTAGCAGCCGATGAACGAGGCTATGCACCCATTGAGCCCGAGCTCCTCTCTCACCTCGCGAAGCACCGCCGCTTCAACGGTTTCACCTCGTTCGAGAAACCCTGAGACGAGGCCGAACATCTTTTCGGGCCAGCCCTTGTTTCGCACGAGCACCACGCTGTCTCCCGTCTCCACGACGGCTGCCACGACCGGGGTGGGGTTGTCCCAGAACACGAAGGTGCACGAGGCAGCAGAACACGCAAGCCTGGTCTTGCCGTCGATTTCTTTCGGTGCGAGTTCCGAGCCGCAGTCCGGGCAGTATTTCATCACGGTTTCCCCTGTGCGTGCAGCTGTTTCATCCGGGTCAGGAGCGTGCTGCGGTCGAAGAAGACCTCGTTGCGCGTGATCAGGCCGTCTCTGAGGAGCACGATGTCGAGGCCGTTCTCACGGACGATTTCCCTGCCCACGGGTATGCCAGCCCGCCAGCGGAGCACGAAGCCCCCGTGGATCAAGAAGACCTCCTCTGCCTCCCAGACCCACCCCGGGTTGTGCTTGAGCAGGGTCCGAAGGTAGGCGAGGATCTCGGCCCTGCCCCGGAGGCCTTGGGGGTTCGCAGGGTCGCGGTAAAAGGCATCCTCGGAATAGAACAGGGAGAGCTCCTCGGGTCTGTTCCCGGTCCAGGATCCAAGCCACGTTGTGCAGAATGCGAGTGCCTGCTGAGAGTCCATGCGCCGGATGGTCCTCCTCTGTACTCAATGGGGCGAAGGTTTCAGGCCTTGACCCTGTGCCTTTTTATACACCTCCTGGCAAAGGTCCTGCAACGGGACATTTGCCGTGCCATGCCGACAGGGCGACCGGGTCGAAACCCCGGAGAGGGCGTTCAGGCCGGGAGTGGCTGCATGGAGATTTTGCGTTTCTCTTTCGCCATGGCCCGTGGTATGTGTCTGCCCGTCCCGGCCATGGGGGCTCATGCCGGGAGAACGAGGGATCATGCGTAACAGGACTTATCTTCTTCCCATCTTCTGCCTGCTCGGGGCCATGGTGCTCTGGGCAAGCTCGTTCATCGCACTGAAGCTCGCCTTTGCCGCGTACGACCCCATGGTTGTCATCTTCGGGAGGATGATCACGGCAAGCCTCGGCTTCTGCATCGGCGCCTCTTTCTTCCGGTGGAGCCTTCCGAGGAGGGAGGATCTCACGCTCATCGGCTTCATGGTGGTCTGCGAACCGTGCCTGTATTTTTTGTTCGAGGCTTCCGCCCTCATGAACACCTCGGCCTCCCAGGCCGGGATGATCACCGCCATGCTCCCGCTCATGGTGGCCATCGCCGCAGGCGTGTACCTGAAGGAGGTCGTGACCGTCAGGACCATCGCCGGGTTCATCGTGGCGATCATGGGCGCGTGTCTGCTGAGTCTGGGTGCCGAGGTGAACCATGGTGCCCCGAACCCGGTGCTCGGCAACTTCTACGAGTTCATGGCCATGGTCTTTGCCACGGGGTACACCATAGCGCTCAAGAGGCTTTCCGAGCGGTACGACCCGTTTTTCCTCACCGCACTCCAGGCCTTTGCAGGCAGCATCTTCTACCTGCCGTTTTTGTTTCTGCCGTCCACGACCCTGCCCATCCGGATAGATGCCGTGCCTGCCTTCAGCATCGCATACCTCGGGATCGTCGTCACCATGGGCGCCTACGGGCTGTACAATTACTCCGTGAGCAAGGTCCCTGCGAGCCAGGCAGCCGCGTTCGTGAACCTCATCCCCGTCTTTACGGTGATCCTTGGCTGGATCGTGCTGGGCGAGCGCTTTACCCCTCTCCAGTACGTGGCCTCCGGCCTCGTCATCCTCGGGGTGTTCATGAGCCAGGATGCGGCACGGGGAAAGAACGGGACCAGGGGGGCTGCGCAGGAGCGGGCAAAGGATGGAGTTCGCCCGGCGTAGGCCTTTCCAGTTTAAAACGGGGAGCCTCGTTCGAGATGCCGTTGATACCTGATTCAAGCCTCAGAACACTGCAGAAAGAACCTTGGCCTCGTCATTTTCATCTTCTCGCCGGACATCCGGCGAGAAGATGAAAATGACGAGGTTCTTCGGGGAAAAGCTTTTTTCTGCAAAGGAACCAAGCTGAAATCGGCTTAGCCGGAAAGGTTCTCTCAATACCCGCTGCACGCCGAGATGAAGCAGTGATTGTCCTTCCACTCTTCCCAGGCGCCTTTGCTGTCTTCCTCGTTCTCGGGGGCCCTGGCATCCCGGGAGAAGCCGTTGGTGCCGCCGTCCCAGTTGTACGAGCCGGCGAGGATGCCGGAGCCGGGGAGGAGGTACTGCTTCACGGGGCCCGGGAAAGCGTAGGGCCGGGAGTCGAAATCGATGACAAGGGCCTCGTGGGAGACGTCGCCGAGGTGGGCGCTGGTCTCGATCACCTCGCCGCCGAACACCTGCTGGCCGACGTATGGAGAGTCGGGGTATATCAGGGTCGTGCCGCCTGCAGGCAGGTCTTCATAGCTCCACGCCATGGGTTCGATGTCCGGGTTGTACGGATCGATCGTGACCTGGAGGAGGTGGATGTTGTCTTCGATGTCGCGGGCATAGTAGTAGTACGTGGTGCACTGTTCGATATCAAAGGAGGTCACGCCGTCATCCGGAGAGAAAAAGGGGATGTACCCCTGCTCCTCGACCACCGCGCATTGGACGCCGCCTGCCGGAAACACGAAGCGGTACTGCTGCAGGATCTCGTACCCCTTGAACTCGCCGTACCCCAGGAGGGAGAAGTGGAAATCCACCATGCCTTCGAAATTGCTGAAGTAGTAATTCCCGGAGAGGTCTGAGCTGTCCTGGGTTCCCGGAACGCCCTCGATGGGGTCGTCCGAGAACCGATACCCGCCCAGATCCACGTAGGCCGTGGCAAAAGGCGCACAGAGCAGGACCAGCGCGACGATCAGGAATGCCCGGGGAAACAGCGGTGCGGCACAGGGTCTGAAAGGGTTTTTCATGGTTTCTTGTTATACACCTAACCCATGGTTTTCGCAATGGAAGCATGAGACTCCGCAGGGTCCTCCCCCACCCCTGTCCACCCGCACCGGTGCTGGTGATCGAGACCCGGCGGGGCATTGACAATCGAAGATCTTGTGGGATAGAGTCTATGGCCTGAAAATGCAAGGAGGAAGTCATGGATTACAAGGAAACGCTCTGTCTGCCGAACACCGAATTCCCCATGAAGGGCAAGCTCGTACAGAAGGAACCTGAGATCCTCGATCGCTGGGAGCGCACAGGGCTGTACGACAGGATCCTCGATGCATCCAAAGGCAGGGACAAGTTCATTCTCCACGACGGCCCTCCCTATGCCAACGGACATATCCACCTGGGCACGGCCCTGAACAAGGTCTTGAAAGATATCATCGTGAAGTCTCTGTTCATGATGGGGTATGACACCTTCTACCTCCCGGGGTGGGACTGCCACGGCCTGCCCATCGAGCACCAGGTGGAGATCGAGATGGGCGAGAAGATCGCCTCCATGTCCAAGGCGGATATCCGCAAGAAGTGCAGGGAGTACGCGAAAAAATTTCTTGACATACAGCGCAGCGAATTCAAGCGCCTCGGTGTCCTGGGCGTGTGGGAAGACCCGTACATCACCATGTCGCACAAGTACGAGGCGACCATTATCCGGGAGCTGGGCAAGTTTATCGGCAAGGGCTCGCTCTATAAGGCGCGCAAGCCCGTGTACTGGTGCGCCACCTGCCAGACCGCTCTGGCCGAGGCCGAGGTGGAGTACAACGATCAGACCACGCCCGCCATCTTCGTGCGTTTCAAGATGATATCCGACATCTCCGAGAAGGTGCCGGGGCTTTCGGCATATAAAGACGACACCCACGTGGTGATCTGGACCACCACGCCGTGGACCATCCCGGCGAACCTCGCCGTGGCCTTCCACCCGGACCTGGAATACTCCGCCGTGAAGACGGACAGATACGGCGTGCTCATCCTGGCCACGGACCTCGTGCACAGCGTCATGCCGCAGATAGGGGTGAAGGAGTTCAAGACCCTGGCAACCTTCAAGGGGGAGATCCTCGAGAGGCTCAAGGCCAGGCACCCGCTCTACGAGAGGGAGTCGCTGGTCATTCTCGCACCCTTTGTCACGCTGGATGCCGGCTCGGGCATCGTCCACATCGCACCGGGACACGGCGACGAAGACTACGAGATCGGCAAGGTCTACGGGCTCGACATCTACGCGCCGGTCAACAACGAGGGGCGGTTCACCACCGAGGTGGAAGAGTTCGCGGGCAGGTTCGTCTTCGATGCCAACGACGACGTGAACAAGGCGCTTGCACGGGAAGGGGCCCTGCTTGCCGTGGACAAGTACGCCCACTCCTACCCCTACTGCTGGCGGTGCAAGAACCCCATCATCTTCCGTTCCACCAACCAGTGGTTCATATCCATGGATCATGCGGATCTGCGCAAGAAGGCCCTCCAGGCGATACGGAACGTGCGGTGGATACCCTCGTGGGGCATGGACCGCATCTACAACATGGTGGAGAACAGGCCCGACTGGTGCATCTCCCGCCAGAGGTCCTGGGGTGTCCCCATCCCGGTCTTCTACTGCAAGGACTGCGGCGAGGTCCTCGCGACAGAGGAGATCGCCAGGCATGTGGCAGGCATCTTCGATGAGGAGGGGTCCGACGCCTGGTTCATCCGCACCGAGGGCGAGCTGCTGCCCCGGGGAACCACGTGCGCGAAGTGCTCTGGCTCGGCCTTCGAGAAGGAGACCGACATCGTGGACGTGTGGTTCGACTCGGGCGTGAGCTACGCCGCGGTCTGCGAGGACGACCCGAGGCTCGGGATTCCCGTGAACATGTACCTCGAGGGTTCCGACCAGCACCGGGGATGGTTCCACAGCACGCTGCTCACTTCCGTGGGCACCAGGGGCGAGGCCCCGTACAAGACCGTGCTCACGCACGGGTTCGTGGTGGACGGCGATGGCCGCAAGATGTCCAAGTCGCTCGGCAACACCATTGCCCCCGAGGAGGTCATCAACAAGTACGGAGCCGAGATCCTGCGCCTGTGGGTGAGCGCCCAGGACTACACGAACGACATCCGGATCTCGAACGAGATCGTCGAGCGCCTGGTGGAGACGTACCGGAGGATCAGGAACACCGCGCGCTTCATGCTGGGCAACCTCTCGGGCTTTGCGCCCGACACGGACATGGTCCCCTATGAAGAGATGCTCGAGATCGACCGGTACGCCCTGCACATGGGTCAGAGTCTCATCGAGAAGGTCCGCAGGGCCTACGACGAATTCGAGCCCTACGTCATCTATCAGCTCGTCCACAACTTCTGTGTGGTGGACATGAGTGCGTTCTACCTCGATGTCCTCAAGGACAGGCTCTATGTCTACAAGGCAGGTTCCCGGGAGCGCAAATCCGCGCAGAGCGCATTGTTCACGATCCTGACGGACCTCACGAAACTCCTCGCACCCATCCTTGCGTTCACCGCCGAGGAGATCTGGGACCATGTCCCGGCCTTTGCGGGCAAGGAAGAGAGCGTCCACCTGTGCGCCATGCCCCTGGTGGATTCTTCCAGGAAAGACGAGACCCTTCAGCTGAAGTGGGGCCGCGTGCTCCAGCTCAAGCAGGAAGTCTCCAGGGTGCTGGAGGGGGCGCGAAGGGACAAGGTGATCGGCCACCCGCTGGATGCAGACGTGAGCCTGACGGCCGAGGGCGACACGCTCGACTTCCTCAAGCTTGTGGAGTCGGACCTGAAGGACGTCTTCATCTGCTCCTCGGTGAGCGTCTCCAGGGGCGACGGCCCATACATGCAGAGCGAGGCCTTCGACAAGCTGAAGATCGAGGCCACGAAGGCCTTAGGCCAGAAGTGTCCGCGATGCTGGCACTACAGCGTGGACATCGGGAAGGACACGGCTCACCCCGAGGTCTGTGCACGCTGCGCAACCCAGCTCTCATGAGGAGCGCCGGCAGGAGCCGGTAGTCGTAAAAATGATGAAGCGAAGAAGAGCCCTGTCCTGACGGGCAGGGCTCTTTCATATCCGGAGTATTCTTCCCCGGTCGAAATGACCCCTCTCCATGGCCCACCAGGCTTCTCGTGAATGACTTCACACAAGGCCGTCGATGACAAAGAACTCAAGGCCTTGCAGCAGGTCTTCGAAGAATTGCGATATCCGGTTAGAGAAAATGAGAAACTTGCCCGCCGCCGGGGTAGGCCGGAACGACTCCCTGCCTGATAACTGTTCAATTTATAAAGGTGGATTTGAGCGTGTTTTGCTGGCATGGATCGTGCTTCTAGGCCGGCCAGCAGGGCCCGACAGCCGCATGGACAGTTAAAGACGGCAAGACCATGACACCGGCCCTGCCAGAGCTTCGAGGAGGAATATATGAGGGCAAAAATATGCAGTTCCAGCTGGTTCAACGCGCAGGCGGAAACCTTTTGGAATTCGTTTCAGAACATCGTTCGGGTCTGCAGGCAGAGGGTGAAGATCCTCATGCCGGGAGCCATGGGGGTTTCCGGCCGCGCGTTCTGCCCGGTGCAGGTGTCAGGCAGGACAGGGTACCGTCAATAGGGAACGGGAGGGAGCTTAGAGTATGGAAACGTTGATCTTTCTCGTTGCATTCCCGTTGCTTCCGGCAGCGCTGCTCCTGCTTGTGCCGAACAACGGCGTGCGCAACATCGTGACGCGCGGCTCGTTCGCCGTCATCGCTGCGGCCTCGGTCTATCTCCTCTGGCAGGGCATCGGCGCCCAGCCGGCCTTTTACTCCCTTGAGGCCGGGCTCATCGATGAGGGCATGTTCGTCATCGAGGTGTTCCTTTCCGCGCTCATCTTTTTCCTGGGCGTGAAATACCGGAACTACCTGACGAGCGTTTTCGTCACGCTGCAGTTTGCCCTGATGGCCGTGTACGAGTTCGTGTACGCGCCCGGGGTGGCCATCGAGCACAACCTCTTCGTGGACAAGCTCTCCATCATCATGGCCCTCATCATCGGCATCATCGGCGGGCTCATCTGCGTGTATGCACTCGGTTACATGAAGGACTTCCACTCCCACCACCACGACATGAAAGACAATCGGCCGTTCTTCTTCTTCGTGCTCTTCGTCTTCCTGTCTGCGATGTTCGGGCTGGTGTTCTCCAACAGCCTGCTGTGGCTGTTCTTCTTCTGGGAAGTCACCACGATCTGCTCCTTCCTGCTGATCGGGTACACCAAGACGCCGGAGGCCACCAGAAACGCCTTCCGTGCACTGGTAATGAACCTCTCCGGTGGACTGGCCTTTGCCGGGGCCATCTTCTACCTCGCCTCCCAAGGGCTCACCCTCGAGCTCGACAAGCTCATCACCTCGCCTCACGGTCTGGTCATGATACCGGTGGCGCTCATGTGCTTCGCCGGGATCACGAAGTCAGCCCAGATGCCGTTCTCGTCATGGCTTCTGGGTGCAATGGTCGCGCCCACCCCCACCTCGGCACTCCTCCATTCCAGCACCATGGTGAAGGCCGGTGTGTATCTTGCCATCCGTCTCGCCCCGGTCATCAGCGGAACCTATGTCGGCGACATGGTGGCGCTCGTCGGCGGGGTCACGTTCCTGCTGGCCGCGTTCATGGCCATATCGCAGAGCAATGCCAAGAGGGTGCTCGCATACTCGACCATCTCCAACCTGGGGCTCATCATCGTCTGTGCAGGCATCGGCACTGCCCCGGCCATCTGGGCAGGGATCTTCCTCATCATCTTCCACGCCATTGCCAAGTCGCTCCTCTTCCTGTGCGTGGGAACCATCGAACACCGCATCGGGAGCAGGGACATCGAGGCCATGGGCAACATGTTCGCAAAGATGCCGGGCATGGCGGTCATGCTCCTGATCGGCATCTGCGGCATGTTCATCGCGCCCTTCGGCATGCTCATCAGCAAGTGGGCGGCCATCAAGGCCTTCCTCGACGTGGGCACGCTCATGAGTCCCATCCTCATCCTGATCCTGGCCTACGGGAGTGCGGTCACGGTCTTCTTCTGGGCCAAGTGGATGGGCAAGATCATCTCGGCCAACACGCTGTTCGCGCCCCGGGATCCCATGAACGACCAGATCTCGTGGGACGAGTGGTTCTCCGAGTGGGCCCACACGGTCCTGACCGTGGCTATCTGCCTGGCGTTCCCGCTCGTGTCGCAGTGGCTCGTGGAGCCCTACATTGCAGGCGTCTACGGCAAGGACTTCGACCTGACAAAGAGCATGTACATGATCACGTTCATCATGGTGGTCATGGTCATCCTGGTGCCGGCCATCTCCTTCCCCTCCCAGAGGAACAGTTACGCGTTCGGCACGGCATACATGTCCGGCCGCAACACGTACCCGGGCCGCGTGTTTGACGGATCCATCGCCACACGCAAGCAGGCGACCCTCAAGAACTACTACCTGCAGTCCTTCTTTGGCGAAGACAAGTTCATGAAACTCGGCGTCGTTATGTGTTCCTGCATCATACTCATCATGTTCGGGGTGGCATTCATATGACACATCTCTCTATCGGTATCGCATACATCTTCCTGGCACCGCTGGTGGGCGGCCTCCTCATGGGTGTGGACCGCATCGTCTCGGCCCGTATGCAGAGACGCGTTGGCCCGCCTCTCCTGCAGCCGTTCTATGACGTGGCCAAGCTCCTCCAGAAGGATACGATCATCGTCAACCGCCTGCAGAACCCGGCCCTGGTCTGCCATCTCGTCTTCATGATCGCGACCGGCTTCCTCTTTTTCGAGGGCAGCGACATCCTGCTCATCATCTTCCTGCTGACCCTCTCGGCGGTGTTCCTCGTGCTGGCCGCCTATGCCTCGAGCTCGCCCTTCAGCCACGCCGGCGCGGAGCGCGAGCTGATCCTGATGACGGCCTACGAGCCCATGGTGCTCCTGATGCTCGTCGGGTTCTACAAGGTGATCGACAGCTTCAGCTTCTATACGATCGTGGAAAGCGGAAAGCCCCTCATCCTCTATCTGCCCGGGATCTTCATCGGCTTCCTCTACATCCTCACCATGAAGTTCAGGAAGTCCCCCTTCGACATCTCCATCTCGGAGCACGCCCATCAGGAGCTTGTCAGCGGGCTCACCTCCGATTTCTCCGGGAGATCCATCGCCCTGGTCAACATCGCCAGGTGGTACGAAGACGTGTTTCTGCTCGGGCTGGTCTACCTCTTCTTCAGCTTCAACGTTCTGGGGGGGATCGCCGCGGTCCTGCTGACCTACCTCTTCGAGATCCTCATCGACAATACGTTCGCGCGTTTCAAGTGGGAGGCCGCATTGCGCTCCGCCTGGATTGTTGCACTGGTCCTGGGCGGCGGAAACCTGGTCATCCTCTACGCGTTCATGGGAGTGTAACCAATGTCATACTTCAAGAAATCACCATGGCTTCTCCATTATGACGGATCGAGCTGCAACGGGTGCGATATAGAGGTGCTCGCCTGCCTCACGCCGCTGTACGACATCGAGCGCTTCGGTATCATCAACACGGGCAACCCCAAGCATGCCGACATCCTGCTGATCACCGGCGGGGTCAATGAGCAGAACGCGGACATCATCAAGAACCTCTACGACCAGATGCCCGACCCGAAGGTGGTGGTGGCGGTAGGGATATGCGCCACTTCGGGTGGTGTGTTCGCCGAGTGCTACAACATACTGGGCGGCATCGACAAGGTGATCCCGGTGGATGTGTACGTGATGGGGTGCGCTGCACGGCCGGAGGCGATCATCGACGGTGTGGTGAAGGCTTTAAGCATCCTCGAGGAGAAGTACACGACGATGAAGCAGGAAAAGGTGGCCTGATCATGACGGAAAACAAGATGATGATCGATATCGGCAGCGACGAGGTCCTCTCCCGTGTGCAGTCCTATCAGCAGGGAGGGTACCGTCTCGTGCAGATGTGCTGCGTGAGGGAACCGGCGGGGAATGTCCCGGCCGATCATCTGGAACTCCACTACACCTTCGGCAGGGATTACGAGATGGTGGACCTGAAGTTCAGCATCCCTCCGGGGGCAGCCATTGAGAGCATCACACAGATCTACCCGTGCGCCTTCCTCTATGAGAACGAGATCCATGATCTTTACGGGGTTTCCATTCAGGGGATCAACATCGATTTCCAGGGGAATTTCTACAAGATGGCCGCAGCGCATCCCTTCAATCCGGATATAGAGCCCGGCCAGGCGCAAAAGGAGAAATGACCCATGGAAAAAGCGGAAGAAAAAAGACACACCATCGTCCCGTTCGGACCGCAGCACCCGGTGCTGCCGGAGCCGCTGCACTTCGACTTCGTGCTGGAGGACGAGAAGGTGGTGGACGTGATTCCCTCCATCGGCTACATCCACCGGGGTCTCGAGATCCTCGTCCAGAAGCGGGAGTTCACGGAGTACGTGTATGTGGCCGAGCGGATCTGCGGGATATGCAGCTTCATCCACGGGATGGGGTACTGTGAGGCCATCGAGGAGATCATGAAGATTTCGGTGCCCGAGCGTGCGAAATATCTCCGGCTCATCTGGAGCGAGCTTTCCCGTGTGCACAGCCATCTGCTGTGGCTCGGCCTCGCGGCGGACGCCTTCGGGTTCGAGAACCTCTTCATGCAGGCCTGGCGTGCCCGCGAGCTCGTGCTCGACATCATCGAGGAGACTACCGGCGGCCGGGTCATTTTCGGGGCATGCAAGATCGGGGGGGTCCGCAAGGACATCACCGACGAGAGCCTGAAGACCATGGTCACCGTCATCGACGGCATGTACAAGGACGTGAGAACCATCTGCGATGTCTTTCTGAACGACAGCTCCGTCAAGGAGCGCCTGTGCGGGATAGGAATCCTCTCCAGGGAGGACGCGTATTCGCTCGGTGCAGTTGGGCCCATGCTGCGGGCAAGCGGCGTTTCCTACGACACACGGAAGCTCGGATACGGGGCATTCGGCGACATCGACTTCGACATCGTGACCGAGACGGCCGGAGACTGCTATGCACGCTGCGCTGTCCGCGTCCACGAGATTTTCCAGTCGTTTCACATCATCAAGCAGGCCATCTCGAAGATCCCCGGCGGCCCGATCAGCGTGAAGGTGACCGGGGCCCCTAATGGGGAGGCCATGGTCCGTTACGAGCAGCCTCGCGGCGAGGTGATATACTATGTCAAGGCCAACGGCACGAAGTTTCTCACCCGTTTCCGGGCCCGGACCCCTACGTTTGCGAACATACCGGCCATGATCCAGGCCCTCAAGGGGTGTGACTTCGCGGATGTGGCGAACATCGTACTGACCATAGACCCGTGCATCAGCTGTACTGAGAGGTAAATAATGGCTTATTTCACCATGGCAAAAGATACGCTGGCGAACCTTTTCAGGAAGCCGGCCACACGGATGTACCCTTCGGTGGTGCGGGAGATCTTTCCTGCGACCAGGGGGCATATCGCGATGGACATCACCACGTGCATCTTCTGCGGGATTTGCCAGAAGAAGTGCCCGACGGGCGCGATAAAGGTGGACCGTGCAAACAAGACCTGGGAGATCGAGCGCCTGGCATGCATTGCGTGCGCAAGCTGCTCCGATGCATGCCCGAAACAGAGCCTCTCGATGGAGAACACCTACACCGGCCCCGTGACCATCCTCGAGAAACCGAAAACCAGGGAGGAAGTCAGCGGTGCATGAGTGTTCGATTGTGCAGGAAATCGTGAACATCGCGAGCGATAAAACACGCGAGTACGGCCCTCAGAGGGTCGAGCAGATAAGCCTTGTGGTGGGTGAACTCACCGGATTTCGCGAGGAATGGCTGCAGTTCTATTTTGACGTCATCGCCAAGGGGACGGCCGTGGAAGGCGCACGCTTGAACGTCACCTATGTCAAGCCTCAGATGCAGTGTTCCGCGTGCGGGATGCTCTTCGAGCGGGAGCGGTTCTCGTTTGACTGCCCGGAATGCAAGGCTCCTGGTCAGATGACAAAGATCGGCAGCGAGCTGTATATCGACACCATGGAGCTGGCGGATTCCCCCCTCCCCGGGATCCTGCCGGAGGACCCGGATCAGGTCGAGGCGCTCTTCTACACGACCTGACAACGGGCGTGCTCATACGTGACGCGCTCGTTCATGAAGGATTGAAAGCGACATGCGGCACACCCCACCCGTGAACGGTATGACGTGGAGGGAGACCCCACGTCGGGGTGAGGCCCTGTCATGACAGTATAGCACGAAGGGAACACGAAGGGATTTTTCGCGCCGGCCTGCCCGGTCTTCCCATGGAACACCAGGCAGGAATGATCGTATCTCTTGTCCGGGCCCCTGTGGTCTGCCGGCTTTGTTTGAGAACGACACCTCGACAAGCAATCCGGCGGGCGGCAGGGGCCTGGACCCTCCTCTCATCACCGTCTCTCGATACCAGAGGGATGTGCCCCCCATCACCCCTTGTGGGACGCAGTGGTCACCAGGCATGACCCCAGCTCCTCCGCATCCTTCATCAATGCCCCGTTCAACCTGATCTCGCCGGCACCCATGGCGCTGCCGTAGACCATGCCGACGATTTTTGCCCCCACGTAACCCCAGGCATCCTGGAAGGTCCTGAGCGCGTTGATGCACCCCGAGTCGAAGGGGTCATTCCCCCCGTAGCTCATGGCAATGGCGATTTTCTTTCCCGTGAACGGGTCCTTGGCATAGGCGGGGAAGGCAAAGCAGCGGTCCATCCAGAGCTTGATCTGGGCGGACATGGTAAACCAGTACACCGGGCTGGCTATGACCCAGGCCTCGGCCTCCAGCATCGCCCGGTAGATGTCCTGCATGTCGTCCTTGATGGAGCACCCTTTGCTGCCGGGCTTCTGGCATGTATAGCAGGATTTGCAGGGGGCGATAGTGAGGCCGTGGAGAAAGACCGTTTCAACCTTTGCTCCCGCTGTCTTGGCGCCCTTGGCGATGGTCTCAGCCAGGATGGCGCTGTTCCCCTTCTTTCTCGGGCTGCCCAGCAGCACAAGGACCTTTTTGTCTTCTTTCATGTCGGCACGCTCCTTTGAAAAGATATTGATCCATCCCCTGCAGTATGCACTTTTCAACTTGCATACAGCAAGACAAGTATGATCATGTGAGGGCAATACCGAGCACCGAAGGATGTCGTTGAATCTCTATGGAAGACAGGATGGTTTCAGGTAAGATCAGGTTGCTGCTGTCGTGGGTTCTCTTGCTGGCACTCCCCTGTTATCTCACGGACCAGTGGACCAAGTGGCTCATCTATACCCACATGAGCATCGGGAACGGGTTCACGGTGATCCCCGGCTTCTTCGACATCATTCACATGAGGAACACGGGCGCCGCCTTCGGCATGCTCCAGGGCCTGCCCGAGGCATACAGGACGTTGTTCTTCACCTCGGTCACCATCGTCGCCTGCGCAGCGGTTTTCACCATCTTCTGGCGTGTGGAGGATAACTCCTGGATACTGAAGGCGGTCTTCTGTCTCATCATCGCCGGCGCCCTGGGAAACCTGACGGACCGCTTCATCTTCAACGAAGTGGTGGATTTCCTGAGCTTCCACGTCGGGCGCTACCGCTGGCCCACCTTCAACATGGCCGACACCTTCATATCGACAGGCATGGTGGGCCTTCTCATCTATTCATTCCTGGAGCCGAAAAAGACGTAATCTTCGCTCAGTGCGCAGCATGGAGCGTGTCCCATTCCTCGGGATTTATGAGGGAGGGCATGTTCACCACGATCACCATCTCCTGCTGGGCATCCTTGTAGACCCCGTCGATGAAATCCGTGGAGATCTTTGCAGAGAAGGCCGGAGTCTTCTGTATGCGGGCAGGATCGAGCACCAGGACATCGGCGACGTTGTCCACCACGATTCCCACGAGGCGCTCGTCGACCCGTACGATGAGGAAGACGGTGAATGGGGAGTATTCCTTGGCATCGAGGCCGAACTTCAGCCGCAGGTCCATGATGGGAACGATATCGCCCCTGAGGTTGATAACCCCCTTGATGAAGCCGGGGACATTCGGCAGGATGCTCATCTCCTGCAGCCCGATGATCTCCTCGATTTCCTGGATGGGGACTGCGTAGGTCTCGCTGTCGAGGGTGAAGGTGATGAACGAGGAGTTCACGACCTTTCTGTCAGCCTGGTCTTCCCGCTTGAAGGAGAACGGCATTTCCTTCGGTTTGGGCTCATCGTAGGAGATCGTCCGGTATTCGGGGTCTTTCTTCTCCTGTGCGACGGCTTTTGGCTTGGGGCCGTGTTCCGCCATGGGCCTTGGCTGCATTGGAGGTGCGGGTTTTGACGGTTCCTGCCGACCTGCCTGCTGCGTCTTCGGGGCTGATGCCTGAAGCATGGAAGGCACGACCTGGATGAACAGCTCCTTGCCGATGCCGAGCGCGAGCGGGATCATGTCCGGTTCCATGATGGTGGCAAACAGGACCGAGAGTTTATTGTCGGCTGTTTTTGCTTCTGCCATCACCTCCCCGAGGTTACCCAGTTCCGAGGTGAGGTGCTCCATATCCGCCTGGTCGCTGTCGAGCGAAAGGACATACACCTGGAACGAATGGAGCTTCTTTCGGAGAGTCTCCGGGTCGAGGCCGAAGGGGGCGAGCACTGCGGGCACATCCTGGTTGCAAGCATGCTTTCCGGCCTGTGTGGGGAGAGCGGGTGGCCCGTCGAGGATCGTCTGGAGAACCGAGAGATGCTCGGAGATGTCCATGTCGTTACTCGTGCCTACGTCATCCAGCATGGTCTTCAGCATATCAGCCGCCATGAGAAGCGGCCCGGCAACATCGCTCGAAGGGATGAGTCTCCCCGAGCGGATAAGGTTCAGGACGTCTTCCATGCGGTGCCCCAGATCTCCGATGTTGACGAGGTCCAGGAACTTCGCACTGCCCTTGATGGAATGGGCTGCCCTGAAAACCCTGTTTATGACCTCGGGGTCGATATCAGCCTTGCGGGACTCGATCTTGATGAGATCGTCCTCGATATCGGCTAAGTGTTCTTTGGATTCTGCTACAAACTCTTCTATGAGCTCATCGAATTCACCCACTTCGGGAGTCCTCCTCGGGAGTATAAGTCTGGTACATAGATCGGCATGAGAGGGCAGGTTACTTTAAAGAGAGTTGACAGGAAATATGCCCTCCTTGTATAGTGTTCAACAAATTGAATTCGGAGGCCTTTTCGTGAAGATTCTGAGAGTCGGGCTTCTCGTGGTCCTGATTGCCTTGTGTTTGAGCATAGTTGGGTGCGGGATTGGTGAACACGAAGAGGTTGTGGCTCCCATTCATCTCGAGATGAACACCAGCAACGTCCAGCATGAGATCGGAGTTTCGGGGTTCATCTTCGGCATGTTCCTGCTCTTGAATGCCTATGTCGTCATTATCGTGAGCTGCGTCATTCTTCTCGTGAAAGAGAGCACCTTCGCCAAGATCATCGATGCCATCCGCATGCTCGCACCCATGGTGATGCCGATGCAGGAGAAGCAGGAAAAGGTCAATGGGGTGCTCGGACTCCTCACGCAGGGTGACACGAGGATGAAGGTAGGCTCCCTCTGCCTTCTCGCAGGACTCGTGATGGCATATATCGGAGCCTGGATAGCCCTTTAGATGCCGTTTCTCCATGATTCTCCCCGCATGCATCCGTTGAGCTGGAACCGGTGTCGCCCGGTGCTTTCCCCTGCGCCGGGGCCGTCTGTGAGCTCGAATACAAGAGAAAAGACATGATCGCCATCATCGACTACCGCGCAGGCAACCTGCGATCCGTTGAGAGAGCACTGAGGCACCTCGAGATTCCCTGCACGATCACGAGCAGCCCCGGAGAGATCGCCTCTGCGGAACGGGTCATCTTCCCGGGCGTAGGCGCGGCAGGAAAGGCCATGGAGACTATCCGCGGCCTGAACCTCGACCGCACCATACGGGAGGTGATCGGGCAGGGCACGCCCTTCCTCGGCATCTGCCTCGGCACGCAGATCATCTTTACCCGGAGCGAGGAGGACAACGCCGCCTGCCTCGGGATCATCCCGGGAAGGGTCAGGAGGTTTCCGGACATGGGCAGGAAAATCCCGCACATGGGCTGGAACACCCTCTCCATTGTCAGGGACCACCCCCTCCTTCACGGGATCGGCAGGGACGCATGGTTCTACTTTGTGCACTCGTATTATCCCGATCCGGCCGAGGAGGGAGATGTCGCGACAAGGACCTTCTACGGCATCGAGTTCGCCTCGGCAATATCCAGGGGCAATGTGTTCGCCACTCAGTTCCACCCGGAGAAGAGCGGCACCCCGGGCCTCAAGATCCTCGAAAACTTCAGCAGGTGGGATGGGCGAATGTAGCCTCTAGGGGGAGACCGCGAACCGCTCTTCAGGCATCCCGGTCGCCGGGCTCCGTCTTCTTGTTACTCCTGCCATCCGTTCTTGCCGATGAGCCTGACGAACCTGCAGCCACCCAGGGATTCTTCCCTGATGCCGTCTTTGGTCCTGATGATCCGCTTGAGGTCCTGGATGCTCTGGTCCCCCACGGGGATGACGAGCCGGCCGTCCTCCTTGAGCTGCCCGATGAGGGCCTCGGGCACGTGGGGGGCCCCGGCAGTGACGATGATCCCGTCATAGGGCGCGTCCTGGGGAAGCCCGAACGTGCCGTCCCCGATGCGAGTGTGAATGTTGAAGTAGCCGAGCTCGTCGAGGGTCTTCCGGGCGCGGGACGCGAGCGTGCTGACCCGCTCGATGGAGTATACCGTGGAGCACAGCCTGGAGAGGATGGCTGCCTGATAGCCCGATCCGGTCCCGATCTCGAGGATCTTGTCCTGGGGAGACGGGGCAAGGGCCTCGGTCATGAGGGCCACCATGTAGGGCTGGGAGATGGTCTGGCCGTACCCGATGGAGAGCGGGTAGTCGTCGTAGGCCTTGTACTTCAGGTACTCTTCCACGAACTTGTGGCGGGGGACCTCGAGAAATGCGCTCAGCACTCGCTGGTCCTTGATCCCGCGGCTTACGAGCTGCTCCTCGACCATGGTCCGTCTTGCAAGAACAGGGTCTCTCATGGATGTGCTACCACCAGCGGCCCCTTTCCTGGAATGTCCTGACGAACCGCTCGACGGAGCGGTCATAGGTGGCCTCGATATCCTTCGGGAAGAAGCAGCCCGGCAGTTCGCCGCTTTTGCGGTGATACTGGATGCACTCGCAGCACAGCCCCTTTTTGCTGCAGGATCCGTATGAGCAGGTGCAGGCCTCCATGTTCTTGTCTTTCTTGCAGTCCATCAAATGGTCGTATCTCCTGAAATGTACTTCATTCGTGCGCGGCATTATACCGGGAGCATGCCGGATTATCAAGGACACATCGCGGGTAAATTACCAAAAAACCCCCACAAGTGCAAGGGCTTATCTCCTTGACCCTTCGCCTTGCATGGTGATATTGTATTGATGATGAAGTTTGACAAGGTATTGAAAACATCACGTTTTTTAGACCCGAACCAGGGGTTTGCAGAGACGAAGCGATACTCCGAGGTGAGGTACGATCCCCTCACGGGACATTCCACGCGCATTCTCGATTTCCCGGTCAGGGAGGTCAAGAAGGTCGATCTGACGGGGCTCATCGAGGCCAGCAGGCAGATTTGCCCCTTCTGCCCGCAGATCGTGGATCTCGTCACCCCCAAGTTTTCTCCGGACCTTGCCAGCCAGGAACGCTACGCCTGCGGTGAGGCCCTTTGTGTGCCGAACGCCTTCCCCTATGACGAGAACGTCGCCGTCACGGTGATGGCGCACAAGCATTATATCCCCTTGAGCGAGTTCACCCACCGGGTCATGTCCGATGCCTTCATGTGCTGCTTCGCCTATCTCGAGGACATAGCCTTAAGGCAGCCCGAGATGGTATTCCAGTCGGTGAACTGGAACTACATGCCGCTAGCCGGAGGCTCGGTCGTCCACCCCCATCTCCAGATCGCGGCATCGAGCTCCTCCACCAATTACTACGCCTACTCGCTCCCCGCCCTTGCCAGGTATCGGGAGGAACGCGGCTCGGATTTCTGGGTTGACATGGTGGAAGAGGAGAAGGCGAGGGGTGAGCGCATCATCGCTGCCGACGGCACCCTGTCGTGGCTGGTGGCCTTTGCGCCCCTGGGCATCTTCGACATCCTGGGGGTTATCCCGGATGCCTGCTCGCCCGCGGACATCCGGGGCAAGGTTCTGGAAGACCTGGTGAGCGGGGTCCTGAACGTGCTGAGGTACATCGATTCGCTGAACATGCAGAGCCTGAACCTGTCGCTCTATTTCCACCTGGGCAGCCCACTGTTCACTCCGCACGTGCGGATATGCCCGCGGGTGAGCATACCGCCTTTTGAGACGAGCCAGATCAACTATCTCGGGATGCTCCATAACGAAGCCGTGACCATCCTGAAGCCCGAGGATATCTGCACCGGCATCAAACCGTACTGGGACAAGTGAAAGGGTTGTGAAAGAATAAAGTTGTGATAGTATAGAAAAGTGATCATGAAATTTTTGGGGAGGTAGAATCATGAGGACCGTAATCGCTGCAGTCATCTTTTGTCTGGTAAGCACCATGGCTTTTGCCATTGAACCTGAGCTCATCTGGGCAGGAGGAGGACTCAAGCTCTCGAACGAGTCGAACCCGTGCTTCACAGCCGATTCCTTTGTCTCGCTCGGCCGGCTCGACGACATGTATCTCTTCTCAGAGCCCATGCTCACCCTGAGGGGAGGGAAGCTCGGGGTCGACCTCGGTGTCGGCGGCAGGGTTCCCGTCATGAACGGCCGCGCGATAGCCGGATACAACATCTTCTTCGACTACACCGGGTACCACGGGCACAAGAGGGTAGGCACGGGGCTCGAGCTCTATCACCCGAACTTCTCGGGCCACCTGAATCTCTACATCCCGGTTTCCGATGAGCGTCACGGTGAAGAGGCGCTGCCGGGCTTCGACCTGACGCTCGGCATCCCCATCCCCGATGCGAGCTTTGTCTCGGTGTGGCCCGGGCTCTACTACTACTCTGGCAACGACGAGGACGACATTGCCGGCATGTCGCTGGCCATCCGGCTGAACCCCATGAAACCCCTCACCATAAGCATCGGTGGCAGGAACGACGCCCTCCAGTCGGGCAGGGACAAGAGCGAGATGTTCTTCAAGGTGGAGTTCGCCTTCCCGGTCCAGGGTATGGGGAAGAACGCCTTCGTGTTCAACCCGGGGTCATACCCGCTCGATGTGCGAACGCAGATGGATCACAAGGTGATGCGTGAAGAATTCATCACGTACGAAATCAAGCACGATTAACGCAAACGTTCTTGACTTCATGGGTCAATATTTTCTATAGATAGACACGGTTTCGGGAAGTGGCTCAGCCTGGTAGAGCACAGCGTTCGGGACGCTGGGGTCCGGGGTTCAAATCCCCGCTTCCCGACCATCATTTAATGCCCCCCCCCTTTTCTATGAGGGCGATTATCGCCTGTATAGACGAAGCCTTGCCCCCCTTCACCCCCAATAGCTTATGAGGCACAGGCAGGGGGAGTTCAGCCAGAACACCTCCACGCCGTCTTTTTCCCGTGAGACGGCACTATTTCACGATCACCGATGCCGTCTGATCAAAGGGATTGGTGCGCATGGCAAGGGAAAACATGTAGGGGAAGTTGTTCTTGAGGTGCTTCACGTACGAGATCCACTCCCGCACGAGTAAGCCGTAGACGCGGTTGATGTCGCCGGCTATATGTCGTCGGTCCGTGGCGGGGAGGTCAGAGATCGTGTTCCTCAGCTTGAGTTCCTCGGCCAGGTGGAACACCGCTCGCAGGAGTTCGGTGAAGAGCTCGTGCTCCATCAGGTTGGGGTTCCCCATCAGGATGAGGAGGAAGTCCCGTTTTCCCAGGAGAAAGAGATTC
>JAJFUP010000249.1 GCA_021372395.1 Deltaproteobacteria bacterium
TTTTGCACGGATTTCCCACCCTGCGAGGATGATCAACCTCATCCTGTCGGATGTCGTGGGCGACAGGCTCGATACCATTGCATCCGGGATCACTGTCGCGGACAACACCACGTTTGCCCAGGCCCGGGACATCCTGAGGAAATACCATCTGGAGGACAGGGTGCCGGCATCGATAACGGGCCTCATTCAATCGGGCGTGGACGGCAACATACCGGACACCCCGAAGGAAGGCGACCCGGTATTCGGCAATGTCGTAAACGTGCTGCTCGGGAACAACCTCTCGGCATGCAGGTCGGCCAGACGCCGAGGAGAGGAGCTCGGGTATCATGCGCATGTCCTCACCTCCTCGCTCACCGGCGAGGCGCGGGAGATCGCGAAGTTTTTCACCTCCATTGCAAGGGACCTCGAAAAGGGCATCTCCGAATTCAAGAAACCCGCCCTGATCATCACCGGCGGGGAAACGACCGTAACCATACGCGGCAAAGGGAAAGGCGGGAGAAACCAGGAAATGGCCCTGGCCTTCCTGGCAGACCTTGTCGACGGTTCGGTCGATCTCGGCAGCATCTCTTTCCTCTCTGCGGGGACCGACGGCAACGACGGCCCCACGGATGCCGCAGGGGCCTTCGTGTCTTCCGGCATCAAGGAAAATATGGAGCGGCTTGGACTCAAGGCGGACGATTTTCTCGGCAACAACGATTCGTACCACTTCTTCGAGGCAACCGACCACCTTTTCAAAACAGGGCCGACCGGGACGAATGTCTGTGACATCCAGCTCCTCATCGTCGTGTGATCACCCCAGAAAAAACGTCACCCCGTTCCATCGGGCTGCCATTCGCTCCCCGATGCGGTTCGCCGGGCATCCCTCCCCTTCCCCCTGATTTCTCTGTTGTTTTAGAGTATGATAATAATATAATAGTATATAAGCCTGCATCGGAGGGTCACGACGTTGCTGCAGGAGGAACATTGCACTGAGAAGCCCGGCGGGTGTGAGCTCTCGATCACCGGGCCTTCATTGATTGGATAGAAGGAAAAGGAGGGAGAAACGCATGTCCGAAGAAACCAGGAAGAAATCCCACAAGGAAGATAAGCCCCTCGAGAAGATGACGGTCAAGGACCTCAAGGAGATCGCCCTTGAGATTCCCCACGACCACCTCGAGATCGCGGTGAGCGACATGCACAAGGATCAGCTCGTGGCCTTCATCAAGGAGGCCCGGGGCATCAGGGAAGAATCTCCTGGAAAGAAAGTGAAGAAGGCCAAGGTCATCAAGGTTGCCCTCACCAAGCAGGAGATCAAGGCCAGGATCAGGAAGCTCAAGGAGGAGCAGGCATCTGCCCAGGAGCTGAAGGATGGGGAAAAAGCCCAAGTCCTTCGCCGCCGCATCAGCCGGCTGAAGAAACAGAGCAGGAAGATCTTCTGACAGGAATCCCAGAAGAAACGGCCTTCCCCATGTCCTCGATGCTCATGCCGGGAGGGCCGGCCTCCTTATCTAGAACTCCTCGAAGCCCGAATCTCCTGGAGGAAGCGCGGAAGCAGGCTCTTTTGTCTTCGTGTCGGGTCTTTTCACCTTCTCCCCCCCCACCTTGACACCGAGCTTCTTTCTGCCGACTTCCCGATCCGTATCATGCGACGTCCTGAAGCGCTCCACCAGCATGGCCATGTCCCGCGACTCCACGCTCATGCTGTCTGATGCACTGGCGAGTTCCTCCACGGAAGAAGCGTTCTGCTGGGTGGAACCGTCGATCTGGGACAGCGCACGGTTCACCTCATCCACACCGGCTGCCTGTTCGGCGGAAGATGCCGCGATCTCGTCCATGCTCTGAGAGAGATCCCCGATATTGGCTATCATCTGTTCAAGCGATTCCATTGACTTCTTGGCAATCTCGTCGCCGGCCTTCACCTTCAGCACGGTATCCTCGATGAGGGTCTTGATCTGCTTTGCTGCATCGGCTGACTTCTGGGCAAGGGATCTCACCTCTCCGGCCACCACGGCGAAACCCTTTCCATGCTCTCCGGCACGGGCAGCTTCCACCGCAGCGTTGAGCGCGAGGAGATTTGTCTGGAACGCCACCTCGTTTACCGTGACGATGATGTCACCGATCTTCCGGGAGGCCGCAGAGATCTCATCCATGGCCTTCACGAGCCCTCGGGAAGCTTCGCTGCTGGAGTTGGCGTTCTCCACCATGACCTTGGCCCGGGAGTGGCCCTGGCCGGCATTCATGGCGTTCTGCTTGATGGAAGCCGTCATCTGTTCGATGGTTGCTGCGACCTGTTCCACGGCAGAGGCCTGTTCCTGTGTCGCCTGGGAAAGACCCTGGTAGCCGGATGCGGCCTCCTGGGTCGCACTGTCAAGCTTGATGGCCAGGTTCTTGATCTTGTTCACCACCTTTTCCTGGGTATCGATGAACCGGTTGAACTCTTCGGCAAGCTCGCCGATTTCATCCCCCCGGTTGACAAGGAGCCTCGTGGTGAGATCTCCCTCGGCAACATTCCTGAATTTTTTTTCGACCTCTTGAATGGGCTTGGTGATCATCAATCTTATGACCTGGAAGACACTCCCGGCGACTATCCCGGATATCAGAATAATCAACAGAGTCACATGCAGCATGAGCTTGTCAAAGGGGGCAAAAAACTCGCTCTCTTTTACACCCGCATAGAGCACGCCGATGATCTCGCCCTGATGGTTCTTGATGGGATCATAGGCCGTGAAGTAGGGGACACCGAGAATATCCGTCTTTCCCCGATAGGATTTCCCATCCCTGAAAACGGCATCACGAGCAGGGCCCTGAAGCTTGGTTCCCACCGCACGGGTGCCGTCGTCTTTCAGCACGTTGGTCGACACCCTCGTGTCTCCCATGAATATGGTAGCGGTGCCTCCGCAGAGCTTCTTCAGCTTGTCCGGGAGTTCATACTTCCCATTGAGCACTTGATCCCCGACCAGAAGATTGTTTCCTTCGATCCGGAATTCGCCCCCTTCACGGGACAAAAGTTCCCGGAAGACCCTGATCCTCGTCTCCTGGTTCTCGAGTGCAATGTTCTTGAGCTCATTGTGGAAGTTGATAAAACAAATCGTCATGGTCACGAAAAGGACGCCGGCTACCGAGCCGAAGGTAAGCGCTGCCAGCTTGGTGGTGATTTTCATTTTTCCCATCGCATTCTCCCACACCTTAATAATATCAACTGTGTCCGTGCACATATATACGGTATTCTCACTGGTTTTCTTTATGAGGAAAGCCGGTCCACGATGATGACTCCGCTCATG
>JAJFUP010000258.1 GCA_021372395.1 Deltaproteobacteria bacterium
TTGTACTTCCTCACCTTGTAGTGCATGACCCGCTTGGAGATGCCCAGGAGGGCTGCGGCATCCTTCTGCACCCAGTTGGACTTCTTGAGCGCCTGGATCACCATGGCCTTCTCGTGGGCCTCGATGGGGTTGAGCCCGTCCTCGGTGAGCGGGGCTTGCGCGTCGAAGATCCCGGAGGGGAGGATGTCGTCCGGGGTGATGGTGTTGTTCCGGCAGAACACCACGGCGGACTGGATGATGTTCTTCAGCTCCCGGACATTGCCCGGCCAGTGGTGGGACATGAGCATGTTCATGGCTTCCCTGCTGATCCCTGTCACGTTCTTGCCCGCCTTGCCGGCGAACTCGGTGAGAAAGACCTGCGAGAGCCCGGCGATGTCTTCCTTGCGTTCCCTCAGCGGCGGGAGCTGGATGGTGATCACCTTGAGCCGGTAGAACAGATCCTCCCGGAACTCGCCCTTTTCGACCTTGGCCTTGAGGTCGGCATTCGTGGCCGCGATCACCCGGATGTCCACGTGCTGCTGGTCGACGTCGCCGATCCGCCTGAACTCGCCCGACTCCAGCACCCGGAGCAGCCGCGTCTGCATCTCCTGAGAGATGTTCCCGATCTCGTCGAGGAACAGCGTTCCGCCGTCCGCCTCCTCGATGATGCCCTTCTTGTCTTTCAGGGCACCGGTGTATGCCCCGCGCCGGTAGCCGAACAGCTCGCCCTCGATGAGCGTCTGGGGCGTGGCCCCGCAGTCCATGACCACGAACTTCCCTTTCCTGCCCTTACCCTCGTAGTGCAGCATGCGCGCGATGAGCTCCTTGCCGGTACCCGACTCGCCGAGGATCAGCACGGTGACGTCCGACGAGCTCACCTGGCGGGTGAGGTCGAGCACCTGCTTCATGGAGGCGCTCTCCGCATAGATGTGGTGGTCTATCCTGTCCTCGATCTCCTGCTCCAGGTAACGCACCCGCTGCTTGAGCTCCCGTTTCTCGATGGCCTTCTCGATCTTCGCCACCAGCTCGTAGGGCTCGAAGGGCTTGACGAGGTAGTCGTGCGCACCCTCCTTGATCGCGTTGACCGCACCCTCGATGGAGCCGTAGGCGGTGAAGATGATGACCTCGATGTCGGGGTTGATGATCTTCGCCTCTTTGAGCACCTCCATGCCGTCCATGTCCGGCATCTTGAGGTCCGTGATCATGACGCTGAAATCATCCTTCCTGAGAGCTTCCAGGGCCTTGCCGGCCCTCGTGAATCCCACCACGGGGAAGCCCATGATCTCCAGCCGTGTGACGAGGACCTCGACAATGTCGGGCTCATCGTCCAGGATGATGATCTTGTGCCTCTTGGTCATTGGGTACCCCTGCGTTTCTCGGTTTCGATGTGGATCTGCTCCAGCTTTTTGAGCTTGTAGCTCAGGAGTTCGGCCTCTTTCTTGATGTCATCGTTCTCTTTCTTGAGCTGGTCGTATGCCTTTTTCAGCTCATCCCCTTCCTTCGCGCATTCCTTGTTCTTCGCGGACTGGGCATTCGCAGTCTTCTGGAGGGCCTCCATCTTTTCCACCAGGGTGAGGAGGTAGCCTGCCTCGACCTTCAGGTCGTGGGTGGTGAGCGCGTCGTCCCTTATCCTCTTCAGTTCGGCCTGCACGGTTCCCAAGGAGTTTTCACCTCTGATCAGCCCGTCCATGATGACGGCAAGCCTGTACCGCGTGGCAACGGACGGCGGCAAGATGGGGGCCTTTTCCTTCTTCAGATTCTCATCCGAGACCTTCCCGTGGGAGAGCTTCTCCTCCGCGGCGGTGAGTTTCATGGAAAAGAGCTCAGTCGCACATCCCTGAAGGAGGAGGATGGTCGTTAACAACAGAAAGGCTGAAAGAAAAAACACTGCCCTTGCCCACACTGCTCTGTACATACATTCTCCCCCCATGTGCATCGATGATGCCACTGGAGATCGCAAGTCCAAGTCCTATTCCACCGTGGCCCCGGGTATACTTCGACTGGTAAAATTTCTCGAAGATACGATGGAGATCTTCTTCCGGTATGCCTTTGCCGTGGTCTTCGATCTCTGTGGTGATGTTTCCGTCGGAGTTCCTGATCCTGATCTCCACATTGGAGCCTTCTGGTGAGTACTTGATTGCATTGTGCGTGAGGTTTGTCAAGACCTGGAGGATCTTGTTCTTGTCCACCAGGACAGGGCTCTCGGTCCCGGCATAGGTCACCCGGATATCCACTCCGCTGGTATCGGTGAGCGGCTTGAACTCGGAGATGAACGCGGTTACGATTGCGTTCATGTCGTGCACCGCCAACTGCAGCGGCACCATGCCGCTCTCGATCCGGGACACGTCGAGCAGCTCGGAAACCGTGTGCAGGAGCCTCTTGATGCCCTGATCCATGATCTCCACGAGCCGCCGCTGCTTCTCCGCGAGTGCCCCGGTGAATCCTTCCAGGAGCAGGTTGGCTGCCTCTTTCATGGAGGTCAGCGGGGTCTTGAGTTCGTGGGACACCACGGAGATGAACTCCGTCTTCATCTCGTCGAGCTCTTTGAGGCGCAGCGCCATGTTGTCGAAGGAATCGGCCAGAAGACCGAGCTCGTCCCCGGTGTCCAGGGAGATCCGGTAGGAGAAGTCGCCCTCGGCGATGTGCCTGATCCCGTCCCTGATGTGTGCCAGGTCACGGATGATGCTCCGGTAGATGAGGACAGGCACGATGAGGCCGATGCCCAGGGCCACCCCGAGCACCCACCAAGTCCAGGACATCATCTGGTCGCCCAGGTCTTTCAGGTGGGCGATGTTGGAACGGAGCCTGTCGATGGCCGAAGCGTTCACGTACCGGGCGATCCCCACGATCCCGTCGATCTCGTCGCTGTTGCGGGAAAACATCTTCTCGATCTCGGAAGGTTTCTGGGGGAGATGATCGATCTGGGAATGAAACCGGCTGATGAAGGCGAGCCACAAACCCTTGCCGTTCTCCACCACGTGGCGCTCGGTGTCATCGTAGTACATACGCCGGTTGTCCAGGATCTCCCACGCAGCGGATATGTCGCTCTCGTGCTTCAGGAGGATGGACCGGTACGATTCGTTCTGCAGGAGCATGTACTGCTTGCCCGTTTCTTCCATGGATATGAGGTTTGCGATGAGCTTGTCCGTGACTTCCTTCTTCTGGTAATCGACGAGGTAGATCTTCGTGCTCAGCGTGCTGACCCGGGAGGATACGACGAAGAGCAGCGCGGCGAGGCCGAGCAGGACCACCACGAACACCACGTAGGTCAGGATGAGCTTCTGGAGCAGACCCGGTTTCTTCATGGTCAAGGTTCCAGGCTTCTCACCGATACGTGATCAAGGGAGAGTCGATCATGTCCATACTCATTTCCGCTTTGAACGCCCACCAAATCCTCCTGGCGAATGCCTCCTCCAATGTGGCGAACATGAACACCGAGGACTACCGGTCCATCAGGACGACCATCACCTCCCCGACCGAAGGGTCCGTTGATGCTACCACGATCAGGGCCATCGATACAAGCCCCCAGGAACCTGAGGTCCCGGCCGCATCCGACGTGGACCCGCCAAAAGAATTCGTCGACATGATCAGGGCGCGCAGAGGCTTCGAGGCCATCCTGGGCGCCATCAGCGCCAGAGAGGAAATGCTCGACGACCTCATGAACACCTTCTCCGGCAAGTAGCCTTTCCCTTCCCTTGAAAGGGAACGCCCATCACGTTCCTCTCCCTGCGGGGAAACACCCTTTTGAACAGCCCCAGAAAGACCGGCCTCCTCCCCCCTCCCTTGCCGCCGGGAAGCCCCTTCATCCTTATGGCCGCGACGTGAGCCCGCTCATGGAAGAGGTGTACAAGAGCATCAAACTCGGTTATACTGCCTGGACCATGATATCGGATTTGCTCTACAGGTGTCCCTCTTGCGGAGGATTTGAATGGCTTGATCATGACCGATGCGTATCCTGCCATGCCCAGGTCAGCCTCGTTTCCCGGTCTCACCTCTCCATAAACGGCGATACCAGGCCCATCTCTTACTGGTACCACAAGACACTTGCCTTCGATCTGCCGCCGGCAGCGTCGGGGGTTATCCTGAAAAGCGGCCGGGTGAGGCTCGCGCGCGAGGCACAGCAAGGCCTCTACAAGGGATTCAGCGGCATCACCGCGATCCACTTCACGAGGGCGCCCGTCGACACCGGCACCCTGAGCCTGAAGGAAGACTCTCTCGGCTTTTCCGGCCTGGCAGGCCCCATTGACATCCCGTTTCAGAGACTCACCTCGCTCACCATCGAATCGAACACCCTGATCGTGATCAGCCGGGATCACGGCCCCCTGTTCTTCGATTTCCTCGAGGAATCGGGCAAGAAATGGGAAGACTGCATCCAGAAGGCGCTTCGCCGGTTCCATCAACCCGAGTCGATCACGGAGTTCTACCCCCGGTTGAGGCTCGAGAAGGCGCGGCGAAAGAGGCCCGCCCCGGCAGCCGGCCACAGGCAGCTCAAGGCACGCGTGCAGAGATGGTTCCCGCGGGACCGGAGCCTGTTCTTCGCCGCGGTGAGGGCCATTGCCAGGCCCCTCATCAGGAGGCTCTTCCCGGTGAGGGTCTTTGGCCTCGAAAACATCCCGCCTCACGGGCCGGCCGTCATCGTGCCAAATCACGCCTCGTTCCTCGACTCCCTCATCCTCGGGGTCATGCCGAAGCGCTTCATCTGGTACATGGCAAAAAACTCGGAGTACCGGCACCCTGTCCTGAAATGGTGCCTGAGGCTCGCGAACACCTTCCCGGTGCGGCGGTACACCATCGACGTGCTCGGCATCAGGAACGCGATCCGCGTCGTGCAGGAAGGACACCTTCTGGGCATCTTCCCCGAGGGTGAACGCACGTGGGACGGCGAGCTGCTTCCTTTCCGCCAGGGCCTGATCCGGCTCATCCTCGCGCTCGGCGTGCCCGTGGTCCCCGTTGGCATAGCCGGGGCCTACGAGCTGATGCCCCGGTGGACCTCCTCGATCAGGCCCTCGCCGGTGACCATCTCCATCGGGGAACCCCTGCGCTTCGCGCACATACCCTCCCCGAAGCAGACAGGCGAAGACATCGAGGCGGCATCGACGCTGCTGCGCTCGGAGCTCATGAGACTGAAGGGAGAAAGGCCGTGAGCTACGTGAAGATCATCCCCTTAGGCGGTATCAGGGAGTTCGGGCTCAACTCCATGGCCATCGAGACCCGCTCCGGCTCCATCGTGGTGGATGCCGGGATCATGTTCCCCAAGTACAACCCCACGGGCATCGACCAGATCATACCCGATTTCAGCTACATCGTGGAAAACCAGGAGGCGTTCGAGGGCATCGTGCTCACCCACGGCCACGAGGACCACATAGGCGCCCTGCCCTACCTCCTGAAGGATGCCCCCATCCCTGTCTACAGCCACCCCTTCACCCTGGAGCTGGTGAAGAGAAAGCTCAGGGAATACGACATGAACGGCAACATCGACCTCATCGCGGTCCAGCCGGGACAGAAGATCACCCTGGCAGGCATGGACATCGAGTTCATCGAGGTGCTCCACTCCACCATCGGGTGCTACTCCCTGAGCATAAGCACCCCGCAGGGCCGGATCGTCCACTCCGGCGATTTCCGCAAGACCCCCGAAGAGTACCGCCGGCAGGGCGATCCCGTGAGGCTCTTCCTGTGCGAGAGCACCAATGCCGAGCTGGACCCCCGGTGCTCCGACGAGGCGGTGGTGGTCTCGTGCATAGACTCGATCATCAGGCGCACCACCGGCGCTGTCATCGTCTCCACCTTCTCGAGTCACGTAAAAAGGATCCAGCTGCTCTATGACCTGGCCGTGAAGAACGGCAGGAAGGTCGCGATCATCGGCAGGAGCATGAGCCAGATCGTGGACATAGCCACTGATCTCGGCTTCATGGATCTCGACCCGAGGGACCTCGTCAAGCCCGAGGAGATCAACGCAACCGACAGGGGCAAGGTCATGATCATCTGCACGGGCACCCAGGGTGAGGTGTACTCCGTGCTGTCGCTCATCGCGAGGGGGTGGCACAAGTTCAAGGTGCGCTCCGGCGACAGCGTGATCATCTCCGCCAGGATCATCCCCGGCAACGAGATCGCCATTTCCCGGTGCGTCGACCAGCTCATCGACTTCGGCGCCCGGGTGTATTATCCGGACGTGGCCAGCGTGCACGCCACCGGGCACGCCACCCACGAGGAGATCCTGGAGTCGATCCGACAGCTGAACCCAAAGATCATCATGCCCATCCATGGAGAGCTCCGGCACATGAAGGCCCTGTCCGACATGGTGGCAGGCGAGCTGAACCTCGACCCGGAGATCATCTTCGCAAGGCCCGGCCAGATCTGGACGCTCACCGGGGAGGGCATGCAGATCACCGGGGAAGCCCCCCACGGGAAGTGCTTCGTGGACGGTGAGCTCACGGGCGACATCAAGGACGTGGTCCTCAGGGACCGGCGGCACATCTCGGAGGGCGGGCTCGTCATCGTGTTCGTGGTCATCGATGCAGGCGGGTCCGAGGTGGTGCTGGGACCCGACATCATGTGCAAGGGCGTGGTGCCTGCGAGCATGGAGCAGGACATCATGGAGGAGATCCGGCGGATCGCCTCTGCCACCCTCAAGCTGTTCCTCGGCAAGGAGATGGACATCCAGGTGGTGCAGAACCGCATCCGTGAAGCATTGGGTGCCGGCCTCAAGGCAAGGCTCGGCAAGAAACCCATGATCATCCCGATCATCATGGAGATGTGATTGTCTGATTTTTCCGTTGCGATCCTGCTTGGCGCACTCCAGGGCCTGACCGAATTCCTCCCCGTGTCCAGCTCGGGGCACCTTGCCATCCTTCAGGGGATCATCGGCGAGCGATGGACCGGGGACGTGCTTTTCGACGTATCCCTCCACCTCGGGACCGTCCTGTCGGTACTCGTCTACTTCCGCACCGACATCATCACTCTCCTGAAGGGGATTCTCCCCGGGAGCTTCAACAGGAAGGACGCGACCATCGTCTTGTGCATCCTCCTCACCACGGCGGTCACCGGTATCGTGGGCCTGCCCATCCATCACCCCGTGGAATCGCTCTTCGGGTACCCGAAGGTGGTGGCCGCCATGCTGCTGATCACCGGCTGCCTCACGTTCCTCACCTACAGGATGGGATCCCGGACAAAGACCCATGCCCTGATCCGCCCGCGAGACGCGTTCGTCATCGGCCTCTTCCAGGCCGTGGCCCTGATCCCCGGCATCTCGAGGTCCGGCTCCACCATCTTCGCCGGCGTGCTATGCGGCCTGGAGCGCACCTTTGCCGCGAGCTACTCGTTCATCGCCTCCATCCCCGCCATCATGGGGGCGGCGGCCGTGGAGTGGGGGACCAACTCCCACCACGTATCCTCTCTTCACCTCGTCGGGGGGGCGACCGCCTTCATTGTGGGGTTGATTTCTCTGAGATTTCTGGTATGGACCTTAAAAAGGAACACATTTTTCATCTTCTCCCTGTATTGCTGGCTGGTTGGTTTTGTATACCTTGCGTTCTTTTGATGGAGTGAAGGCTTACTCATGGCAAAAAAGGACAGCCACAGCACAATGCCTGCAAACATAGCGGGCTTGTTCATGGGCTCCGCAGCTGTTTTTCTCTTCCTGGCACTCGTCTCCTTTTCATCCCAGGACCCGGGCCTCACCATGGCCAGGCACGCCGAGCAGATACACAACTGGATGGGCTTCGTCGGATCCTACATGGCCGACGGCCTCTACATCGTCTTCGGGTTGTGGGCCTTTGCGATCCCGATCTTCCTCGCGGAGTACACGTACCGCTACAGCGTCCGGAAATCCCCGGTGAACTGGCTCCACATCGCGAGCACGCTCGTGATCATGTTCGCGGTGCTCGGGCTGCTGGAGATCTTCATCGGGGAGATCACGCTGTTCGATGCGCCCATAAAGGCCGGCGGGGCCATCGGGAACATCATCGGGGGCGCCCTCTACGCCTACTTCAAGCGGTGGGGCTCCCTCATCGTGCTGCTCATGCTCCTGGCAGGCGGGGTGATGATCGGCTACGACCTCTCCACAATGGTCCGGTCGATCCGCGATTCCATCATCAGCATGATGGACCGCCGCGAACTGCGCAGGAAGAGGGCGCTCATCGAGCGGCACGCGGAGCCAAGGCCGCAGAAAAGCCCGGTGGCAAAGGGGAAGATCGAGAGAGACGACCGCAGGGAACCGCACATCGCCCTGGCAGACCACGACGGCGCGCTCGACCCCACCGAGATCCCCAGGCAGGCCACCCTCGACTTCGTGGACAACTACCAGTTCCCCACCATCTCTCTGCTGACCAACCACCCCTCGAAGAACAGGACCATCACCGAAAAGGAGCTCAAGGCCAACGCGTCGCTCATCCTGTCCAAACTCAAGGACTTCGGGGTGGAGGGCGAGATCCTCGAGATCAAGCCCGGCCCGGTCATCACCATGTACGAGTTCACCCCGGCGCCCGGCATCAAGATCAACAAGATCGTGTCCCTGGCAGACGACCTGGCCATGGCGCTGAAGGCTTCCCCCGTGAGGGTCGTGGCACCCATACCCAACAAGAATGCGGTGGGCATCGAGATCCCCAACCGGTCACGAGAGCTCGTGAGCCTCCGGAGGATCATCTCCAGCAAGGAGTTCGCAGGCGCAGCGGCGCCGCTGACCCTCGCCCTGGGGACCGACATCGAGGGCACGCCGGTGGTGACGAACCTGGCCAAGATGCCGCACCTGCTCATCGCGGGAGCCACGGGCACGGGCAAGAGCGTGGGGCTCAACACCATGATCCTCTCGCTCCTGTACAAGAACAACCCTGCCGAGCTCAAGTTCATCATGATCGACCCCAAGCGGATTGAGCTCTCCCACTACGAGGGAATCCCCCACCTCCTCCACCCGGTGGTCATAGACCCCAAGGAGGCCCTGCCGGTCCTCAAATGGGCAGTGGTGGAGATGGAGATGCGCTATGAGCTGTTCAAGAACCAGGGGGCCAAGGGCATCGATTCCTACAACAAGAGGATCAGGAAAGACAACAAGGATGCCAGGCCCACGCTCGCCTCGCTGAAGCAGGAAGAGGGAGACCCCGGGTTCCTGCCGAAGATCGTGATCGTCATCGACGAGATGGCGGACCTCATGATGGTCAACCGCGAGGTGGAGATCTTCATCGCCCGCCTGGCCCAGATGGCCCGCGCCGCAGGCATCTACATGATCGTGGCCACCCAGAGGCCTTCCGTGGACGTGATCACCGGGCTCATCAAATCGAACTTTCCGGCGCGCATGTCCTTCCGGGTCTCCTCCAAGATCGACTCCCGGACCATCCTCGATTCCTCCGGGGCAGACCAGCTCCTGGGCCTGGGCGACATGCTCTTCCTCTCTCCGGGAACCTCCTACCTGAAACGCGTCCACGGCGCGTTCGTCTCCGAGGAAGACCTGGACAGGGTGATAGAGTACATCCGCGACCAGAAGGGTCCGGATTATGTGAAAGAGATTGACAACAAGATAGCGGAGATGGTGAGAGAAGACACGAACGGCGCCGTGACGGACGAAAATTATGACCCGGTCTACGACGAGGCCCTGGAATTCGTCACAGGCAAGGGGACCGCGTCCATCTCCCTGATCCAGCGAAGGTTCAGGATCGGGTACAACAGGGCGGCCCGGATCATCGAGCAGATGGAGACCGAGGGCATCCTCGGCCCGTCCGATGCAGCGGGGAAACCCAGAAAGGTACTGGTCAAGTCATATGCAAGCGAAATGGAAGAGTAGTGCGGTCGCGCTGGTTGTCCTCCTGGGCATCGCCGGCGCGGCCTACGCCGTCGATCTGAGCCGCGTCCAGCAGCGTTATTCACAGGTGCATGAGTTCACTGCCCTTTTCTCGCAGGACACCTTCCAGGCGATCGCGAACAAGCAGGTGCATTTCACCGGGAGGATCTCCTACAAGAAAGGCGCAGGGGTGAGGATGGACGTGCTCTCCCCCCAGCGGCAGGTCCTCATCCTCAAGGGCCAGACCGTCGTCATCATCCTCCCCGATGAAGGGACCTCGCAGGTTCAGGAGATCCCCAAGGAGATCTCCACGCAGAACATCCTCGGGTTCTTCACCGGGCTCGCATCCATAGAAGACCGCTACTCGGTCGCCAAGGATGGCGACAGCCTCGTGCTCAAGCCCAGGGAGGGCGCCGGCACCATCACGGTCTGGGTCGACAGAGACAACCTCATCTCGCGGATCCTCCTGAAGGATGCCACGGGCAATGCCAGCGACATACGCCTGAGCGGCTACCGCTTCAACAGGGCTTTGAGCGACGACCTTTTCAAGGCTGGTCTCCCGGGCAGGGACGTCGTCCCCCCGGAGAAGGCCAAGGGCCCTTCCGGCAAGGCGGGCAGCCTTCCCAGAACCGCCCCGTGAACAGGGCAGGGCAGGAGCCATCATGAAGCCGAACCGCTCACGCGCCGCAGCCGTGTTTCCGGTCGGACGGCCACCATCTGCCTTGACCTCACAGGCAGGCTCTGATAAAGCACTTTCCATGGATTTCACCCTCGTAGACAGGGCCGTAGATCTGCTCCTGAGAGCCTCTCACGCAGTAGTGCTCACCGGAGCGGGGATATCCACCGAATCAGGCGTACCCGACTTCAGGTCTCCGGGCGGCATCTGGGAACGCTACGATCCGAGCCTGTTCTTCTATGCACGCTTCCTCGCAGAACCCGATGTCGTGTGGAAAACCATCCTCGAGCTCAACAGCTCAGGCGAGTTCTCCCTGTGGGATGCGAAGCCCAACCAGGGTCACCTCGCGCTGGCAGCCTTCGAAGAGCTCGGGCTCATCAAGGCCGTCATCACCCAGAACATCGACAACCTGCACCAGAAGGCCGGCAACCACAACGTGATCGAATTCCACGGGAACATGCTCATCGCCAAGTGCATGAAATGCTCGCGCAAGTACAGCTACGAACAGATCATGGGCCTCGTCCTGAACAGCCAGGTCCTTCCCCCGTTGTGCGAATGCGGCGGAATCCTCAAGCCGGATGCGGTGTTCTTCGGCGAGGCAATCCCGCAGCTGGCCCTGAAGGAGTCTTTCAGACACGCGGAAGACTGCGACCTCATGCTGGTCATCGGCACCTCGGCACAGGTGGAGCCTGCAGCGTCTCTCCCGCTCATCGCCAAGGGCATGTACTCACCCCTTCGCGGGATGGGCAACTTCACCTTTCCGAAGCTCAACTGCCAGGTCATCGAGATCAACCGCGAGCCCACCCCGCTTACCGACGAGGTATCCGACTTTCTCATCCAGGGCAGCGCGGGCGAGATCCTCTCGTGCATCGCACAGAGGGTAACGGAGAAATCGGCGTAGAGTGGTCCTTTCCGGCACAACAAAGGTCTTCACCATCCTCGCGCACCCCTCGTCGTACGTCGTTGCCCCTGTCATCTACAACCACATCTTCCAGGCCATGGGGCTCGACATGGTCTACATTGCCCACGATGTGTCCCCCGAAGGGATAAAGGACGCGATGAAATCCTTCCGCAGCTGGCACAACCTCGGCGGGTTCAACGTGACCACCCCTCACAAGGAGTCGGTAGTTGCCTATCTTGAGAATCTGTGCAATGTTTGCTCTCGTACAGGGGTCGTCAACACGGTGGTGAGGCGCGATGACGGGAATCTGCTCGGGTACAACACGGACGGCCTCGGGGCCGTACAGGCGCTGGGCGACGTACACCATGCGAAATGCCTGGTGATCGGTGCAGGAGGTGCTGCACGCTCCATCGTGGATGCCCTGATCCGGGCAGGGGTCGAGAACGTGCTCGTCATGAACCGGTCGAGGGAGGGCGCGCTCAAGCTGCAGGACCTCTTCGGGGTAGACAGGGTGAGCATCTATAACGGAGAGACGCTCGAAGACATCTCCGTCGTGGTCCAGGCGACGCCCGTGACCCGTGAGATCCCTCTCGGCCTCGATGCAGGCCGGCTCAAGAGGCACACAAGGGTCCTCGAGACCGTCATGAGGCCCACCGCACTGTCGGAAAAGGCTGTGCAGCTTCACTTGGACCTGATCCCGGGGCACGCGATGCTCTATCACCAGACAAGGAGGAACTTCGAGCTCTTCACGGGCATCGAGCTGCCCGTGGAACGGCTGAACCAGGCATTTGCCACTGTGGGGTATGCTGCATGACGAGCGTATATCTGATCTGCACCAGGCGCAAGAACAGGCCCAGGATAGCCCTGGACGTATGCAAGGCCTGCAAGCGCAACGGCACCTGCAGGCAATTCGAGCGCTACCGGAACCCGCCACTGTTCCCTGAACTCGGAAAACCTCAAGGAAATGCAATTTCTTGACAGCCTGACAGCAAGGTTCTATGTAACTATACTATGGTGTGCAAAGAGATCCTCATCTATCCCGAACAGGTGCTGAAATCCAGGGCACAGGAGATCGAAGCCATCGACCAGGAGATCGTGACCCTGGCCGAGGAGATGAAGCACGCCCTGTACAAGGCGCCGGGCGTAGGGCTTGCAGCACCACAGGTGGGGTGCTGCAGGAGGCTCATCCTCGTGGACCCGACGGCGGACAAGAGCGCTGAACATCTCACGGTGATCATCAATCCGGTCATCGTTCAATGCGAGGGTTCGGAGACGGGCAGCGAGATGTGCCTGAGCGTTCCCGAGGTTTCGGTGGACGTGAAGCGCTCGTCGCGGATAGTGGTCAAAGGCCTTGATCTGAACGCCAGGGAAGTGGAGATCGAGGCTGAAGGGTTTCTCGCGCGGATATACCAGCACGAAATCGATCACCTGAACGGGAAGGTCATCCTCGACTACGCCTCATTCCTGAAGCGGTCGATCTACCTGAAGAAGAGGAAGAAAGGCAAGCTATGAGACTCGCCTTCATGGGCACGCCCGCTTTTGCCCTGCCCACCCTGTCTTCGCTGATCCATGCCAGGGAGCACGACCTCCAATGCGTCATCACCCAGGCGGACAAGCCCCGGGGCCGGGGAATGCAGGTGCAACGCCCGCCTGTCAAGGACATGGCCCTGGCCCACGGCATCCCCGTATTCCAGCCGGACACTTTAAAAAACAATGCCGAGATCCATGATCTCATCGCAGGCGGCGCGTTCGACGCGGTCATCGTGGTGGCATACGGGAAGATGATACCCGAGACGCTCATAGCGTTCCCGAAACACGGATTCATCAACGTGCACGCATCCCTGCTGCCTAAATTCCGCGGGGCATCCCCCCTCAACCGGGTGATCCTCTCCGGGTGCTCCACTACCGGGGTGAGCATCATGCAGATCGACGCAGGCATGGATTCCGGGCCCGTGTTCCTGCAGGCATCCACTCCCATCGACGCCGATGAAGACGCGGTGCGTCTTGCGGAGAGGATGAGCCTGCTCGGCGCCGAGAAGCTCCTGGAAACCCTCGCGCTCATCGCAAAGGGCGCCGTTACGCCTGTTCCCCAGGACCACACCCGGGCCACCTATGCCCCCATGCTCACGAAAGAGGAGGGGGAGATCGACTGGCACAAGGACGCCGGGGCCATCCACAACATGATACGGGGCCTCCTGCCCTGGCCGTGCGCCTACACGTTCCTGAACGGAAAGATGCTGAAGATCCTGAGCGCCTCCCCCGAGACCGGGGAGACCGGCCTTGACTGCGGCACCCTCGTGAAGGACCGGGGCATTCTGCGGATTGCCTGCGCCGACGGCTTCATCACGCCCCACACCCTCCAGCTCGAAGGGAAGAAGGCCATGGAATGCCTGGCGTTCTCCTGCGGCCTCAAGGCAGGCCGACTCGTGTTGGGGAGGTGAAGGAGAAAGACCATGATCATCGCACCCTCGATCCTGTCCGCCGACTTCTCGCACCTCTCACGCGACATCGATGCCGTGGCAAGCGCTGGTGCCCAGTGGATCCACGTGGATGTGATGGACGGCGTCTTTGTCCCGAACATCACCATCGGCCCTGTCGTGGTGAAGAGCATCCGGAAGGTTACCGAGCGGTTTCTCGACTGCCACCTCATGATCACCCATCCGGAGCACTACATCGATGATTTCGTCAACGCCGGCGCCGACGGCATCACCGTGCACGTCGAGGCCTCCCCTCACCTGCACAGGACGCTTTCCCTGATCAGGGAGAAGGGCGTCAAGTCCGGCGTGGCCCTCAACCCCTCCACGTCGCTTTCCACCCTGGAGTACTGCCTCGATGTCGTGGACCTGGTCCTCGTCATGAGCGTCAACCCCGGGTTCGGCGGGCAGGCCTTCATCGACGCGGTCATTCCCAAGATAGCAGCGGCCAAAGAGATGATCTCCGGGCGTCCTATCCAGCTTCAGGTGGACGGCGGCATTCACAAGGGAAACATCGCTGCGCTTGCACGGATGGGTGTGGACAACGTGGTTGCAGGCTCCAGTATCTTCCAGTCCGGGGATCCGGGAAAAACCGTAAAGGAGATGTTCGACATTGTATCTTCGCTCTCGCTCTAGGAATGCCCTTGCCCTGATCGTCCTGGCCTCCCTGCTGGGGTGCGCGCACGTGCCTCCCGAAGACAGAAAGGACGCCGCGGCCAAACAGAGCCCGAACCTCATCATGCTGCAGGCCCGGTACGAAGAGAACCGCGGCAACTGGCAGAATGCCCTCGACCTGTATTCCCGGGTGGATGACCCGTTCGCCCTGCTCTCCCGGGCAAGGGTCTACTTCATCATGAACGAGAACGAGGCTGCCATGGCCGTGCTGCAGAAGGTGATCGACGAGGGGACCTACACGGGAGAAGCCCTCGAGATGAGGACCAAGATCCACGCCCGCAGCGGCAACTGGCAGAAGGCCATCGAGGACACCGAGGCCCTTGTCAGGAAATACCCGGACAACACCCAGATCCGGCTCTTCCTGGCCAACCTCAAGATCATCACCGGCGAGTTCAAGGACGCCCGCACCATCCTCGAAGGCCTGCTCGGGTCCGGCGATGACAGCATCATCCTCTACACCATCTCCAAGACCTGCATGGGCGAACGGAACTTCAAGTGCGTGAAGGACACCTTGAAAAAGGCCATCGACACCCGTCCCGACTTCGCACCCGCGTATCTCGACCTCGCACGGACGCATGCCCTACTGGGAGAACCGAAGGAAGCGGAAAAGGTGTACACAAGACTCCTTGAGGTGGATCCCCTCTCCAGCGAGGCCCACCTGGCGCTGGTGGACTATTACATCGACCAGAAACGCTACAAGGAAGCCGTCACCCATCTGAAGAAATTTCTCGAGATCAACCCGGACAACCTCATCCTCAGGAAGCTCATCGTCCTCGAGCTCCAGGAAGGCATGTACGAGGATGCTCTGACGCTCATCAAGGGCCTCAGCGAAATGACCGAGGACGACAGGTACTACCTCGCCCTGGCCTATGCAGGCCTCGAGCGGTACGAGGACTCGCTCAAGATCCTCGCGGAGATCCCCGTGTCCGGCAAGCTCGGGTGCGATGTCGTGATGCTCCGGGCCTCCATCCTGAAGAACACGGGGAAGGTCGCCGATTCCCTTGCGGTGCTCGAAGCGGCATGGAAAGACTACGCCGACCTCGACACCTGCAACGAAATCGGCTATCAGCTCGCCACCGAGATGGACATCCTCGGGAGAAGGGACGAGGGGCTCGCCATTGCAACAAAGCTTCTGGAGAAGGACCCGCATGACCCCATTGCCCTGAATTTCGTCGGCTACGTGTGGGCGGACAGGGGTCTGAACCTCGAGGGCGCCTACAAGATGATCAAGGAGGCCAACGAGATGAAGCCGGACGATCCCTTCATCCTCGATTCACTCGGCTGGGTCCTCTTCAAGATGGGAAAACCGAAAGAAGCCCTGGTCCAGATGGAAAAGGCCCTGAAGGCACTCAAGGACGACCCCACCATCAACGAGCACATGGGCGACATTCTCAAGGCGCTCGGAAACGACGAGAGGGCGCTCGATTACTACCTGAAATCATCCATCCTCAACCAAACGGTGAACAGGGACCTCAAGGATAAGATCAACAAGCTTCTCAAGCAGGACACGCAAAAGACAGATGAACGCCGGTAAGGGATCTGCCATGAGCAATGAAGCGAAGGTCGGCATATATGTCGTCATAGTGATCATCATCTTCGTCGGCCTCTCCATGAAGATCGGGGAGCTGAGTTTCTCCCGGAAGCCCACCTACCAGATCACCATGGTCTTCTCCTCGGTGGAGGGGCTGAAAGTCGCCGCACCCCTGGAACTGGCAGGGGTAGAGGTGGGCTCCGTGAAAGGCATCGCGCTGAACAAGGACTATTCGACGGTGGTCACTGCAGCGGTGAACGAGGACATCCGTATCCCCATCGACAGCTTGGCGTCCATAGGTGCCAAAGGGGTCCTGGGCGACAAGATCATCCTGATAAAACCCGGCGTTTCCACGAACACCATCAGCCCGGGGGGAAACCTCGCAAGGACGAGGGTTCCGCCGTCCATGGACAGCCTTCTCCTCCAGGTCGGAGAGTTGGCCGAGAACCTCACGGAGCTCTCCGCGTCTCTGAACACTGCCTTCGGGGACGGGGATGCCATGAGGGACATCGTGATGAACATCCGCGACCTGACCGCGAACACCTCGTCTCTGGTCTCGGAGAACAGCGAAAACATCACGGCCATCGTCACGAACATGAAAGAGATAACGGACGAATTCACCGTGGCCTCCCGGAGCCTCACGAACACCAGCCAGAACATCGACCAGATCACCACCACGATCAGTTCCGGCCAGGGAACGCTGGGCAAGCTCGTCACGGACGATTCCCTCTACACCTCCATGGTGGAGGTCACCGAGTCCCTGCAGAGGGTGACGAGCAGAATGGACGGGGACAGCACCCTGGGCCTGCTGCTCTCCGACAATGCCATGTATTACGACCTCCTCTCCATATCCGAGAACCTGAAGACCATTACCGACGAGGTCGCTGCGGGCCGGGGAACCGTGGGGCACCTCCTCATGGACGAGGACCTGTACGGAAACGTCAAGGAGACCCTGCAGAACGCAAATCGCGCTGCCCAGGGGATCGAGGAACAGACGCCCATCACGGTCATGGGAACCATTCTCGGCCTGATATGGTAGGGTGATGATCCAGAAGAGGTGTCTTCGCGGCCGTGTCATCCTGGTCTTCCTGGCCGCCTTCATCCCTGTGACCGCCGGGCATGCCGTCGACATCGATGCCTCCCCCCTGTTCTCCTATGAATCACTGGGAGATGCATACACCTTCCGGGGGCTGGGCCCGATACTCGAATTCTCCGAACACTCAAGCGCTGTACGGCCGTTCTACCATACAGACAGGGAGACCTCCCGCACCGAGATCCTCTACCCCCTGGGGAGCTTCTCGAACGAGCGCTCCATGTTCGTGCCTTTCTACCGTTCCACCGGCGACCAGGAGGACCACCCGCACACCGAGTTCTTCCCGGTGTTCTCCGGCCGATACAAGGACAAAGCCTACGGGGGAGTCTTTCCTCTCTACGGAACCATGTATCACCGGTTCGGCCTCGACGAGGCCCGCTTCGTCCTCTGGCCGCTCTACTCTAAAACGCGCCTGGGAGACATCGAAACCTGCACGGTCCTCTGGCCAGTGTTTTCCTACAGCGAGGGGAGGCTGCTGCGGGTCTTCCCCCTCTATGGGCAGGAGCACAAGCCGGACGACTCGTCCTCGGCGTTCTTCCTCTGGCCCGTCTTCCTGTGCGAGCGGGGGCCCGACAGGAAAATGGACGCGGTCCTGCCGCTGTTCAGGTATGCCCGGGGATCCACCTACCGGAACATATCCGTCCTGTGGCCCTTCTTCTCGTACAACCGGGACTTTGCCGCAGGACACATGAGCGCCGATTTCCCCTGGCCCCTGGTCCGCGCGGCATCGGGCGCCTACGAGGAGACGAGGGTGTTTCCCCTGTACTGGAGCAAGACCGAAGGAAGCTCGTACTCCATGAAGACCGTTCTGTGGCCGGTGTGGTTTTCGAGATCGCACCACTACGAGGACACGGGCACGGATGAAAAGACCGTCTCCGTCCTGCTGGTGAACCGGGTGAGCGAGAAGACGACCCGGGATGGGCAGACACACAGGCGGGTGATCCTCTGGCCGTTCCTCTACACCTCCCGGGAAGGGAGCACAAGCGAGTGGCACTTCCCTGCCCTCTTCCCGCTCTTCTTCGACAAGGGGTTCGCCAGCACCTGGGGGCCGGTTCTCAGCCTGGCCGAAGGGGCCGCGGACAAAGACCTCGCCTCGGCGAGAACCAGCATCCTCTGGAGAACGATCTCCTGGGAGAAGACGGGAGACAAGACGAAGTGGTCGGTCTCTTTTCTGGCCTCCTCCACCAGGACCCCGGGGGAACGGCAATGGGGGTT
>JAJFUP010000268.1 GCA_021372395.1 Deltaproteobacteria bacterium
GCCGAACACGGTGTAGGCAAGCCAGCTCCTGGAATGTCTTCTCAAGTAGGTAAGCATTCAGATCTCCTTCACAGTCAATGACATGCTGATGGGCAAAATAGAGGAAGACGGGAATTATTGCAAGGATTTCATGACTGCAGATTCCGGGGCACTTCCACGGGTACCGGGACGTATGCCCCGACATACCCATGGGGTCGCCGGGGAAAAACCCTTCCGGTATGCACACTGGTGCTGAAATATCCGCAGTGCCTCCTGCTGCACCGCCCTTAAACTCCTCTTGTTTTCGTTGTTCCAAGTGCCGATATACTCAGAGACTGCAAACCAACGTGCCCGGGCAACATCGGCCGGCAGAGGAGATTGTGTGGAAAAAATGTTCTTTTTCGGAGGGGTTGCAGGCGTCGTCGCCGGATTCGCCGTGATGCTCTACCAGGGGATCATGTTCCTCAAGATAGACGCGTGGCAGCCGTATACGGCCTTCGGCGTCATCGAAGGGAGCCCGCTCGGCGAGTTCGTCACGGCATACCCGGGGCTCATGAACGCACTGCAGAAATTCCCCCTGTCCGCGGCGCTCATGGTAACCGGGTTCATCCTCCTCTGGGGGGCATCGAGGATCCGTGCCCGTTATTCATGATTCAGGCATGAGGTTCCATGCCCCGGGCGCCGGATGAAGGAAGCTCTTTCCCGAATCCGAGGCTGAATACCCGGACGCGCCTATTGATCACCCTTCCACATCCCGATGCCACGGGACCGTGCCTCCTTTTCATAGGCAAGGAAAAGGTCCCGCCAGGGGTGGTGAAATCTGCGGTAGGCTGAAGCCCATCCATCCCTGATGATACGGCCGTTCACCAGCACATCGCCCAGATAGACATAGGCGAGCGTCCTGCCGTAGCGGTCCTGCGGCGGGTTACCCACCTTGATGGAAACCCTCTTGTGAAGCAGAAACGCGGTGAGGTATGCCCTGCTCTCCTCCCCGAAGGGCTCCTGTTTCCTGTAGGGCGAATCCACCTCGGGGGCGTCCACGCCGATGAGGCGCACCTTCGTGTTGTCATCCAGCCTGATGGTATCCCCGTCGAAGACCTCCACCACCGTGTGGGGCTTGCCCGCGCTCAGGCAATGGAAGGCTCCGAGCAGGACGATGATGGCAAGCGCTGCAACGGGGATGAGGGTCTGCCTGGCCTTTCCCATGGGGCCGCCTGTCCTCTCAGGGCTCCAGGGCCTGGCCGAGGTCGGACAGGAGTGTACCGGCGTAGAGATCGCCGGAGATCACCGGGGCGAGGTGTGTTCCGGGAAGCACCCTTAAGCTGATGCGGGACTCAAGCTCGCACACGTCGGAAAAGAATGTCTCGTGGAACCGTTTCAGATCGTCGCCCCCCACCGCGCCCCTGTCGGTTATCCCGAGTTGCCTTTGCGGGTTCATGCAGGAGTCGTCCTGCCCGAAGATCACCGCGATGCGCTTCAGGTGTGCCGCGGTGAATCGCGAGCTGTCGCAATACGTGGTGCAGTCGCTGATGTCCTTGCCTATCCGGGCAATCTTTCCCGGATGGAGGTCGGTTAACGCAGCGGGGATGGACCGGAAAAGGTCTCCGGCGAACCCCTTGGTGAACCCCCAGCCTGAGCGCAGGGTCTGCGCTGCATGGCCTTTCATCTTCGAGGAGATCCTCAGCGTTTCCCAGGCAAATCTTCCGGTGAGTTTCCAGGGGCCCCAGCGCTCATACCCTGCGGGGCATACCTGACCGAGACTGTCCACCGATGAGGGGTATGC
>JAJFUP010000280.1 GCA_021372395.1 Deltaproteobacteria bacterium
TGCACGGCCTCGGCGACGGCGGTGACCGCTTCCTCCTGCCCCACGACGCGCTGGTGCAACTCCTCGCCCAGGTGCAGCAACTTCTGCAATTCGCCTTCGAGCAACTTCGCCACCGGAATGTGCGTCCAGCGGCTGACGACCTCGGCAATGTCCTCCTCGTCCACCTCTTCCTTGAGCAGGCGCACCTGCCCTTGCTTGCCGGCCAGGTTGTCTTCGGCGTCCTTCAATCGCTTCTCAAGATTGGTGAGCGTGCCATACTTCAGTTCAGCGGCCTTGTTCAGATCGTACTGGCGCTCGGCCAGTTCGATTTCGTGGCGCGTCTGTTCGATTTCGCCGCGCAGCGAGCGCAGCGTCTGCACCGAGTTTTTCTCGGCCTGCCACTGGGCTTTCAATGCATCCGCTTCGCCCTTCAGGTCCGCCAGTTCCTTTTCGAGCTTGGCCAGGCGCTCGCGGCTGGCGGCATCGGTCTCTTTCTTCAAGGCCTCGCGCTCGATTTCAAGCTGCATGATGCGGCGCATGCGCTCATCGAGCTCGGCCGGCATCGAATCGATCTCGGTACGCAGACGCGCGGCGGATTCGTCGACCAGGTCGATGGCCTTGTCCGGCAGGAAGCGGTCCGAGATATACCGGTTCGACAGGACGGATGCCGCCACCAGGGCGTTGTCCTGGATCTTCACCCCGTGGTGCACCTCGAAGCGCTCCTTCAATCCCCGCAGGATGGATATGGTGTCCTCCACTACGGGCGGTTCGACCATCACGGGCTGGAAACGCCGCTCGAGGGCCTTGTCCTTTTCGATGTACTTCCGGTACTCGTCCAGGGTGGTGGCTCCCAGGCAGTGGAGCTCGCCGCGGGCCAGCATGGGCTTGAGCATGTTGCCCGCATCCATGGACCCCTCGGCCCTGCCTGCGCCGACGATGTTGTGCAGCTCGTCGATGAAGAGCAGTATCCTCCCGTTGCTGGACTTGATCTCACTGAGCACTGCTTTCAGCCGCTCTTCGAACTCTCCCCTGAACTTGGCGCCCGCCACCAGCGAGCCCATGTCGAGGGCGAAGATGGTCTTGTCCTTGAGGCCTTCGGGCACGTCGCCGCGAACGATCCTCTGGGCCAGGCCTTCCACGATAGCCGTCTTTCCGACACCGGGCTCGCCGATGAGCACCGGGTTGTTCTTGGTCTTCCGGGAGAGGATCCGGATCACGCGCCTGATCTCGTCATCGCGCCCGATGACCGGGTCGAGCTTGCCCTGCTGCGCCTGGGCCACGAGGTCTATGCCGTATTTCTCCAGGGCCTCGTACGCGGTCTCCGGGTTGTCGCTGGTCACGCGCTGATTGCCTCGGATCGAGGTGAGCGCCTGCAGCAGCCGCTCTTTCGAGACATTGAACTCCGAGAGAATCCGGCCCGAGGCCTGGGATTTCCCCTCTTCGATCATGGCAAAGAGCAGGTGCTCCACGGAGACGTACTCGTCCTTGAGGCGGGCAGCCTCTTCCTTGGCCTTCACCATGACCCGGCTCAGCCTCTGGGTCACCAGGATCTTGCCCGGCTCGGCCCCGGGGCCCGAGACCCTGGGCCTGCGTTCGAGCTCCTTGATCAGGTCTGCGGAGAAGCTCGTCAGCGGCACATCCATCTTGGCGAATAACCTCGGCACCAGGCCTTCCGGCTGCTCCAGAAGCGCAAGAAGAAGATGCTCCACGTCCATTTCCGGATGCCCGTACCGGATTGCGATATTCTGCGCGTCCTGAAGCGCCTCCTGGGATTTCTGGGTGAATTTGTTCACGTCCATCGAATCACTGCCCTCCTTTTTTTCCCATGCGTATCATCTGTCTGTTTTGTAGGTCACAACCGCCCATGTTTCAAGGCCATTGGCGCACACCACCGGGCCTGGTACGTACGCAGCAGGGACGATCGCGAGGAGTGGTACGGGATGACCTGAGAAAGAAAAAGGGGGAGGCCTCGTGCGGCCTCCCCCGACTGTCTTTCTTTCTCGCCGCAGGTGTCTCAGTCACCCTTGATCCGGATCTTCTTGTGCGACTGCTTCTCCTTCTCGAGCTTCGGCAGGGTGATAGTCAGGACCCCCTTCTTGAAGGAGGCCTCGGACTTCTCGGTATCCACGTCCTTCGGGATGGGGATCACCCGCGTGAAGGAGCCAAACGAGCGCTCCATGAAGTAGGTTTCCCTGTCCTTGTGCTCCGTCTCCTCCTTCTTCTCCCCCTTGATGGTGAGAGAGTCCTTGGTCAGGCTGATCTCGATATCCTTCTCATCGAGGCCCGGGAGCTCGGCGCTCACCTGGATGGATTTCTCGTCCTCTGTCATGTTCACCTGCGGGCTGAAGCCGACCAGGGACTCCATGTCCTCTGCCGCAGGCCTCACCCCGAACCCCTTGAAGAAATCCTCGAAGAGCCGGTTCATCTCGCGCTGAAAGGCATCGACGGGATACCCTTCAGCCTCTCTGCCGGTGGAAACATCCCTGTTTCCCCATCTCCATGGAATCATGTACCTCATGGTATCACCTCCTGCGCTTATCCCACCTTTATGGGTATGCTCCGGGTCTTCGCCTCTTCCGCCTTGGGGAGCACGATGCTGAGCACGCCGTTTTTCAGTCTTGCCTCGATCCTGTCACGGTCAACGGCCTCGTTCAGGGTGAAGACGCGGTGGTAGTCGCCCACCCCATACTCCGCATAGGAGACGCCATGGCCTTCGAACTTCTGGTCCTCCACCTGGGCATCGATGGTAAGCACATCGTTCTCCAGGCTGACGTTCACCCCCTTCTCATCCGCTCCGGGCATATCCGCGAAGATGTAGAGATTGCTGTCATCCTCGGTGATATCAACCGCAGGGACGAAGGTCTTCCTGTCCTTGGTTCTCTCTACCCTGGAGGCCTCCCTGGCTTCGGCCTTCTCGGGCGTTACGGTCCTGATATTTTCTTCCATGTCTGATCACCTCCGCTTAATTTCCTTTTGTCACGCTGATCTTCCTCGGCCTTTCGGCCTCGCTCCGGGGCAGCACGATGGTGAGGACTCCCTTCGCATAGTCCGCCTGCACCTTGTTGCCGTCCACGTTGTACGGGAGCTGGACCGAGCGGTAAAAACTCCCGGATCCCCGTTCCCTGCGGTGCCATTTCTCACCTTCCCTGACCTCCTGCGGTTTCCTGGTCCCCTTTATGGTGAGGGTGTCACCGGTGACGGTGAGCTCGATGTCTGCAGGGTCGATCCCGGGGATCTCCGAGGTGATGATCACGTCTTCATCGCCCGAGAACACGTTCATGGGCGGGAAGTTCGCTGCAGGTAAACGCCTCGTGCCCGTGACCAGGCTGTCCACTTCCCGGCGGAAGCGCTCCATCTCGCGCCACGGGTCCCATCTCCAATTCTTTCCGGTCTGCATAATCATATCCTTGCCTCCCCTTCAGTGGGTTGTATTTTTGCAACTTTTATAGGGATGCTTTTCCGAATTTCAAGGGGTGGTAGTCGAGCATATCAGGGGGATTCTTCGTGGCCCGGCACTTGACCCGGCAGACTTTCTTCCCTGTCGGGGCTGCCCGGGTACGCTCAGGGATCCCTTTCCGATCCCGACAGCAGAGACGGTCAAGACACAGACCATCTCCTCTTCCCGGGCCGGCCCCGGCTCCCAACCGGTGAAAATCACACTGTACAGCAGTGCGTTTTGATGTTACATATCCATGCCAACCTAGAGAAAAGTGTCCGGAGAGTATGGCAACAAAGGGAAAAATTACTATCGATCAAGGACTCTGCAAGAGTTGCGAACTCTGTATATCCGTGTGCCCTGAGGAGGCGATCCGTATTGCCGGAGCCCTCAACCAGAAGGGGTACCACCCGGCGGAGTTCTTCAAGGAGACCTGCAGGGGGTGTTCTCTGTGCGCCGTGATGTGCCCCGAGATCGCCATCGAGGTGTTCCGTGGATAAGCAGGCAAAGGTCCTGATGAAAGGCACCGACGCCATCGCCGAGGCTGCGGTTCAGGCGGGGTGCAGGTGCTACTTCGGGTACCCCATCACCCCCCAGAACGAGATACCGGAGTACATGTCGCGGCGGATGCAGGAGGTCGACGGCGTCTTCCTCCAGGGGGAGAGCGAGATCGCTTCCATCAACATGGTGCTTGGCGCCTCCGCCAGCGGCGTGCGGTCCATGACCAGTTCATCGTCCCCCGGCATCAGCCTGAAACAGGAAGGGCTTTCCTTCATGGCGGCCCTGGAGCTCCCGGCGGTCATCGTGAACATCGTCCGCGGCGGGCCCGGCCTGGGCAACATTGCGCCGAGCCAGGGCGACTACTACCAGGCCACACGGGGAGGCGGACATGGCGACTACCGCATGCCGGTCTATGGCCCCGCATCCGTCCAGGAGCTCTACGACATCACCATGCGGGCCTTCGACGTGGCGGATTGCTTCCGGACCCCGGTGATGATCCTCGGGGACGGCATGATGGGCCAGATCGTC
>JAJFUP010000286.1 GCA_021372395.1 Deltaproteobacteria bacterium
CGTATCCGGACATAGCGGACAGCGTCGGCCTCATCAGAAGTGAGGGTATTTCCTGCCCCTGTCGGATTGATGTCATAGATTGTCCCGTCAACCTGTCTTCCGCGGTAGATGAAATTGAGGTTCGTGACATTATGGGCAAGGACCTGGGTTATTCCCCCATTGTTATCGACCCTCTGGAGATTATTCCCAATCAGTCTATACGTTATGTCCTCATTCGTTGCAGTCGTAAGCCCGTCTCCCATCGGGGTTGTGCTTGTAGGGAGAGGAAGAAGGTCCATCCGCATCCTCAGGGCGGTCAATCCTGAATCAACGGGCACGATGCCCTGAATGCTGTTCGTAAATGTGGGGTCCATCCCGGCATGCTGAACATCCAGGGAAATCATCTCCATGACGGCCCTGAGATCCTGCTGGGTGGCAGCCACCTGGAACTGGACCTGGCCGGATTTGTTCTGGAGCAGATAGGTGTAGTACACCGCTGCCATGAGCAGAAGGGAGAGCACCATGACGATCATGAGCTCCACAAGCGTGAGCCCCTTCTCATTTCTTATGAAATGAAGATGGTTCATGGCCGGATCCTCACCGTCCCGCCGAGTGTCATTTCGACAATCCTCACATTGTCTGCTGTGGGCGCATTCGCACTTCTGATCCTCACTTCTCCCTGCTGGGTGGCAAACCCCCTGCTCGTGATCCCCGTGGTGTTTACTGTCGCACTAGGCGGGAAAGTGGTACTCACGATATCGATACCCCTGGGCATGGTTGTCTGTGAAACTATCACATCGCCGTTGGAGTATCGAATATCATACCAGTTGTTTGCTGTATCAATACGGATCTGTACCGGCCTACCATTTCGCACTGCATCGCTCCGTGCCAGCTGAAAATGTGAAAACATGGCACGCGCCACCGAATCAAGGTCTTTCTTACCGAACCATCCGGCCATGCCTGGTACGGCCACTGCTGCAAGGATACCGACGATCACTACCGTGATCATAAGCTCCATGAGCGTGAACCCGCCGGCTTTTATCATGTTGCAGTCTGGTGAAATATTCCTGTCCAAGAATACTCCTTCTCTCCTGATCTATTGAGTATCGGCATGACCCCGGCCCGACTTAACATCGATACGCCCCAGAAACGAGGAGATCATAATTTCACCCTGGGTGTCGGTCCGATAGGTTCTGATGCTATTCTTCGTCAACCTCAGAAGCGGCCCCGGAGCTGGGTCCCCATATCTGTTGTTGTATCCGCAGCAGACCACCGCAGCATGGGGTCGAACTTGTTCCAAGAACACATCCAGGCATGACTTCTCCGAACCATGGTGGGCAACCTTGAGCACATCCGCAGAGATATCCCTCTGGAGGTGTGTCAGCATGAGCTCGCCGAACATGTCCGCATCCGCCATAAAAAGCCCCTTCATGTGTTGATCCCCTGCTTTCAGAACAATGGAATTCATGTTCTGGTCCATTCCATACTCCTTGACGCCGAAGCGTATCTGGGGATTGAGGACATCCATATGCATATCTCCCAAGCGAAGGCTGTCCCCGATGCAGACGTTCCTGATGGGGATGGATTTGTCTTGTGCGATTCTGAGCATCTCCTGAAAATCAGGGTTCGGGTCTTCCCTCACGTTTGTCCATATTTGGCCAACCGGGAACCGTTCGAGAATATAAGGAATTCCACCTATGTGGTCCGGATGCGAGTGAGTTATGACAAGGAGGTCCAATGAGGTGATGCCCCTTCGTGTCAGATGTGGTGCCACAACATGTCTGCCCATATCGAATCCCGTTTGTGAAGGGCCTGCATCTATAAGCACTGCATGGGGTCCTTCTGTCAAGAGTATACTGTCACCCTGCCCTACACTGATAAAATCGAAGCAAAGCCCCTGGGATGCATTGATATGGTTCCTGATCGCAGGTATGAAAACGATGGCAAGAGAGATGATCGTGAGGACCATGGTTCGCATGACTGAGCGTGTACCGAAAAACGACAGGATCAATCCTGCGTAGCAGAGGTAAACCCAATAAATCGATGGCGTTGGTATAGGAAGAAGGGATCCCACGGCATCACTCATGGACAACAGGAGACCAATCGCATCCATGGTTAACGCGAACAGCACGGATGCGACAGTATCCCACATGGGAAATATGACGAGCCCTGCAATGGAAAGCGGCATGATCACTATGCTGAAGAAGGGAACCACGACGATATTTACAATGATCCCAATCAGTGAGACGAACCCAAAGAGATTGGTGGTGATGGGAACGGTAAAAGCCGTGGCAACGACGGGTATGGTTATGAAATGTACCCACTGAGGTACTGAAGCTCCTTTTTGCATCGTACCGATGATACCCAGGACCGCGGCAAACGAGAGCAGAAAACTTGCAGAATAGAGGGACCGAGGCCAGAGGGAAAGAATCAGTATCCCCGCTATGGCAAGGCCCTCAAGAACATTCGATTTCCGAAGAAAGAAAAGGCTGAAAATGCAGCTTACAGTCATGATGGAAGCCCGCAGGGTGGGTATATTGGTGCCCACGAACAGGGTATAGGCTATCACCCCTATGAGCCCGCAGAGCCTCGCAGCCAGGGGCGTGTCGATCCTGAGGGAAACAGGGATCAGAACCCTCAGGACGGCATAGCTCACCGAATAACAGATGAAGATGATTATGGTCATGTTGAGTCCGGAGATGGCGATGAGATGTGATAAGCCCAGTGCATTGAACCTGTCCTGGATCGAGTCAGTGATTCCTGATGTGTCCCCGGTGAGCATCGCCTTCAGCACCTCAGCCTCCGGACGGGCCAGTTGAGACAGCCTGGTGTTGACTGCCTGTTTGAGCCCTCCAGGCTTCCTCTCTTTTATGATCGTAATGGAGTTTCCGTCACTCACTGACCCTGTGAGCACGATGTCTCTGGAGAGAAGAAACTTTCGGTAGTCGAATTCGCCCCTGTTCCCGAACCCCATACGCGCCCTTGCCTTGAAATCGGCCTTCACAATGGATCCTGCTGCCAGTTCGGGCATATTGCGGTAGACGCTCAACTGTGCATGCCCCCTTACGTTTCTGCCATCGAGTACAGCATTCTTGAGGAACATCCTGGAGGTGCCTTCGACATATTGAGTTGATTGGACAGTGCCCCTGATGGAGTGTATCCCTTCCGGAGTGCTTATCCACGCTGGGGCAAGACTCGCTGCTACAATTCCCAAGGCAACACCAGCTGCAGCATGAATGAGCCGGGCACGCGAAACAAGAAAGAAAAGGATAAGCAGGGCAAAGCAAAAGCTCACAATGTCTTGCAATATCATTAAGATACCGCAACACAGCCCCGAAAACACCACAACAAGCGGGGTCGAATCCCCCACATGCCTCAACATGGCATGACCTCCTCATGAGACTCAATGCACAACAGAGCAACAAAAAAACATAAGGATCACGAACAGTTCAGGTTATGGTCGGAATATCTCTCCGACTGTATTATTAGCGCGATTATCTATTTTCAAGCAGTATGTTCATCTGGGGGTTTCAAGCTTCCCGATAAGTTCTGCGATTGATTCAATGTGATGCTCTTCCATGTACCCGCGGATCCCCTCGATTATCTCGATGAAGCAAAAAGGATCGCGCAGGCATGCACACCCTATTTCCACGGCAGATGCCCCGGCAAGTATGAACTGGATTACGTCCCGGTATGTGGCGATACCGCCTGAAGCGATGATGGGTATGCTCACGCAGCGACTGACATCCCAGACGATTTTCAGTGCAACAGGCTTTATGGCAGGGCCGGACAATCCACCGGTGATGTTGCCGAGAACAGGTCTTCGGAACCTCTCATCAATGGCCATGGCAGGCAGAGTGTTGATGCAGGTTATAGCGTCTGCCTTGGCCTCCTGTACAGCCAAGGCCAGTTGGGTTATGTCGGTGACCATGGGAGACAACTTCACGATGAGCGGCCGGCCGAGCACGCCCCGCACCATTTTCACTAGAGAGTAAAGGGCATCGGGATCCCTTCCGAACTCGATGCCCCCTTTCTTGACATTCGGGCAGGACACGTTCATCTCCAGTGCCGAGATCCCATCCTTGTCGAGGGCCTCTGCTGCCAGCACATATTCGTCTTCTGTCGTACCGAAGAAATTGACGATGATCTGCGTGTCGAATCCCTTCAGGAATGAAAGCTTCTCGTTCAAAAAAACCGGTATCCCGACATTCTCGAGTCCGATGGAATTGATCATTCCGCAGGGTGTCTCCACGATCCTCGGTGTTGGGTTCCCGGTTTTCGGTTTGAGGGAAAGCCCTTTGGTCACGACCCCGCCAAGGATGGACAGATCAAAGAACTCGGAAAATTCTTCTCCGTAGGCAAAGGTTCCCGATGCGCTCATGACCGGGTTCTTCAGGACAAGATTCGATGCGATCCGTGTCGATGTATCCATTGTCAGCTCCAGTTTATGTCATAGGCATTGAAGACCGGGCCTTCCCTGCATACCCGTTGGTTTCCCTGGAAGGTATTGACTACGCACCCTGCGCATGCGCCGAAACCACAGGACATACGCTCTTCAAGGGAGACCTGGCAACGTGCATGGATGTTCCGTGCAACGGCACTGGCTTCCCTGAGCATCCCTTCCGGCCCGCACGCATAGATGACCGCATCAGCGGTTGTGCGTTCAGCAACACGCCTGAGTGCGTCCGTTGAAAGTCCCTGTTCGCCGAGTGAACCATCCTCGGTCATGATGATGGTTTCAGTGTTCGGTATGGCCATGATCCGCTCGAGCATCGGTATATCGTCTCCGGTCTTGACGCCATAGATGAAGTACCCGGTTTTGAGTTTTTCGGCAAGGGAGAGGATCGGTGGCAGACCCATTCCACCCGCCACATAGATGACGCTTCCGGATTCAGGCTTTCTGAATCCTCTCCCCAGGGGACCGAGTATCCCGAGAAGCTCTCCTGGTCTTTTTTTCGAAAGGAGCCGGGTGCCTTCTCCCATGATGCGATACAGCATCTCCACTGTACCGCCCTCCTGTGAGAGGATGGCCAACGGTCGTCTCAGGAACGGTTCATTCGTCCTGCTCACCATAACCATCGCGAATTGACCTGGATACGATGGGGGCATGTCCCCTTCAAGCACCAGGGAGAAGATCTCGGATGCCACCTCCCTGTTCTTCACAATAGAGAGTTCCACATCCATTGCCTTGTTCTTTCTCAGGTCTTTCACCATGACGTTCGCATCCTCATTGGTTTCTGTATAATATTTGTACCATGTGCTCACGTGGGTGAATCCCATGGATGAATAGAGGGTGAGCGCCGGCACATTCGATGTCCTGACTTCCAAAACCGCATACATCTTGTCTTTGGAGACTGCGCCCGAGAGGATATTCCCAAGAAGCTGCCGGGCGATCCCTTTTCTCCTGAAGCATGGGTGGATTGCCAGGTTGAGCACATGCACCATATTGGAAAGGCTGATTGCAAAACAGTATCCCACGACCATTTCGTCCTTGATCGCCACGATACCTTCACAGCGCCTATCTTCCAAGGTGGACGAGAAGGTATTGACATCCCATGGAAAGGGAAATGATTTGCGTTCTATCTCGAGGATATGGGGAAGATGCCCGGTGGAGGCTTGGATGTATGTTACAAGATCCATGTCATCAGGAGAACGAGGCTTAGCCCGAGAATGAACATGCCCGTGTGTGCCCGTCGCGGAAAATCCTTGGAAACGAGGGCAGCAAGACCGATGACGATACTGACGGCGGGCATGTAGGAAAGTGGAACAAGGACCATCCCCGGGAGAAGCCCGCTGATGAGCGAGGTGACAGCAGTCAGAATCATTGCGCAGGCTCCGATGCTGACGAAGGCATAGAGATATGACCGTCCAAGGGCCTTTTTCAGCGCCCGACTCACCTTTCTCTCCGAAACCTCTTCACCCTTCGGGACAAGCCGCTCGTTGATGGTTCTCAAATGCGTGTCCAACAACCTGCCCACGAATGAGAACGGTATGCACATCAGGATGGAGAGTCCTGCTGCAGCAGTACTACTCATGGATCCGCTGGCACAGACAGCTACCGGTACTGCCACTGCCGCACAGAAGCTTTCATCGTTCGGAAGGTATGCCCCCACAGGCGGTGCATTGAGCCAGAGAAGTTCAAACGACGCTCCCACAAGCAGTCCAACCCTTACATCCCCCATCACGAGCCCGATAAGGGGAGCCATGATGATAGGGCGGCTGACCATGAACTGGAACATGAAAACCCTGTCCATCCACAGGATGGAGCCGAGCATCACTCCTAAAATCCCAGATATGGTCATAAATTTACCATATCAATTATGG
>JAJFUP010000291.1 GCA_021372395.1 Deltaproteobacteria bacterium
TCGCACATCAACCCGGAGGAGACGGTCAGGGCCTTCCGGGAACTGGGTGCAAAAAAGCTGCTCGTGGTCCACTGGGGCACGTTCAGACTGGGCGACGAACCGGTCTTCCAGCCCCCCCTGGACATCGGGCGGGAAATGGAGAAGGCCGGGCTCATGGACAGTCTTGTGCAGCTCAAGCACGGGCAGACAGTGCTTCTTGATTGAAAAAACGCTCAGCCCGACGTGATTCTTTCAAGACGTCTCACAAAAACCATCTCCGGAAACAGTTTTGCCAGGCATGTGATAAATTGAAGGAAATCAAATTGTATCACGAAATCTCTACCCGACAGTCATGGCAGCTTATCTCATATTGCTCTTCCGGAAGAATCAACCCCCCTGTTTTCAGATTTCATCTGAATCCGTGCAGGAGTTTCCTAAGAATCTTTTAATCTTCTTCTAACGATCGTCTAATCTTCGCTGGTGTATAGATGGCAGCATCAAAAAATCAACTGGAGGCAACGAACATGAAAAAGGTTATGAGCTTAATCGCAGTACTGGCACTCGTATGCTTTGCAACCATGGTATTTGCTGCAGGCGCACCCAAGGCAGATGCAGCGAAAGCAGCCCCGGTCGCTTCCGATGTAGCGAAACCCGCTCCTGATGCAGCCAAGGGCGACGTGGCAGCTCCTGCCGACAAAGACCTGAAGGTAAAGAAGGCTGCAAAGAAGGCACCGGCAAAGAAGGTTTCAAAGAAGAAAGCCGCAAAGAAGGTTGTGAAGAAGGCAGAGCCCGAAAAGACGGCTGCACCTGCGACCGAGAGCAAGTAGGAAGGCGGCAGGAAAGAGGTGTACGGAGGATGAAGAGGGTTGTCATCATGCTGTGTGCCCTTGGGGTTCTCTCCTCGGTCTGCTTCGGACAGGACGTGGTCCTGGCCCTGCAGAAAGGGAGAACCCCTCCTCCCGTTTCTTCAAAGACCGTCATCCCCCTGGAAGTGAGGGGAAAAGTGGACACCGTAACCCTTGCCGAACCCTCCAGGGGCATCCGGTCCAAGATAGCTATAATCAGCCGGGACGGGAAGCTCTACACCTTCTTGGTAAGACCCTTCACGACGATCTACGGGCCGGACTGGAAGGCCATAACCCTCGACAAGCTGTCGACGGATCAGCAGGTGAGGGTTCAGTACACCACCACAAAGGATGGCTTTCAGGTGGCACGATCCATCAAGCCGATCAGCAGGGGAAATCCTCTTTGAAAAACCTGAAGGCTGTTGATCGGTCCAGCCATCGTGGACTGCATCCCGTATGTCAAGATAATATCGAAAAGGAGGCCGCACATGTTTGAAGGACTCGGAATGCCGCACCTTATCGTCCTCCTGGTGGTCGTTCTCGTCATCTTCGGGGCAGGGAAGCTGCCCGATGTTGGCAGCGCCCTGGGAAAGGGTATCAAGAACTTCAAGTCTGCCATGAGTGATCCGACCGCTGCCGATAAGCCCGCACAGGGCGATATCGAGGATCAGAGCAAAAAAGAAAAAGATTAAATTGTGACCGCTTTCCCCTAGGGTGTATCGATCGATTGGTCTTTTCTATGTCCCTTGATGATCACGAGAGAAACATCTCTGTGGCGTTCAGGACGATCCGGCACGCTGTCTGCCGGAGTTCGCCGCACTCTTCCCGACCTGCAACAGCCAGCTTACAGTCCCAAGCCGCTCCTAAATCTTCGCCCGATCGAAGGCCCTTTCCAGGTCTTCGATGATGTCTTTCACGTCTTCCAGTCCCACGGCAAGCCTGAAGAGGGTGTCAATGATGCCGAGTTCGTAACGATGCTCGCGGGTGTAGTCGTAGTAGCTCACGGTGGCGGGATGGGTGATGAGGGTCTCGGTCCCGCCGAAGCTCGGGCCGATGTAGATCATCTCGAGCGAATCCAGAAACCGGTTGGCGTCTTCAAGGTCTCCCTTGATGACAAAGGTCACCACGCAGCCGCCGCCGGTCATCTGCTCCTTTGCGATGGCATAATTCTGGTGGCTCTTCAGGAATGGGTAGTACACCCGCTCCACCCCAGGGCGGCTTTCGAGGAATGTTGCGACCTCCAGGGCGGTTGCATTCTGCCGCTCCACCCTCATGGGGAAGGTCTTGAGCCCCCGCAGCAGCAGGTAGCAGCAGTGCGCGTCAATGAGGCCGCCCATGGACTTGTGGAGGCTCCGGATGGGGGCGATGAGCTCCCTGCTGCCGAGCACGGCTCCGGCCAGGATGTCGTTGTGCCCTGAGAGATACTTGGTTGCGCTGTGGGTGACGAGGTCTATCCCGAACTCCAGCGGTCTCTGGTTGATGGGAGTGGCGATGGTGCTGTCGATGAGCGTCATGACGTGGTGCTTGTCCGCTATCTTCTTGAGCAGGACGAGGTCGAAGACGTTCAGGTACGGGTTCGTGGGCGACTCGGAGAAGATGAACCGAGTCTTTTCCGTGATGGCACCTTCCAGGGCGTCGTAATCCCCGAAAGGCACGATGGTGCAGTCCACGCCGAACCGCTTCAGGTACGACTTGCAGAACTCGAGGGTCTTCTTGTAGCTGTCGTCCGTGATGACAATGTGGTCGCCGGTGCGGACCAGGGAGAGGATGGTGGTGGTGATGGCCATCATGCCCGAGGAGAACACCAGGCAGTCTTCTGCGCCTTCAAGGTCGGCGAGCCTCTGCTGTGCAATGAGCTCGGTAGGATTCCCGTATCTCCCGTACTCGAACCGCTCCTTCTTGTCCTTGGTGTATTCTCTGATGTCCCTGCTGTTTTTGAAGGTGAAGGTGGAAGTCTGGAATATGGGGGTGGTCAGGGAATCAGCGTATTTGTCCCTGGGCTCTCCTGCATGGATCGCCCGGGAGGCCATACCGAGACTGCTCTTCTTTTCCTCGCTCATGCATCTTCTCCTTCTTTCACGCACGTTCCAGGGATGGTGGAGTTCACAAGAACCGATGTGATTAGTCTCTATCGCTAGTATAATGAGGCTGTTACTGTCAAGGCAAAACGATCCCTGCAGCAGATGGATCTTTCACAGAGGCACTTGTGGCCACGGCACACAGTCTATTTTGAACCGGGAGGGAGAGTCTCTTCCCGGAAGATACTGCTCCCGGCGTGCAGCTCGTGACGATCGCACCGGGGACAATCCGATCCGCCCAAGGCATCCGGGGGGGGGTAAGCATCGAGGAGGGGCTGCATGTGTCTTCTGAAGCCTTGCACGGGTTGCCTCTGGCACAACGAACATATCCGTGCTATCTGCCTGGGAAATGAAAGACACCATCGAGAAGATCCGGGCCCATGCCCTTGACCACTTCACAAACGCGAAATTCAGTCACGACTGGGAGCACACACTGCGGGTATACAGGCTGTGCATGCATATCGGCAGGGCCGAAGGCGCCGACCTCGACGTCCTGGCCATAGCGGCCTTTCTCCATGACATCGGGCGGGTGCACCAGGACCTGTCCAAGGGCAGCATATGCCATGCCGAGAAAGGCGCTGAAATGGCTCGCGAGATCCTGCAGCAGTATTCCCTCCCTGAAGAAAAGAGAGGGAACATCATCCACTGCATCCTCACACACCGTTTCCGGAACAGCCGTGTACCGCAGACCCTTGAGGCCAAGGTCCTCTTCGATGCGGACAAGCTCGATGCCATCGGCGCCGTGGGCATTGCCCGTGCATACCTGTTCGCCGGCGAGGTGGGGGCCGTTCTCCACAACAAGGACGCAGACCCCGAAAGCGCCAACCCCTACACCAAGGACGACACGGGCTACCGGGAATATCGCGTAAAGCTCTCCAAGGTGATGGACCGCATGCTCACGAACGAAGGCAGGCGAATGGCCCGGGAGCGGCACGAGTTCATGAAAGGTTTCTTCGAGCGCTTCATCAAGGAGCACGAGGGGATCCTCTAGCCTTTTCTCTTAGCGCCCTGCCGGTCTCTCCCCTCAGGACTCAGCAGAAGTCTCCTCCTGCGGCTGCCCCAAGGGAAAATGCCTTTATATAAACATCCCTTAACCCCATGAACTGCATTTCATTGTACCCCCGCCTGTGATATCCTGTGCATCAGGATGGAATAGACCCGTGCACGAACTCCCTGTCATGCAGAGCATCTTGTCCATCGTGGTCAGGCACGCTGCCATGCACCACGTGAAGAAGGTCCATGCCATCGGTTTGTCGGTGGGCAGCTTGAGCGACCTGGAAGAGGAATGGATGCAGAAGTACTTCAATCACCTGAGCGCCGGCACGATTGCCGAAGGTGCCAGGCTCAAGGTCGAGTGGGTGCCTGCGGTGCTCTCGTGCGAAGCGTGCGGGAAACACTTCGCCATCGACAAGACCAGGCTGGACGGCATTTCCTGCCCTGCGTGCGGGCAGAAGAAATTTTCGCTCGTATCCGGCAGGGAGTATCACATCAAAGACATGGAGGCAGAGTGATGGGCGAGATCCGTCTTATCGAGATCAGGGAAGAGATCCTCTCGGACAACAAAGAAGCTGCCGAGGGGTTGCGGGGGAGACTGAAACAGGAAAAGACGTTTCTTCTGAACCTCATGTCTTCGCCGGGCGCCGGGAAGACAAGCCTGATCCTGAAGACCATCGAAAAGCTCGCATCCAGGATTCGTATCGGGGTGCTGGAGGCGGACATCGACTCCGTGGTGGATGCTGAAAAGGTCTCGTCCGCAGGCGTCCCTGCCGTCCAGATCAGGACTGGCGGGTTCTGCCACCTGGATGCCTCCATGGTGATGAAGGGCCTCGAGGCCTTGGACACCTCCTCGCTCGACCTCGTGATCATCGAAAACGTGGGCAACCTCGTGTGTCCCGC
>JAJFUP010000254.1 GCA_021372395.1 Deltaproteobacteria bacterium
CGCTCGGGCCGCATGAAGTCCTGGATCGCGTTCCCTTCTTTGAGAAACTCCGGGTTCGAGGCGACGTCGAACTCGACGTGGCCCAGGCCCCGGCTGTCGAGCTTCTCCTGGATACAGGTTCTCACTTTTTCCGCCGTGCCCACGGGCACGGTGGACTTGTCTATGATGATCTTGTAGCCGTCGATGATATTCCCTATCTGGGAGGCGACCCGAAGGACATAGGAGAGGTCGGCCGAGCCGTCCTTGTCTTCCGGGGTGCCCACGCAGATGAAGCAGATCAGGCTTTCCGAAACCGCTTCCTTCAGGTCCTGGGTGAACGTGAGCCTGCCTTCCTGGGAATTCCGCAGGATCAGCTCCTTGACGCCCGGCTCATAGATGGGCACCTCGCCCTGCCTGAGCAGGGAGAGTTTCTCGCTGTCCTCCTCGACACAGATGACGTCGTTCCCCATTTCAGCGAAGCACGTTCCCGTGACCAACCCCACGTATCCCGCACCGATTATGCAGAGCTTCATGCGTTTCTCCTCATCGTGACCCGAGTGATTTCATCGTGTAATACATGACTGGGGCAAATTCGGCAAGACTGAAGAGGTGGCGGCAGAACTCACTCGATGTCATTCTCGCGGAAGCGGGATCCCGGTTTTCGATGAGTTTTGGACCCCCGGTTTCGCGGGGGTGAGAGTTTTCTGTGAGTTTTGCAACTGGCTCAGCTGCAAATCAGTGGCTTGCTCTCCTGCACGCGCAATGAAGGCATTTCAGACGTGCGCTGCGAGACAATCAATCGGTGAAAAAATGGTCGATGGGGGTTAGTGATCTTTGCAGAGGAAACACGTGGTGCCGAGGGACGGAATTGAACCGCCGACACGAGGATTTTCAGTCCTCTGCTCTACCATCTGAGCTACCTCGGCAACAGAACGATGTGTATTGAATTTGGGATTTCTTGTCAAGCCTTTTCGTCTTCGCCGAAGTCGAAGCTTTCGAGCTTTTCGCCCTCTTCCTTGAGCACGTCGTCGACCGATACGTCGGGGCTCTTGCGGGAGGTTTCCTGGCCGAGGAGGTCTTTGCGCTCTTCTCTCACCTTCTCCACGGCAAACCCTTCGTCATTGACCTCGATCTCGGGCTGCTTCGTGTAGATGTTGAGCTTTATCTTGGTCGGGACCAGGTCTTCACCGCAGCTCTTGCACCGGTCCAGGTAGTCATAACTGATATAGCCGCATTTCGGGCACTTCATCTGTGGCAACCTCCTGTGTGATATCCTTGACTATCGGTATAAAGGAAAATTTTCATAAGTAAAGCCGATTTGCGAGCGTGTGAATTTCACTGATGTATTCGATGACTATACATGGTTGCATCTGCAGGGGATTTCACCCTCGAGAGTGTGTGAGAGGGGGACAGCTGCAGGGAGGTGCGTTCAGCGAACCTGTCAATACCCTCTCATTTTCCTAGCAATTTTTTATCAATCGCTGCTGTTGAAAATCTCTCTGAGATGGATATACTGGACGTGGACAATCACCGTAGAACCTATCATCCGGGAATCAGACCATTTTGTGCATATTGCGGTTTTTTAATTTTATTTCAGGAGGTTCAGAATGGAACAGAATCAAGAGGACAGGAGAGTGTCGTTTGCCATGGGGTGGCTTCCCGACTACCCGGACATCCGCGACTACACGGTGGAGACGAGGAGTCTGTCGCGAAGGGTCATGAACTTAAGCCAGTTCGACTCGCCGCACGACATGCTGGTGAAGGCCGGTGCTGCGGAGCCGGCAAAGGCGAAGCTGCCGGCATCGGTCAATCTCAAAAGATGGTGCTCGCCGGTGGAGGACCAGGAAGAGCTGGGGTCCTGCACGGCCCAGGCAGGAGTGGGGCTCGTCGAGTACTTCGAGCGAAAGGCCTTCGGCAGGCACACCGATGCCTCGCGCCTGTTTCTCTACAAGGCGACGAGAAACCTCCTCCACCTGGAAGGGGACACCGGGGCATACCTGAGGTCGACCATGGAGGCCATGATAGTGTTCGGCGTCCCGCCGGAGGAATACTGGCCGTACGACATCGGCAGGTTCGATGACGAGCCGGGCGCCTTCTGCTACTCCTTTGCGCAGAACTTTCAGACGCTGCAATATGTCAGGCTCGATCCCCTGGGCATCGAGAAACCCTCATTGCTCCAGCAGATCAAGACCAACCTCGCGGCAAAGATCCCTGCCATGTTCGGGTTCACGGTGTACGATTCCATCTACGATGCCGACGACGGCAAGATCCCGTTCCCCGGCCCCAAGGAGAAGGTGCTGGGCGGGCATGCGATCATGGCGGTGGGGTACGACGACAAGATGAAGATCGAGAATCCGGGCAGCAAGAAGTCCACGACCGGTGCCCTGCTCATCCGGAACTCCTGGGGGAAAGGGTGGGGCGAGAAAGGATACGGGTGGCTCCCCTATGAGTATGTGCTGCAGGGCCTGGCCGTGGACTGGTGGACCATCCTCAAGAACGAGTGGATCGACACCGGGGAGTTCAGCCTGGACGTGTAGGCGCTGGTCGCCGGGGATTGAGCCCGAGCTTTCAGCTCGGCTCAACCCCCGGCGGGGTCAGGCCTCAACATGTGACAACCTCTGCACCGCTTGCCCGTGATCAGGTGAGCAATCATGAGATCTCCTAACGCGACGAGCGAAAAGTGCAGCACGTCATTCCTGCGAAGCTCTTTTCATCGCACGGGGCGAGAAATCGTTTCATGCCATTCCCTCGGAAGAGGGGATCCAGTCTTTTTGAGAACGTTGAGTTTCCATGTCGCAGAGTATCCCCACGCACGGGGGAACGGCGTGTCATTCAATCCGTCAAATTGAGTGAAATCCAGCGTATCGCCCGGCAAGGGGGGAACGGCAGCGACAACAGGAGAAGTTCTGCTGTCCCCTCGAGCATATGTCACATGTTGAGGCCTGACCCCGTCAACAAAATTGACTCCTCAATCTTGTTGACCAAAAAAGCAAAATGAATTAGTGTGATGGGCGTTGATTAAAATGTAATTAAATAAATACCAACTACGAGGTGGATCCCATGTCTAGCCCTTTCTCCTCCCTGAAGCCCGAAGAGAATCAGTTCTATTCAGCGCTCAACAAGGAAAGCATCGAGTTTTTGAGAAACCGGTACAACCAGACGAACAGGTGGGTCATTGCAGACATGATCCGCCGCAGCAGGTACCACTACCCGGACAAGAAGGCCCTCATCTTCCAGGACAAGGAGCTTTCCTACAGCCGGCTGGAAGACGAGTGCAACCGCGTGGCCAACGCGCTCATCGGCCTCGGGGTGCAGAAGTACGACAGGGTGGCCATCCTGGCACACAACACCCTGCACCACGTGCTCGCCTGGCTGGGGTGCGCCAAGGCCGGGGCCGTGTACCTCGCCATCAACTACATGCTCAATGGCGAGGAGATCTCCTACTGTGTCAATCACTCGGAGAGCACGGTCCTCATCGTGGAAGATTCTTTGTATGAAATCGTGAAGGACGTGCTCGACAGCATGCCGTGCGTGAAGACCTTCATCTGGTCCGACCAGGGGGAGGGGAAGAAGGCTCCCGGCGGGCGGTTCATGGATTTCGATGCATGGTACACAGGCAGCAGCGCCCAGGAGCCGGACATGTGCCTCCACATCGAGGACCCGGTTCAGATGACCTACACGAGCGGGACCGAGTCCCTGCCCAAGGGGGTCATCGCCAACAACCAGGCCCTCATGGCGCAGTACATGGGGTGCATCATCGACGGGCAGTTCGAGGCCGACGACGTGAGCGTCAACGCGCTTCCTCTCTACCACTGCGCACAGCGCGACGTCTTCATGAACCCGATCTTCTGGGTGGGGGGCACGAACATCCTCACCACGCCGGACATCAGGACGATCCTCGAGAACATCTCGAAATACCGGGCAACCCTGTTCTTCGCACCGCCCACGGTCTGGATCGGCATGCTCAGGCACCCCGACTTCAAGAAATACGATCTCTCGAGCCTCAAAAAGTGCTGCTACGGGGCATCAATCATGCCCGTGGAGATCCTGAAGGAGATCATGGAGAAGATCCCGGGCTGCCGGGTCTACAACTTCTACGGCCAGACGGAGCTCGCGCCCTACCACACGATTCTCAAGGCGGCGGATGCCCTCCAGAAGCTTGGCTCAGCCGGCATGGGCGGGTTCAACATGGAGACGCGCCTCGAGGATGACCTCGGCAACGAGATCACCCAGGTCGACGTGCCAGGGGAGATCTGCGGGAAGGGACCCCATGCCCTCATGCTCTACTTCAAGGAGCCGGAGAAGACCGAGGATGTCATGAGGGGAGGGTGGTTCCACTCGGGCGATCTCGGGGTCCTCGACGAGGACAGGTACATCACGGTGGTGGACCGCAAGAAGGACATGGTGAAGACCGGCGGGGAAAACGTCTCCACCCGGGAGGTCGAGGAGGTGATCTACCTGGACAAGCGGGTGAAGGAGGTCGCCGTCATCGGGGTGGAGCACCCGAAATGGGTGGAGGCTGTCGCGGCCGTGATCGTCCCCAAGGACGGGGCAGTGATCACGGAAGAGGAGATCAGGAATCTGGCAAAAACGAAGCTTGCCCTGTTCAAGGTTCCGAAGAAGGTCCTGTTCGTAGGCGAACTGCCCAAGACGCCCACCGGGAAGGTGCTGAAAAGGGACTTGAGACTGGAGCTCAAGAGCCTGTTTGCCGCGGATTGAGGCTCCTCCAATGTAAGCCTTATTTCAGTGCATACAGCGGAGGTAATCGAAAAACGCCTCCATCCTGTCGCCCCCGCGAAAGCGGGGGTCCAGAAGTCCCCGAAAAACCGATTTTCCGCTTCCGTGGAAATGACATACAGGTGGTTCTGCAATGAGCTCTGTCGAAGTATGTTTTATCGATGTGAATCCGGATTGAGCTTTGCGCCGGGAGCGTCTAACCTGGCAGGGTTGACCATCCCTGCAGGTTGATCGTCCATTCCGGATGTCAGCCTTGCCGTGCTGGGCCGAACATTGGACGGCCTGTCCTCTCGGTCCGTCATCCCCTATCATGAAACGGTCCGGGACCACGAGAGCGTGGTGTCTCCCGCTGGTGCCTGCTTCCTGGCGGTTTAATGATTTTACATTTTCCTCACTCTGCGTTAGATAACTCTCCATATGCATCCTGAACCGGATCGACACATTGCCAAAAAAGAGGGAGCCATGGACACGAGCCCGAGGATACTCATGTGGGGATTCAGCAGCGAGGAAAAGGACAGGTTCGACGCATTTCTCACGGAGATATGCGCATCTCCCACCATTCAGATAGAACCGGACCAGGGGCCTCTCCCTGTGCACGAGATCCTCTTCTCGGACAAGAGGGCCGAAGAGATGTTCATCTCGGATCAGAAGGTGCTCCTCTTCTTCAATGTCCCGGCCGAGGTCATCCACGGCATCATGACCGGGGCAAAGAAAAAGGACCTTCCGAGACCCATCTATGCCATGGTCACCAAGGAGAACATCGAGTGGAGTTTCAGCGACCTTGTGGAGCATCTCACGAAGGAGCACGAGTTCATGCAGAAGAAGCTCAAGGAGAGGAGAGAGGGGAAGCACTGAAGGATCTGCCGGGGTATTGCGTGCTTCCCGAGCTTGACAGGCCATTCGCGGCACGCTGCCGGGGTCAAGTGATCGGAGGGAAAACGGTTCATTCACCCCTTATCAGGCGAACGGTATCTTTCATGGCCGAGGGAAAAATGAAGGATGAAGGAACACGGATGCCAACGGCTCAATGTATCAGCCTTCGATATATGCACAGAAAAATGAAAGGGAGAGCGATTTTACCATGAAGGCAACCATCCTGAAGAAGATATCCATCATGGCGCAGACCATTGCCCCGACGCTCGGGATATCCGTCTACGCGCTTTATATGAGGGTCACCAACACGTATGACAGAAATCGCGCCGACCGTATTCTCAGGTGGTGGTCGGGGCTGCTCCTCAAGGCGGTGAAGGCATCCTGGGAGGTGTCGGATCCCCATGGCATCACCCTTGAGCCGGGAAAGCCCTACATCATCATGTCGAACCACCGGAGCCATTACGACATTCCCCTCATCTTTGTCTCGCTCCCGGGCAGCATCCGCATGCTCACGAAGAAGGAGCTCTTCAAGATCCCCATATGGGGGAGGGGGCTCAAGGCCTCCGAGTTTCTCTCCATCGACCGCCGCAACCACGAGCAGGCCATGAGAGACCTCGAAGAGGCAAAAACGAAGATGGAGGGCGGCATCGTGCTCTGGATAGCCCCGGAGGGGACGAGGTCGCGCACCGGGGATTTCCTGCCGTTCAAGAAGGGCGGGTTCATGCTGGCCATCCAGATGGGTGCCACGATCATCCCCGTGGGGATCAGGGGATCGGAAAAGATCCTCAAACCGGACACCTTCGATTTCTCTCTCCTTCAGAAGGTCCAGGTGTGCATCGGCGAGCCCATCGATGCCTCACGCTACAGCATCGAGCAGCGGGATGAACTGATACAGGACGTCAAGGGGGCGATCGAGGGCCTGACCCGGGCACAAATTTAGCTCGTGATGATATTGCATTCCCAGGGATCTCCCGGCGTCCGATCCAGGCACAAGTGCAGTTCGTAATGATCTTGGATTTTCAGGAAATTTTCAGCGTCTGACCCGGGAACAAGCTGAGTGCTTCATAACAGTTCATTTTCAGCAATCTATCTGTGTCTGACCCAAGAAAAGGCAGAACCGTAAATCGGTACCAGAGAGTTAGAAAAGCCCGGGTTGAGGCTCATCCCGAGGTGTTTGCAAAAGTACCGGGACGTCATTCCCGCGGAAGCGGGAATCCATTCAATTCAATGGCTTCTGGACCCCCGCTTCCGCGGGGGTGACGGGGTATGTATGCTTCTGTGCGCCAATTGATGTTCGGATCCCCGCTTCCGCAGGGGTGGCGGTCGTTTTAGAGCTTTGTAAATGGCTTATCCTGCCTGTATTTTCTGATCCAAACTCTCCATCAAGTTGCCCCATACCCCTTCAGAAAGCTGTCTTCCCAGCCATTCTCCAGGTGGATGCGGCTCTGTTTCAGCCATTTCTTCACCGACCCGAGAAACCTGTTCAGATTGATCACCTTCAAGAATGCGGGCAGCGAATCGAACCGGTAGGCCTTGTCGAGGTCGAGCACCCACAGGTCCCTGCCGGCATCCAGGAGGAGGTTCTTGATGTGGAGGTCTGCGTGGTAGATGCCGAGGTCATGGATCCTCCTGATGATTCGGCCGGCCTTCTCCATCAGTTCACCGGAGTCGGTGCAGGGCGATTCGAGCCAGGTGAGGAGGTCGACGGAGTCGGGGACGAGCCTGGAAACCACCTCTATGTGGGAGAACACCCCTTTCCTGAGGATCCTGACAGCCAGGATCTCGGGTGTCGGGATGCCATGCAGGGAAAGGTACGCACTCACCTTGAGCTCCCTCACGGTGCGCGCGGGGCTCAGGAAGTTCTTCCCCGTGATGTGCCGGAAGAGCCCTCCGTGCATGAGGGTGCGCACCACAAGATCCGGCTCGATGATGCGGATTGGTGATCTCCCCTGCAACGAAGAGGTCTTCCCGAGCGGGCTTGTGCTGCGGGCCATGTCCCACAGGCCGGGAAGGGCGGGCTTGCAGATGAGGGTGAGGTTCAGCTCCCGGCGGATCGTGTAGCCGAGGAACTGCAGATCACTGTCCTTGAATCCCATGACCAATCCTCCCCATGATGAAAAACCATAGCATCTTCATCCCGCGACAGCCAGGTGGATCCGCTTGAGCTTCTTGATCTCGTCCCGGTAGCCGGCTGCTTCCTCGAATCGCAGGTCCTTGGCCGCCGCCAGCATCTTTTTCTCCAGTTCCTTGATCGTCTCCTTGATCTTGCGGACTTCCACCATGCCCATGGAGGTTTTGACCTCGGCGGAAATCTCGGGGTAGTCCCGCTCGTAGATGGAGGCGAGGATGTCCCGGATGTTCTTCTGGATGCTCCGGGGCGTGATGTGGTGCTCACGGTTGTACGCCTCCTGCTTCTTCCTCCTCCTCATGGTCTCGGAGTATGCCTTTTCAATGGAAGCGGTCTTCACGTCGGCATACATGATGACCTTGCCGTCGATGTTCCGCGCCGCCCTGCCTGCGGTCTGGATGAGGGAGCGCTCCGAGCGGAGGAACCCTTCCTTGTCGGCATCGAGGATGGCTACGAGCGTCACCTCCGGGATGTCGAGGCCTTCCCTCAGGAGGTTGATGCCCACGAGCACGTCGAAGAGCCCTTCCCGCAGGCCCTTGACGATCTCGATGCGTTCAAGGGTGTCGATGTCCGAGTGCATGTACTTCACCTTGATGTCCAGGCCCTGGAAGTAGTTCGAGAGCTCCTCGGCCATCCTCTTGGTGAGCGTGGTCACCAGCACGCGGCCGCCCTTTTCGACGGTCTTCCTGATCTCCCGGTACAGATCGTCCACCTGGCCCGTGGCCGGCCTGATCTCGATGAGGGGGTCCAGCAGGCCCGTGGGCCTCACCACCTGCTCCGCGACCCTTCCCTTGGCCTGCTTCATTTCGTAGTCCCCCGGGGTCGCGGACACGTAGACGATGGCGTTCACGACGCGGTTGAACTCGTCGAACCGCAAGGGACGGTTGTCCAGGGCGGAGGGAAGCCGGAACCCGTATTCTACGAGCGTCGACTTTCTCGAGTGGTCGCCGCGGTACATGCCGCCCAGCTGGGGCACGCCCACGTGCGACTCGTCGAGAAAGACCAACGCGTTCTTGGACAGGTAGTCCATGAGGGTAGGGGGCGGATCGCCCGGCCGGCGGCCGGTGAGATGCCGGGAGTAGTTCTCGATCCCCTTGCACACGCCGGTTTCCATGAGCAGCTCGAGATCGTAGTTCGTCCTCTCCTCGATCCGCTGGGCCTCGATGAGCCTATTGTTTGCCCTGAAAAAATCTACCCGTTCCCTGAGCTCTGCCCTGATGGAGTCGATGGCACCGAGAAGAACGGATCTCGGGGTCACGTAATGGGAGGCAGGGTAGATGGGGACATGGTTTATTTTCTTGAGCTTCCTGTTGCGGATCGTGTCTATCTGCCAGAGGGCCTCGATCTCGTCGCCCATGAGCTCGATGCGGATGGCGGTGTCCTCTTCGTGCACCGGAAAGATCTCGACGACATCCCCCCTGACCCGGAAGGAGCCCCGGTGAAAGTCGTAATCGCCCCGCTCGTACTGGATCTCCACGAGCTTCTTCAGGATGTCTTCCCTGCTGAAGGTCCTGCCCTCCTCCAGGTAGAGGAGCATGCCCTGGTAGGCCTCGGGGGACCCCAGGCCGTAGATGCAGGAGACAGAGGCCACGATGACGCAGTCCTCCCGCTCGAACAGCGCCCGGGTAGCCCGGTGCCTGAGCTTGTCGATGTCCTCGTTGATGGACGAATCCTTCTCGATGAAGAGGTCCCGGGACGGCACGTAGGCCTCGGGCTGGTAGTAGTCGTAGTAGCTCACGAAGTACTCCACGGCATTCTCCGGGAAGAGCTCCCGGAACTCGCCGTAGAGCTGGGCAGCCAGGATCTTGTTCGGCGCGATCACCAGGGCGGGACGGTTCAGACGCTCCATCACGCATGCCATGGTGAAGGTCTTACCCGACCCGGTCACCCCGAGGAGGACCTGATCGCGGACGCCCTGCTCGATGCCCTTGCACAGGGTGTCGATGGCCTGTGGCTGGTCACCCTGGGGGGAAAACGGTGAGACGAGCTTGAATCCCATCGGGGTCAGGCCTCAACATTTGACATGGGGTGTCTCATTCCACGCCGGACAGCCGGAACAGAGGGTGCCGGATAGCGAGGCATGAACCCGCATGTACGTCAGCCCGTTTCGGAACAAAGATCGTCGAAGGCTGGGGATTTTTCTCATGAGAGATTGTCAAATGTTGAGGCCTGACCCCGGCCTAGATTTTCTCCCACGCCGTGCCCTCGGGTGAGTCCTTGAGCTGGATGCCCTTTGCCTTGAGCGTGTCCCTGATCTCGTCGGCCCTCTTGAAATCCTTGGTCTTCCTGGCCAGGTTCCGCTCTTCGATAAGCCCCTGGATCTCCTGCTCGGACAGGCCGGTGACCTGGACGCTGCCCCGTTTCATGGCCTCCAGGAACTCCCCGGGCTCTTCACCGAAGACCCCGAAGATGTCGGTGACCTCTCCCATGGACGCCTTCAGGGCGGACTGGTCTTTCCTGGATATTTTCGGGTCCTGATCGAGGGCCCGGTTGATCTCCGTGGTGAGGTCGTGGAGGCAGGCAATGGCCTTGGCCGTGTTGAAGTCGTCGCACATGGCCTCGTCGAAATCCCTGCTGAAGGTGCCGACCAGGCCCTCGAGCCTCGACTCCCTGTCTTCGGCAGGGGAGTGGTTCACCCTGTCCAGCATCTCGTAGAAACGCACGAGCGCCTGCCGGGCGGAGTTCACCGCCTCGTTGGAGAAATCGATGGGGCTCCGGTAATGCCTCGAGAGGAGGAGGAGCCGCAAGATCTCGGGATGCACGTCCTTCGTGAGCTCGCGGATGGTCATGAAGTTGCCGAGAGACTTGCTCATCTTCTCGCCGTCGATGGTGACGAAGCCGTTGTGGATCCAGTAGCGCACGAACTCGGCGCCGAGTGCGGCCTCGGCCTGGGCCGTCTCGTTCTCGTGGTGGGGGAAGATGAGGTCCCTCCCGCCGCCGTGGATGTCGAGGGTCGCTCCGAGGAAGTGGGTGCTCATGGCGGAGCACTCGATGTGCCAGCCCGGCCTGCCCTTGGACCAGGGGCTGTCCCACCAGGGCTCCCCTTCCTTGCTCCGCTTCCAGAGCGCGAAGTCGAGGGGGTCTCTCTTGAGATCCTCGATGTCGACCCTTGCGCCGGCGATCATCTCCTCGGTCCTGCGGCCGCTGAGCTTTCCATAGCCCCTGAACCGGGAGACGCTGAAGTACACGCTGCCGTCGTCTGCCCGGTAGGCGTACTCCTTCTCCTCCAGGATCCTCACCATGTCGATGATGTGGGAGATGTGGTCGGTGGCCTTGGGCTCGATGTCCGCGGGCCTCACCTTGAGGATGTCCATGTCGGTCCGGTATTCTTCGATGTAGCGGTCCGCCACGTCGCGGTACGAGGTGCCCAGGCTGTTCGCCCTGGCGATGATCTTGTCGTCGATGTCGGTGAAGTTCCGCACGAAGGTGAGGTCGTAGCCCTTCTTCCGGAGAAACCGGGCAATGACATCGAAGACGATGAGGGACCGTGCATGGCCGATGTGGCACATGTCGTAGACCGTGACCCCGCAGGCATACATGCCCACCTTGTTGGCGTGCAGGGGTTCAAAGGCCTTTTTCTTCTTCAGAGGGGTGTTGTAGACGTTCAATGTCATAACCTGTATTCTCCTTCAGCACATCCGTGAATGCCTCTTTTCGGGTCTCCCTACGTTAGCACAGGAGGGTGCCCGGATAAAGTGCTTTTGAGATCGCGGGCGTGCCGGCGTGAGGTGAACGTCAGCGTTGCAGACCGGGTATCCGTTGGCTCAGGGGAGAATATTTCAAGATGGACGGGTCATTTACGGGTGATTGCCTCGCCGCGATGGAAGCATTTCCCCCGTTCCCTGAAACAGGAACGGCCTGGTTCAGCGCGTCTTCAGCAGGACCACGGCCTGGGCCGCGATGGCCTCGCCTGCGCCGATCTCTCCGAGTCCTTCATGGGTGCGGAATTTCACGGACACGGCCGAGGGGTCGATCATGCTCGCGGCTGCTATGGTGTGCACCATCTCGGAACGGTAGTCAGAGAGCTTCGGTTTTTCGCAGATGCAGTTGATGTCGATGTTGATCAGCTCGTAATCCTTCCCGATGTCTGCAATGACGCCGCTGAACATGGTGAGGGAGTACATGCCCGCGGTTTCCTGCGCCGTGTCCGGGAAGTGCTGCCCGATATCGCCCCGTGCGAGAGCCCCCAAGATGGCATCGCAGACGGCATGGATGACCACGTCGCCATCAGAGTGGCCGAGAAGGCCCTTTTCATAGTCGATGGTCACCCCACCGAGCACCAGGGGCCTGCCCGCGGCCAGACGGTGTATGTCGTATCCTATCCCTACACGGTACGGCATGCGAGTATGGCCTCCGCGAGAAGGATGTCGTTCCTGAAGGTTATCTTGACGTTCAGAGGGTCGCCTTCGACGATCCTGACCGTGCCCCCGGATGCCTCCAGGATTGCGCTGTCATCGGTCAGGTCTGGCGGCCCTGTCCGCATCGCCTGCTCGTGTGCCGCGATGAGTGCAGTCGTGAGAAAGGCCTGGGGCGTCTGGACCTGGTACAGGCCCCCGCGGGGGATCGTCCTGGCGACCATGCCCTCACGAACCTCCTTGAGGGTGTCGGTCACCTCGAGGGCGGGGATGCACCCGGACACGCCTTTTAGCCCGTCGATCACCCGGGCTACGAGGTCGGGGGACACCAAGGGCCGCACCCCGTCGTGAATCAGGACCACAGTGCTCTCCCGGGCAAGTTTCAGCCCGTTGAAGACCGACTCCTGGCGGGTTCTGCCCCCTTTTGTCACAACAAGATCCTTCGTCATGCCCGAGAGCATCTCTTTGGCTGGCAGCAGGTCATCCTCCGGCACCACCACGACGATCCGGTCCACCGATTCCCGGGCATCGAAACCTTCTACCGCCCTCTTGAGGACCGGAACCCCTGCGAGCTCGATGAACTGCTTCTTCAGGCCGAACCGCGCTCCGCTTCCGCCCGCAACGATGACCACACTAAGAGACATGGTTTTTGGGTGCAGCGAAGATCATCCGGCCGGCAGGGGTCTGGAGAATGGATGTCACCACCACGTCGGCGTTCTGGTTCAGGAGGTTTTCCCCCTGCTCCACCACCACCATGGTGCCGTCGTCCAGGTATGCGACGCCCTGGCCCCGCTCCTTGCCCTGCCTGGCAATGGTCACGTTCATGCTCTCTCCCGGGAGCACGATGGGCTTGACGGCATTGGCGAGCTGATTGATGTTGAGTACGTTCACCCCTTGTATCTGGGCGATCTTGTTCAGGTTGAAATCATTCGTGAGGATATCCGCGCCGATGTCCCTTGCCAGCGCTATGAGCTTGGAATCGACCTCCTTGATCTTGGGGAAGTCAAGCTCGGTGATTTCGATCTGCACGTTGGGGCTCTTCTGGAGCTTGTTGAGGATGTCCAGACCCCGCCTGCCGCGCGCCCTTTTCAGGGGATCGGAGGAGTCGGCGATATGCTGGAGCTCGTTGAGGATGAACTGGGGCGCGATCAGGGTGCCCTCCACGAAGCCGCAGTCGCAGATGTCGGAGATCCTCCCGTCGATGATCACGCTCGTGTCGAGGATCTTCGTCTTCATGCCCTCACCGCTGCCTGCTTTCTGACGGAAGAGGGGGAGCATGCCGATCTCTCTGCCCCACGCGAGGCCGATGGTATAGCCCAGGTAGGCAAAGAAGGAGTTGATCAGGATGAAGAGGAAGATCCCCCCTTCGATCCGGAGGAGCACATACCCGAGCAGGCTGCCTATGACCAGACCGAGGATCGCCCCGATGAATCCGCCGACATAGGCCATGGGATGGAGCTTGAAGCCCCGGGCCTCGCTGACGAAGATGGCGACGAGACAGGTTTCGGCAATGAGAGGCAGAATGACGAGCCAGATCCCTCCACCCAGGTATCGCATCTCGGTGTAGGCATAGTTGAACGCCCCGTAGAAAACGACCAATGCAACAACAACACGTAAAAACCACTTCATATCCGTCCCTGCTGGTTAAGAAGCCACTGCTTCGATTTTTCCCAAGGCCGAGAGGATCATGATCTCGGCTTCCTTTTTGTTGATGTTCCTTGATATGGAGATCTCGTTGACGAGGAGGTTCCTGGCGGTGTCATACATCTTTCTCTCGCCGAAGGAGAGCTCTTTGCCGCGCTTGAGGATATTGAGGTCCCTCAGGACCTCGGCGATCTCGAAGGCGGAACCGCTCTTGATCTTCTCCATGTACTCCCGGTACCGGCGGTTCCACGTCTGGTTGTCCACGTGCACCGATCTCTGCCTGAGGATGTCCATGACATCCTCGATGCCCTTGGAGTCGACGAGCTCGCGAATCCCGACATTCTTTACATTCGCCACCGGCACCATGACGGTCATCTGAGTATCAAGGATCTTCAATATGAAAAAAGGCAGGTGACTACCTGAAATCTCCCTGTCCTCAACCGATTCCACTTCAGCAACACCGTGTGCTGGATACACAACAATGTCTCCAACCTTGAACATGATAGGGTCCCTTTCCTGTATTAAGAAACAATAGCAATTCGGCCTGACTTAGTCAAGGCTGCCAGAGAAATCCACCATAAAAGATACATGATTATAGAATCAAGAGGAGTGTCTTCCCGGCACGCAGGCCTGGTTATGCAGGATTCACACCTGCCGAATGTCCGTGTATCCCTGAATTTCATGGCAGCCGGCCACATCACGGGTGATCGCCTGAATGGGAGAGAGAGGTCGATCATTGCCGGTACGGTGAAACGCCCTCCCGTGTCACAAGACGCCGGAAGGACCCAGACCCTTGACTTCCCTGGTCGAGATATGAGAACACCAGATTCATGACATACCCCACTATCGATCCCGTTCTCATCCACCTGGGTCCGTTGCAGTTGCGCTGGTATGGCCTCATGTATGTCCTGGGCTTCATTGTTGCCTATTTCCTCATCATCGATGTGTCTCGCCGCAGAAAACTCCCCCTGAGCAGGGAAGACATTGAAGACCTTCTCACCTCCTGCATCCTTGGACTCGTGCTCGGGGCACGAATAGGGTATTGTCTTATATATAACCCAAGTTACTACTTTTCGCACCCCCTTAAATTTCTTGCTGTCTGGGAAGGCGGCATGTCCTTCCACGGCGGCATGATCGGCCTGCTGCTGACCGGGTGGATCTTCTCCGTCTGGAGAGGCAAGCAGTTCCTGATGCTGGCCGATCTCGGCGCCATTGCAGCAACCCCCGGACTCTTCTTCGGACGCATCGGGAACTTCATCAACGGCGAGCTCTTCGGGAGGGTGACAGATGTCCCCTGGGGCATGGTCTTCCCCGGGGGTGGACCTCTGCCGAGACACCCATCCCAGCTCTATGAGGCCATCTGTGAGGGATTGATCCTGTTCCTGATCCTGTACGTCCTGGGCAGAAAGGTCAAAGGCCGGGGCATCATCCTCTCCGCTTTCCTCCTCTGCTACGGCATTCTCCGGTTTTCCCTCGAGTGCTTCCGCCAGCCCGATCCTCAGCTCGGGTTCATCCTCGGTCCGCTCACCATGGGCCAGGCTCTCTCAGGGCTCATGGTGCTTGCCGGGGCCGTTCTCCTGATCTGGCGGCTAAAGTCGCAGAGAACATAGTGCGATAAACTCTTTGATGAGAAAAGGGGAAACAGGCCTGTCGAACAACGTCAAGGCCTTTACGAACTTCAACACCTATAAGAAGAGCGTCATGTTCAGGGTCGACCCTGTCGGTGCCAGGGTCATCCTCGAGCTGCTGCCTCTGCTCATCCATATCAACCACCCGAACCTCCCCGGGTACGTGGGGCAGGACAACTGCCCGTGCGGCATCCATCGCATGCCATGGCCGGCAAAGACGCTGAAGGATCTCCCCTCCTTCCTCTCGTCCAAGATAAGCCTCGGGAAGATTCAAGATTACCTGCCCACAAAAAGGGAGATCGAGGGGCTTTTCACCATCGGTTCGGTGGGCAGCCTCGCCCAGACCCGTGAATCCGACTACGACATCTGGGTGGTCGTGGATGCTGGCCGCATCGAGCCTGCCAGGCTCAAGGCCCTTGAGCGCAAGCTCAAGCTCCTCCGGCGTTGGATCACGGGCAAGTACGTGATCGATCTCCACTTCTTCCTCATGGACGTCAAGAACATCAGGGACAACAACTTCGGGTCCATATCGCAGGAAGGGTCGGGCTCTGCTCTCAAGACCATTCTCAAGGAAGAGTTCTACCGCACCATGACCCTGATCGAGGGAAAGATACCGTTGTGGTGGATTGTTTCGCCCGAAGCCGGGCCGGGCGCATACGAAGCCGCAGGGATGACTCCCGGCGCGATCCCGGGTGTCGATGGGGACGATGTCATCGACCTGGGGGATATCGATTCCATCCCGGAACAGGAACTCCTGGGGGCCGCCCTGTGGCAGATGCACAAGGCGCTCGATGACCCTCTGAAGTCGGTCCTCAAGATGGCCCTCGTGGCTACCTACCTGGATGATGCCGGCAGGAGCAGTCTTCTGTGCAACGTCATCAGGAAGAACATCTTCGATGAGAAAAACGACGGCATCATCGATCCGTACGTGGAGATCCTGCGTCGGGTGGAAGACTTCTACCATGCCCGGGGTGACAACAAGACGGTGGATCTGCTGAGGAAGTGCTTCTATCTGAAGGTCAATCCCAACATCCGCCTCAGCGACCTCCTGAAGGTGGACCGGAACGACAAGGCGTCGATGATGGTGGACATCGTCAGGGCCTGGGGCTGGTCTCTGCGGACCATCAAGGATCTGAACGAGTTTCCGGAATGGGGGGTAGAGAAATACCGCGGATTCGGCGACGATATCCACGCCTACCTCAAACTGGCCACGGTCCTCCTCATTCGGAAGGCACGGGCCTTCCTCGTCAACATTGCATTGGACGAGGACGTGGAGGTGGAGATCCTCAGGAGGAGGATCGAGGCCTTCTACGTGTCGAAGGACGGCAAGATCGAGTGCGAGAAGAGGGTGAAGAAAAAGGAGCCGGCCTACCGGGACCTCTTCTTCTCCTACACCGACAAGAAGTGGCGGATTTCCGAGAGGAGCACCGACAAGGCAGAGAGTCCTTTCATCATGGAATCCGACCGGGTGGTCAGGATCCTCGCCTGGCTCGTGTACAACAAGAGGTTCGATGTATCCACCGCCTTTCACATGATCCCGAATACTTCCACGGTCGGGCTTTCGGACATCCAGTCGCTGCTGTGGGATCTCAATGCCCTGATTCCCGATGCCAACTCCATCGGGCTCGAGCGAAGCTCCCTCATGGAGAACAAGAATTCGAAGCAGATGGTGATCATCGCAAACATGGAGTGTCCCGACAGCATGCATGCCATACAAGAGATCGATGTGCTCTGGATCAATTCATGGAACGAGCTTTTCTGCATCCATCTCAGGCCCGACCAGGTCGGATCGTGGATGGCGAGGATGAAGGAGCCCTCGACGCAGGTGAATATCTGGCTGCCGCGGGAAGGAAACACCAAGTACCTGGCGCAGGTCCTGCGCACCATCATCTCCTGAGGCATTTCCCCGCGTTCGGGCCGTGGCCCCTTCCGGCATAGCGTTTTCGAATCACAAAAGAATTGACTCGCACCGGCAATGCCGATAAGAATCTTCCTGTTTCCAAGGCTCAGCGTGCCTCTGGCATACGGGGGACACGGAAGGGGTTTGCGGTTTCGCTATGGGAGCTCATCACGTATCCATAGGTATCTGCCAGAACAGGCAGACCTACGACTTCGAGCGCAATATCCGGAACGCGGCATCCATGGTGGACGAGGCGGTTGCCATGGGTGCGGAGGCGGTGGCCTTCACCGAGATGTTCTTCACCCCCTACGAGCCCCGGGCCATCCGGTCTGCGGCACGTCACACCCCGGAAGCCCTCGATGCCCTGAAATCCAAGTCGATCCAATACCGGGTCCATATCATTGCAGGCTCCGTTCCCTGGCCCGGTCCGGGGGATCGCTTCTTCAACAGGGCGTGCGTGTTCGGCCCCGACGGGACCGAGATCTACCACCACGACAAAATCCACCTCTTCGACTGCACTCCCCCGGGGGGGCCATCGGTGAGGGAATCGGAGACAATCGTTCCCGGCAACTCCCTCGGGCATTTCGAAACCCCGTGGTGCAGTGCGTCGGTCATCGTGTGCTATGACCTCAGGTTTACCCCGCTCACCCAGCTGCTGGCGGACCGGGGCGTGAGGTGCCTGTTCGTGCCTGCGGCCTTTTCACATGCAACCGGGAAGGCGCACTGGGAGATGCTGGTGAGGATGAGATCGATTGAGCTGCAGGCCTTTGTCGTCGGGGTGCAGCCGGCCGACAATCCCGACCTGAGGTATGTCCCCTGGGGGCATTCCCTCATAGCCTCTCCCTGGGGAGAAGTCCTGATCGATGCAGGCGTGGATGAGTGCGTGAAGGTCGTGACCATCGACCTCGGCGAGGTCGACGGGATCCGGGCCAGGTTCCCGCTGCTGGACCACCGGAGAAAGGACCTCTACGGAACGTGCTGGCGGGAGGAAGCATGATAGAGATTCACTCCCTGAGCAAGTCCTTCAAAGGGCTCTCGGTGCTCGACGACATCGACCTCACCGTCCCCGAGGGCAAGATCACGGTGATCATAGGCCCGTCGGGCACCGGGAAGAGCGTCCTGCTGAAGCACATCCTCGGCCTCATCAAGCCCGATTCCGGGAAGATCATCTTCCACGGCAACGACATCGCTGCCATGGACGAGGTGGCGCTCATGGGGATACGCAAGCATTTCGGGGTGTGCTTCCAGGATGCCGCACTGTTCGACTCCATGACCGTGGGCGAGAACGTGGGGTTTCCCTTTGCCATGCACACCGACCTCGCAAATGAACAGATAGCGGTGCAGGTGGCTTCGCTCCTCAGGGAGGTGGGCCTCACCGGCATCGAGGACAAGATGCCGTCGCAGCTCTCCGGAGGCATGAGGAAGCGGGTGGGGCTCGCCCGGGCACTCGCCCTGAGCCCCGAGGTCATCCTGTTCGATGAGCCCACCACCGGACTCGACCCGGTCATGACCACGGCCATCAACACGCTCATCAAAGAGGTGCAGGGGAAGACACACGCCACGAGCCTCGTGATCAGCCACGACATCCACGGGGCCTTTGCACTCGCCGATTACATGGCCATGCTCTTCGGGGGCCGCATCGTTCATCAGGGAACTCCCGAAGAGTTCAGGGACACCGAAGACCCGCTGGTCCGGCAGTTCATCGAGGGGCGGCTGCAGGGGCCCATCAATCCTATACAGTAGAGCCATGTGCAAAACTCGAGATGAAGACCGCGATATTGTCGGCCATGCCCTTATCAGTCTTATACACCATACAGTAGAGCCAATTGCAAAACTCGAAAAACCGTCACCCCCGCGAAAGCTCCGGGTGTGCTTGAAGCGGCAGAATCAGCCTGCAGGCCTCTGTGTTGCCCGGTCAGGGCATGGAGAACTCCGTGTCGGGGTGTCTCACGCTCAACACGGGGCAGTGCGCCTTCTTGACCACCTTTTCAGCCGTTTGCCCGAAGAGGACGTGCTTGATGCCCGTCCGTCCGTGAGACCCGATCACGATGAGATCGATCTGCTCTGTCCGTGCGAACTGGATGATCTCGTAGAAAGGCACGCCATGGAGAATGTAGGTGTCGCAGTGCATGTCAGGGGGCACGACAGACCCCACCATCTCTTCCAGACGCTGAGATGCGTTCTGCTCGAACTCGAGGTAGAGCTGGGGAAGTATTGTGGGGCTTAAGGTATACTCGGAAAACTCCGTGAAGTCCTGCAGCACATGCACCAGGTAGAGCCTCGCGTGGAAAAGCCTGTTCAGGTCGATGGCATAGGTGAATGCATGGCGGGAAGATACGCTGAAGTCCGTGGGGATGAGAATTTTTTCTATCATGATCTAAAAATACGTGCCGTGACCCCAATGTCAATATGACCAACCTTGCCTTTGTCGGACCAAACCTGGTATATGAGGCCACATATGAAGCCTGCGCTGCTCATCGCATCATGCATGCTGCTTCTTGCAGGATGTGCACACCTGGAAGTCCCTTCTAGGAATATCTATCCCTTCCGCGCCGAGTTCAACGGGGCAGGGGTTCTCGACGGCGTCGATATGCGCATGACCGGCGCCTTATACCTCACCTCGCAAGGGGCCGGCATAATCCAGGTCTATGGTCCCGGCGGCATGGCCCTCTACACCGTTGACATCGACGGTGCGAACCTCGCGCTGAAAGACATGTGGGGGAAGAAAACGGACGATATCTCGCTGCCCATGAGCGACCTGGCGGGGCTGCTCGCAGGCGATGTGCCCCGCGGTACATACCTGTACAGGGAAAAGACCCTTGATGGATCGAGAGTGATCTACCCCTGGGGGGTTCTCATCATCGATGAAGAGACCCGCCCCCGGGAGATCCATGTGCGGAGAGACCCGCCCATCGACCTGATCTTCAGACACGAGGGCACAAATGTCACCATCGATACGTCCCATGGCCCGGATAATTTCACGATCACACTCATGGTCAATGAAGGGGGGAGGTGGCTTTCCCCATGAAATGCTCTGCTCGAGAAGGGGGGAATCAGGTTTCATGCTGGTAATAACGTGTCCGACATGCGGCAAGAAGATTGTCTGGGATGATTTTCAGCCCACCGAGATCAGGTGCAGCAAATGCGGGGAACATCTGAACCTGCACCGCGAGTTCAAGAAGAACATCGAGATGCGGGACCAGGCAGACAAGGGACGGATCGTCCGCTGTCCCCGATGCAGGGGTATCGTGAACCGGAGGTGGTTCATCCGGTGCACCCACTGCGGGTACTGGCTCTTCGGTCCATTCTCCTTTCACGGCAAGTGGCCGTTCATCCTCATGCTGGCCTTGGTGTACCTCGTCTTCAGCGCGATCTACGCCATCTACCTCAGGTGAAAGATCCGGGTAATGGGTGAGGAGTTCATCAGCCCCGAGAAGATACGATCTCTCGAAGAGCGGATGAGGGATCTCGGCATCCCGGAGAGGGACATCGAGGAGAAATTCATCCGGGCCCAGGGAAGAGGGGGGCAGAAGGTGAACAAATCCTCCTCCTGCGTGTACCTCAAGCACCTCCCCACCGGCATCGAGGTGAAATGCCAGAAGGCGCGCACCCAGGCCATGAACCGTTTCTTTGCACGCCGAGCCCTTGCCGACAAGGTGGAGGAGAAACTCCAGGGAAGGGCTTCACCCGCGGCACACAAGGCGGACAAGATCCGTAAGCAGAAGCACAAGCGTGCCAAAAGGGCCCGGGGCAGGACAGAAACTACCACCTGCCCGTAATTGCGATTATTTTGCTTTTTCCCGGCCTGACTGCTAAGGTGATTCGCGAGAATTGTTTTTCAATGGAGCCAATTGCAGAAATACCGGAACGTCATTCCCTCGAAAGAGGGAATCCTGTCTTCTCGGGTCGTTCTGGACCCTCGTTTCGCGGGGGTGACAGTCTGGATGAGTTTTGCAATTATCTCCATGATAAATTTTTTAAGAGGAGAATAGACCCCCTATGGACCCGGTAGACCAGTATCTCATGGAGAATCCCGAAGAGGCCCTCAGACTCGATGTCAAGACAGACCCCGATGCGGTGCGCAAGCAGGCCCTCATGTTCGGAATCGGCCCCGGGGCCAGGGTGCTCGATGGGGGGTGCGGTTCAGGAAAGACGACCTCCATACTCCATGAGATGATCCAGCCGGGGGGTGCAATCGTGGGTGTGGATTTTGCCGAGGAACGGATACAGTTTGCCCGGAAGCACTACGAGAAGGCCGACGGCATCGAATTCCGGCTCTTGGACCTCAGATCCTCTCTGGCCGACCTCGGGCAGTTCGATTTCATCTGGGTCCGCTTCGTGCTGGAATACCATCTCGAAGGGGCCGTCGACATCATCAGGAACCTTGCCAAGAGCCTCAAACCGGACGGGTGCCTGTGTCTGCTCGATCTCGATTACAACTGTCTGAGCCATTACCCGGTGCCGCAGGAGATGGATGCGATCCTCAAGAAGCTCGTGGACAGAATGGCCCGGAAATACAACTTTGACCCTTTTGTGGGGAGAAAACTCTACACGTACCTGTATGATCTCGGCTTCCGGGACATCGAGGTGAACCTCATCCCCCACCACCTGATCTATGGCGAGCTCAGATCGAGCGACGATTTCAACTGGATCAAGAAGCTGCAGATGGCGTCCGTAAAGGCGAGCGATCTCTTCGAAGCCTATCCCGGCGGATTCGATGCCTTTTTCAACGACTTTACCTCGTTCTTCCACGATACGAGACGTTTCACCTACACCCCGCTCATCATGTGCAAGGGGAAGAGGCCGGTGGCCGTGTAGAGGGGAATGATGTCCGGTCACCGGGAAGGCGTTTTCCGACAGGTTGATGCACCCTGGTAAGACCGGGAGAGAACATAGTTAATGCAATGGTATCATTGACATATTGAGGCTGAAAGTGTACGAGAATCGATGAGTGGTGAGCACCTCGGTACCTGTGTCACGATGATCACCCCGTGATCGGGACACGGGTGTGAGGGTGCCATCCGGAATCGGGTAACGGTTTTTAACTTATGGAATGTTATGTTTTGCAAGGATGTTGAAATCATTCATACCGTGGGGGCAAAGTATGGACAGTGATGGTATTCGGGATGCAGTGAATGGGGCGGGCAAGGGACAGATCGCAAAACAGCCGAGTTCTTCTTTTTTGGTTCCATTAAAACACGCCGACCTGGGGCAATCGTCACGATCTACGAAAAAGATTCCCCGCAAGGTTTTTATCAACGCCCTCAATTACCTCCATTTTACGGGGGGGCAGGCCTTTGTGCGTATGGTCTTCCGGCTGACGGGAGAAGAGTTTCTCCTCAAGGTCCACCCCGGCCCGTGCATCGAAGATGTCGTGTCTTTATCCCTGATGACGGATACCCCGCTGGATCTCGAGGGCTTTGAACTGAAGAGCCTTGTGGTAGACGACGGCCAGTCTGTGATGAGCATGCCCGCGGAATCCATTCAACTTTCAGGAAGCACGTTCAGCGCGAAATTGGATGTCAAGGGGAGCATGTACACTGCCAGGAATGCCAGACGCTTCCAGAGCCCTCTGGTCGATGCCGCTATCCGGCAGGGATCCGCCCGGATATCGGGCTGTCTTGTGGACTTTACCTCCTCGGGGTTACGCATACGGTTCAATGAAAATCTCGGCGTCGTGAAGGCTTCACTCAGCCTTGACAAGGAGATTACGGTGAACCTGTGCAATCAAGGCCAGGTGGTCTTCAGCGGAGGCTGTCTGTACGTCCGGGATGAACCGGGTGATGATTCCATGATTCTCAGGCCCACGAAGAGCCAGCAGGCCCGTTTCAAGGAAAGAAAGCTGCGGAATCCTCGACTGTGCCTTGTCCCTACGCCCAAGATCAGCTTTGTCCACCCGTTCAGTTGCCGGAGAGTTTCCTATGAGGTGTCGGATATCACAAACTCGGGGTTCTCCGTGCAGGAGGCAAGCGACAAAGGCCAGCTCATCCCCGGGATGATAATCCCGGAGCTCACAATACTCTACTCCGGTGGTCTCAAGTTACAGTGCTCCGCACAGGTCGTCTACACGCGGAAGCTCAAGAAGAACATGCACAAGCACGGTTTTGCCATATACGATATGGACCTGGTTACCTATAATCAGTTCTTCGACATTTACAGCAATGCCATTGACAGGCATGCCAACGTCACCCGCGAAGTGGACATGGATGCACTCTGGGAATTTTTCTTCCAGTCAGGATTCATTTACCCGAAAAAATACGAGACTCTCAGTGACTATAAGGACGATTTCAAAAAGACCTACGAGAAACTTTACCGCAACAGTCCGGAGATATTCGCCAACTTCACCTACCAGAGCAATGGTAATATATTCGGTCACGTGTCCTGGATCAAGGCTTACAATCGCACCTGGATGATCCACCACCTCGCCGCAAAGCCCATGGGCAGGAAAAGGGTGGGTTTGTACGTGCTGAATCATGTCATGTACTGCTTCGATGGATTCTGCCGTCTTCCCTCGACCGGCATGGATCACATGATCTTCTATTTCAGGCCGGAGAACAAGTTTCCCGACTACTTCTTTGGAGGGTTCTGCAGGGAGCATAAAAATCCCAAGGGGTGCTCCATGGATTGCTTTGCCTACCTGAAATGCGTTCCTTCCCAACAGCAGGATCCACTGCCGGAAGGCTGGACTGTCGAGGGATGCTCCCAAGAGGATATCGATTCCCTGCGATCCTGGTATGAGCGCAACTCGGGCGGGCTTATGATCGATGCCTTCTGCCTCGATAAGGGAGGCGCAATGCAGGATTCGGTCTCCGACCTCTACGGCAAATATGGCCTCTTGAGAAAATACAGGGCATTCGCGTTGAAACACAATGGCATGGCCAAGGCCTACCTGATCGCCGACGAATCGGACATGGGGGTCAACCTGTCGGAGTTCCTCAACAGCATCAAGATCATAGTGACCGGCAACGACCTGCCATGGAGCGTTCTCCACGCCACGCTCGGAAGGTTCGTGGATGTATACGGGGACAAGGTGATTCCTCTGCTGGTCTATCCCTATACGTACCTGGAGGAACAGGGAGTCACCTATAATAACAAATATAATCTCTGGGTGTTGAGTGCCCAGTCAGGGGATGACTACACCGAGAGCCTGAAACGCATGGCCAAGTTTCGTCTGGGAAAATTTTTCATACACTATCTCCGCACGAAACTCGGATGGAAGTAAACCCTCTTCGCTGAACCCTCGGTCCAGCACGCAGCATCCAATTTGTTCGGAAAGGGTGCACGAGCAATTCATGATTTTCTCTGGATTTGCCGATCCTTCTGTGGGAGTAAGGAACCTGGCCAGGGTAAGCAGGTATTCTAGGAAACATATTTGTGGAGAGGCTGGAGCAGCCTTGGAAATTGCTGTTGCTTCTTCAGAGTGATGCCGGATCGACGTATGATGGACCCAGAGAAACAAGAGCCACACCTGTACAATATCCGGATAATGAGAACCTATCTGGAGTACCTCCGCAAGAATTACCCCGATGTAGACATACATGCCATCCTAGAATACTCCGGATTGACGAGATCCGAGCTGGATGATGATGGCTACTGGTTTACCCAGGAGCAGGGCGATCGTTTTCATACGATCATGGACCGCCTGACACACAACTCGAACATCGCCAGAGAGGTGGGCAGATACAATACGATTTCCGCGTCATACGGGACCGTACGGCAGTACCTGTTCGGGTTCATCGAACCATCACTCGCCTATGAGCTCCTGGGGAAGATCGGCTCGAAGCTCACGAGGGGCACGAAGATCACCATCAACAAGATCTCATCGAACAGGGTGGAGGCGATCTTCGATTTGAATCCGGGGGTACAGGAGAAACCATACTCCTGCCTGAACAGGCTCGGAACGATGGAAGCCACGGCCATGCCTTTTATAGGCGAGTTTGCCACGGTTGAGCACACCGAGTGCATACACAAGGGGGCCAGCTGCTGCAGATATTTCATCTCATGGAATGAACCGGTTTCTCTCAAACTCAAGCGGTTGAGAAACTATCTCCTGATATTGTCCGTCCTTGTGACAGTATTCACTTCATTTTTTCTTTCCGTTACGCATACGGCGGATGTCGGACTCTCCCTGCTGGCGCTCATCCTCGGTTTCTCAGCCTATATCGGGCTCAAGGAAAAGCAGAATCTCAGACGGCAGATCGAACATCAGAGCCTGGTCGCAGAACAGCTCATGGCTGAATCGAACCGGAGGTACAGCGATGCCGAACTCATCCAGGAGCTCGGACAAGCCATTTCGAGCGTACTGAACTCCGACGAACTGCTCGAGACAGTAATGTCTACCCTGAACAAGTATCTCGAGTATGACAGGGGGATGATCCTTCTCGCAAACACGACCAAGACGCGGCTGATCTACAAGGCGGGTTACGGGTATACCCCTGAACAGGAAAATTTCTTGAGGGATGTGCAGTTTCACCTCGACAAACCCGACTCCAAAGGCCCGTTTGTGGTCGCCTTCAAAGATCAGAAGCCCTATCTCATCGATGATATCGCCGACGTCATGGATTTCCTTTCACCGAGAACGAAAGGGGTCGTTGAAATCTCGGGTGCCCGATCATTCATCTGCGTGCCCATCGTGTATGAGAACGAGTCGTTCGGGGTGCTCTCTCTGGACAATACAAAATCCCCGGGGCCGCCGAAACAGAGCGACCTCAATCTTCTCCTGGGAATAGCGCCCCAGATTGCAATAAGCATAAACAACATTCGGACATTCGAGAAGATGCAGGCGAGCGAGGAGAAGTACCGGGAGCTCGTGGAGAGCGCCAACAGCATTATTTTGAGGATCGACATGCAGGGGCGCATCACCTTTGCAAACCTGTATGCCCAGGATTTCTACGGGTACGCTGAAGAGGTAATGCTCGGGAAGAACATCTTCGGTTTCCTGGTGCCGGAGAAGGATTTCAGGGGCAGGGACCTCTCTTCCCAGGTGAAAGATTTTCTCCGGGATCCCGAGATCAAAGGCGCAAGGGAAACCGAAAATATCCTGAAAAGCGGTGAACGGGTCTGGGTGAGCTGGAGCAACAAGATAATCCATGACCCGGACGGCGTGCTTACCGAGGTCCTCTGTGTCGGAAACGACATCACGGCACGCAAGAAGGCGGAGCAGGAGAAGAAGCAGCTCGAGACCCAGCTCATCAGGGCCCAGAAGATGGAAGCCATCGGGGCGCTGGCCGGAGGTGTCGCCCATGACCTGAACAACATCCTGAGCGGGATCACGAGTTACCCCGAGCTTCTCCTCATGGAAATACCTGAAGGAAGCCCCATGAGAAAGGCGATTCTCACCATCAAGAAGTCAGGCGACAAGGCTGCTGCCATCGTTCAGGACCTCCTCACCCTGGCGCGCAGGGGCGTGAACATCTCGAACGTAGTGGACCCGAACACCATCGTAAAGGACTACATCGAGAGCCCCGAATTCAGAAAGCTCAAGGAATATCATCCCCATGTCGAGTTCGTGATGAACCTGGACGAGAATTTGAAGTGCATACTGGGGTCCGAGATACACCTCGGCAAGACCGTGATGAACCTCATCTCCAATGCGGCAGAGGCAATGTCCACGGATGGTACGGTGACGGTGAGCACCGATAACCGCTATCTCGAGAAACCGCTGAAGGGCTATGACACGGTGGACGAAGGCGAGTATGCGGTGCTGTCGATTTCGGACACAGGCGTCGGGATATCCCCGGAAGACCTGAAGAGGATCTTCGAACCGTTCTTCTCCAAGAAGGTCATGGGCAGGAGCGGCACCGGCCTCGGCATGACGGTCGTGTGGTCCACGGTCAAGGATCACAACGGTTACATAGACGTGGAGAGCGTGGAGGGGAAGGGTTCCCGCTTCGACCTGTACTTCCCGGTCACCAACCGCCTTGCAAAGGGAAAAGACTTGCATGGACCCATCCAGGCGTATTCGGGGACCGAGCGTGTCCTGGTGGTGGATGACGCCGAGGAGCAGCGAGATATCACGAGAAACCTGTTGAAGAAGCTCGGCTACGTGGTGGAGGTCGCCGGCAGCGGCGAGGATGCCCTGGCATACCTCTCGGACCACAAAGCAGACCTCGTCATCCTGGACATGATCATGGACCCGGGCATGGACGGTCTGGGCACCTACCGGGAGATCCTCGAGATAAGGCCTGGCCAGAAGGCGATCATTGTGAGCGGCTTTTCCGAATCGGACAGGGTACGGGAGGCGCTCAGGCTCGGAGCCGGGGCATACATACGGAAACCCTATGCACTGACCGATCTTGCAAGGGCAGTGAGGACCGAGCTCGACAGGAGCTGATGCTCCACGCTTTCCCGCAGTTCCCCTGAAGGGTAGACCCGTGGTACAAGCACGCTTGTGAGACATAGATGTCTATCGTGGTGTTCCAGGATAGAGGGGGCGTCACGAGGGGAAGTACTTCATGGAACCATTCAAAATTAAAGCGGTACTGTTCGATTTCGGTGGCGTGCTGGCCGACGAGGGATTCAGGAAAGGTCTCGTGCACATCGCACAGGTCAACGGGCTCGACCCTGATGAATTCTTCGAGGTCACCAGGGAGCTGATCTACTCGACCGGGTACATCAACGGTCTCTGCCCGGAGGCGCTCTTCTGGGACCGGCTCCGCATGAGCACCGGGATTCGCGGTACCGATGAAGGCTTCAGGGAGATCATCCTCGAGCGCTTCCTCATCCGGGACTGGATGATGGATCTCGTGAGAAGACTGAAACAAAACTCCCTGCGGGTAGCCATTCTGAGCGATCAGACCAACTGGCTGGACGAGCTCGACCAACGGTTGTGTTTCTCGGGTCTGTTCGAGCAGGTGTTCAACAGTTATCACCTGGGGAAGAGCAAGGCTGACCCGAGTCTGTTCGCAACAGTCCTTTCGCTCATGGGGCTGAAACCCGGTGAGGCCCTCTTCGTGGACGATACCCCGGGGAACATCGAAAGGGCCCAGGGCGCAGGCCTGGCAACGATCCTTTTCTCGGGCAGGCAGCAGTTCCTTTGCGAGTTGGAGCGGTTCTGTCCGGGGGTCGCCCTTTAAGGGCTAAGGAACGTCGTACCTCTTCAGCTTCTTGTGAAGGGTGGCCCGGGTGATACCCAGTTTGCGGGCTGCCTCGCTCTTGTTTCCCCGGACAGACTCCAGGGTCTTGAGGATGGTCTCCTTCTCGATCTCATCGAGGCTGAAACCCGTGGCAACCCCGCCCGCCGGGGGAGCATACCCCAGGTCCTGCCGGATGAGGGGGAGGTCATCCTCGGTCAGGTAGGCGGAGCGGGAGAGCACCACCGCGCTCTCTATGGTGTTCATGATCTCTCTGACGTTTCCCGGCCAGTGGTGTTTGATGAGCCTGTCCATGGCCTGGGGGGTGAACCCCTTCAGCGGCTTCTCATTCTTCTCGGCGAATCTTTTCAGGAAGTGCTCCGCCAGGAGAGGTATGTCCTCTCTGCGGTCGCGCAGCGGGGGCACGGTGAGCGTGATGACGTTGAGACGGTAAAAGAGGTCTTCCCTGAACCTGTTTTCTCTGACCAGATGGGCGAGGTCCTTGTTCGTCGCAGCGATGATCCTCACGTCCACGGAAATCACTTCCTCGCCGCCGACTCTTGTGAAGTCGCGCTCCTGGAGGACCCGCAGCAACTTTGCCTGCATTGCGAGCGACATCTCGCTCACCTCATCGAGGAAGAGGCTCCCGAGGTGGGCCTGTTTGAATCGGCCCTCCCTTCGTCTCAGGGCTCCGGTGAAGGAACCTTTCTCATGGCCGAACAGCTCGCTTTCGAGCAACCCCTCGGAGATGGCCGCACAGTTCATCTTGATGAAGGGGTGATCCTTCCGGGGAGAGTTGAAATGGATGGCCCCGGCCACCATCTCCTTGCCGGTTCCCGATTCACCGGCAATAAGCACGGTGGCGTCTGAGGACGCGGCCCTGGCGGTCGTTTCGAGAAGCCGGACCATGGCAGGGCTCCTGCCGATGATGTTTCTGCTGTCGAACCGCTCGCCGATGAGTTCCCTCAGGAGGCGGTTCTCCTCCTTCAGCATGCTGTGATCCATGGCCTGCTCGATCTTCAGCCGCAGCTCGTCGAAGTCCAGCGGTTTTGTCAGGTATTCATAGGCCCCCTTTTTCATGGCCTGGATGGCGGTCTCGATGGAGGAGTAGGCGGTCATGATGATCACGGGGATGGAGGGGTTGATTTCCTTTACTGCTTCCAGGGCCGTCAGCCCCGACACCTTCACCATGCGCATGTCCATGAGGATGAGGTCGAAGGGCCTTTCCCGGGTGAGCACGATGGCCGCCGACCCGTCGTCGGCCTCGCTCACCGCGTATCCCCAGCCGGTAAGAAGCGTCTTGAGCATGGTCCGGTGGCCCATGTCGTCATCCACCACCATGATGTTTCTCTTCGGGTTCGTCCCCACGATCACGCACCTCCGTACGGAAGCATGACGGATACCGTTGTGCCTTCTCCTGTCCTGCTTTCGATCTTGATCTCGCCGTCGTGGGCCTCGATGATCTTGTGGACGAGGGCAAGCCCGAGCCCGGTTCCGGACTGCTTCGTGGTGAAGTAGGGGTCGAAGACGTGCAGCAAGTCTTCCTCCGAGATGCCCTGGCCGGTATCACCGACACCGATGATGAAACGGGAGCGCACCTCGTCCTTTTGGAGAGAGACAGACAGCGTGCCCCCTCCATCCATGGCTTCGACGGCATTCAGAAAGACATTGAGCATCACCTGTCCTATCTTGTCCGGGTCGATGGAGGCGATGCAGGGATCATCGCTCATCATTCCCTGATCGATCACGATGCCCTTTTCCTGAGCCTGCTTCTCGATCATCCCGAGCGAATGGTTCACGAGTTCCAGGACGGAGCTTGGACTTCTCCTGAGGTCCATGGGGCGGGAGAAGTCCAGGAGCTGGCCGATGACCCTGTTGAGCCGTTCCACCTCACCGATCATGATGTCGGCGATCTTTTGGTCGTCGGGGATGTCCCGGTAGCGTTCCTTGAAGTAGGTGGCGAAACCCTTGATGGAGCTTAACGGGTTCCTGATCTCGTGAGCCACGCCAGCGGCAAGGCTTCCGATGGAGGCGAGCCGCTCTTTTCGCTCCACCTCCCTCTTGAGGTGCTCGATCTCGGTGATGTCGCGCAGAAGAACGATGTGGCCGAGGAACGTGTCGTTCTCATCCCTGAGGATGCTGGCGCTCGCCTCGAAGATCATGGTCTTGTCCCTCGAGGCGATGGGCAGGTCACGGCTCGAAACCTCGTCCGGGTTTTTCAGGTCATCTATGAGTCCGGTGATCTGCTGCGGCAGGACATCGGAGGCCTTCTTCCCCATGACGTCGCGCAGCGAAAGCGTCAAAAGCTTTTCCGACACATCGTTGAGGGCTGCGAGGCGGCCTTCCTCGCCGATGAAGATCAGGCCGATGGGCATGTTCTGCACCAGGGTGTCCGAGAAGGCCTTGATCCGGGAAAGGGAGGTCTTGGCGGATCGGTAGTTCTGGGCGATCATGATGGAACCGATGCCGAGGACGCCGTACATGAGCAGGATCACGGCAAGGATGAGCTTCTGCTTGATGTTTTCCCGGATGAGCTGTTCGACCGGCTCCATGTTGAGCCCCACGAATATCGTCTGGACTGGGGGTTTCACCCTGTAGGGAACCATGTGGGGCAGGAACCAGTCCTGGTTGTCCCGGCGGAAGTGACGCGGTCTGAAGACGATCACCTTTCCCCAGGCCGGATTGAACCTCCGGTACACCTCGAAAACCGGCTTCTTGTCGGGACCCTCCAGGATTCTCCATTGCACGGTGTCCCCGAGCTTTTCCCTGTCGAGATCTATGCCGTGCTCCTTCCCGATATTGTCAGGCTGATTGTGGGCCACAATCTTCCCGTTCCTGTCCGTAATGAGGATGTAGAGGATATCCGGCTGCTCTGCGGTTTCCATGATGAGTCGCTGTACCCGGGCACCGCTCCAGTCCATGCCCATCATCCCGGTCCTGGTGCCTGCCTCGAAGGCGCGGATGAGCGCGTCGCCTTTCTGACTGAGCATGAGGGTCATGTTCTTCCTCTGGGTCTTGATGCTCTCCGTGGTCATGAAGATGAAGATGGGGACCATTACGAGGAGAGAACCCATGATCACCCAGGGAGATATCCTGGCCCAGCCCGCGCGCGGTTGAGTAGTGTTGTCCTTAGTCATAAAATTTCCCGGGGAATATGTTTCAACTCCCATGCCAACTCCTCCCGGCCAGGACTGTCCTCATGGTCACGGCTATTGCCACCCATGCCAGGTGTATATCTTTTATACACCTGTATCGTTCATCTGTATACTTCCTATGCATATCAGGGGTGTCTCCGGATGAACCTCCGACCGGAATCGGTGGGATAGTGTAATAAAATAAAAAGAAAACAGGATGATACATGTATCTGTGTGTCCTTGGCACGCCTGTTGCTCAAGAGGGGGAAACAGTGAAAAAGGGAGACCGACCATGAAGAGATATTCGATGATCCTGACGGCTTTCGCAGTGATGGCGGTGGTATCGGTTCCATTGTTTGCCCAGGGACCTCGAGCAGGCCAGGGAGGAACATATCCCGATTGTCCCCGCTATGAAAAGGGGGAAGGGTATCCCGGGTGCCCCTACGCAGGCCTTCGAACCCAGAACCTGACAGAGGCGCAGCGCACACAGCTTGCGCAGTTCAGGGAGCAGTTCGCAAAGAGCACTGCCCCGATCAGGTCAGAGCTCCGCAAGAAGAATCAGGAGATGAGATCCCTGATGAACGGCCCGAAAATCGATGAGGCAAAGGTGTGGGAGCTGCACAAACAGACAACCATGCTCAGGGACAGCCTGGACCAGGAGTGGCTGAAGTACGCCCTCAAGGCAAAGAAGGTTGCGCCCGATGCGAGGCTCGGACGTGCCGGGGATCGTGGCCGTTTCGCAGGGATGTACGGCTTGCGGACTACAGGCTGCCGCGGATACTATCCGCCGGACAGGGATTGATCGACCATGATGATGAACAAAGGAAGCATGTAGACCCTTCTTCATAACCAGAAACACCCATTACAACCTCCTCTGCGGGATGGCGAACCCTTTGCCCAGGACGCCATCCCTTTTTTTGCGCCCTCCCGCTCGAAGCATACAGGTCTCCTGATGCGCGAGGTTCTCTCCATGCTTGTCTTCCACGTCATGGTGGTGGAAGGAGATCCCCGTGGATACCCCGGAGGTAGATTGACTCAGAGGAGATTCTCATATAGTAGAAAGCAGACCGGAGGTAATCCATGTCTTTGACATACAGAGATGCTGGCGTCGATATCGACAAGCAGAACCTTTTTGTCCAGGCCATCAGATCCAGCGTGAAATCCACTCACGGCCCGGAAGTGATCGGGGGCATCGGAGGGTTTGCAGGCCTTTTCAAGATGGACATCAGGAATTATCGCGAACCCATCCTCGTTTCTTCCACCGATGGGGTGGGCACCAAGCTCAAGATCGCCTTCATGGCGGACAACCACGCGGGAGTCGGGATCGATCTCGTGGCAATGGTGGTGAACGACATCATTGTCGTGGGTGCGCAGCCGCTCTTCTTCCTGGATTATTTCGCCACCGGCAAGCTCGATGTGGAGAGGGCGAAGACGGTCATAGAGGGCATCACGCAGGGATGCCTGGAGGCAGGCTGTGCACTCATCGGAGGGGAAACCGCAGAGATGCCCGGGTTCTATGGCCAGCAAGAGTATGATTTGGCCGGCTTCGGTGTCGGGGTCGTGGACGCCGACAAGACCATCGACGGCTCCCGCATCTCGGCAAAAGACGTGATCATCGGGCTGCACTCCTCGGGGCTTCACAGCAACGGGTTTTCGCTGGTGAGAAAGGTGCTCTTCGAGCAGGCCGGGATGGGCATTGACGATTACGTGGACGACTTGAGCAAACCGCTTGCAGAGGAGCTGCTGACGCCCACGCGGATATACGTGAAGAGCATCCTCAATATCCTCAGGGGGTTCGAGATCAAGGGGATCGTGCACATCACCGGCGGCGGGTTTGTCGACAACATCCCGAGGGTTCTGCCCGCACGGTCTTCAGCGGTGATCGAGAGGGGCTCCTGGAACGTGCCACCGATATTCCGCTTCATCCAGGACATCGGCACCATCGATGACGCCGAGATGTACCGGACATTCAACATGGGGATCGGCATGGCCCTCGTCGTGTCGGCCAAGGATGCAGACGATGTCATGCTCAGGTTGAAGGGGCTCAAGGAATCCGCAGATATCATCGGCTTCATCGAGACACGGGCCCAGGGCGGAGAGCCGGTAATCCTGTCCTGATGGTGGGGTCAATGATGCGCATCGGGGTCCTGGTCTCAGGGAGCGGGTCCAACCTCCAGTCGATCATGGATGCGTGCGAACGCTCCGAGATCGACGCGAGGGTCTGTGTCGTCATCAGCAACGTTCCTCACGCCTATGCCCTTGAACGGGCCAGACAGAAAGGGCTCCCCAGCGTCGTGGTGCCCCACGCAGACTATCCGGACCGGGCAAGCTACGACAGGAAACTTGTCGATATCCTCACGGAGTACCGGGTCGACCTGGTGGCCCTGGCAGGGTTCATGCGGGTGCTGACTCCCGGTTTCCTCAGGGCCTTTTCCGGCAGGGTGATGAACATTCACCCGGCCCTCCTGCCGTCTTTCCCCGGCCTCGATGTGCGTCAGAAGGCCATCGACTACGGCGTGAGATTCTCCGGGTGCACTGTCCACTTCGTGGACGAAGGGGTGGATACCGGCCCCATCATCATCCAGGCCGTTGTCCCGGTGTATCCGGACGACACCGAAGAGGCCCTGAAGGAAAGGATCCTCAAGCTCGAGCACAAGATTTACCCCAAGGCCATCCAGCTTTTTGCCCAGGGAAGGCTCACCATAGAGGGAAGAAAGGTCTTTATCCGGGATTACGAAAAGGATGAATCCCTGTGCCTCACCAACCCATTTTTGAACAGGTAGAAGGCCCGGTTCTCGTCAGTGCCTGTCTCCTGGGCATCCGCTGCAGATATGACGGCCGGTCCAGGACCCGCCGATGGATCCTCAAGCTCCCGCACATCATCCCGGTCCCGGTCTGTCCCGAACAGCTCGGAGGCCTTCCCACACCGCGGCCTGCCGCACATCTCGTGGGAGGAGACGGCCGGGCCGTGGCCCGGGGCAGGGCAACGGTCAGCACAGCATCGGGAGAGGACGTGACGAGGTGTTTCCTCTCCGGCGCCGGGTATGCCTGCAAGATTGCCCGCATCCTCGGTGTCCGATACGCCATCCTCAAGGAGGGAAGCCCGTCCTGCGGGACCCACCGGGTATGGGTGAGGAACGAGTCACAAGAAGGGCTTGGGGTAACCGCTGCCATGCTCTTGCGTCTCGGGATCTGTCTCATGAACGAGGACGGGCTGATGATATGAGGAGGACCTATGACGTGGTGAGCTCCGGGGAGGGCGTCGCAGGTCTTCTCGCCTGCACACTCCTTGCCGGAAAAGGCTTCAGCTGCCTCCATGTCGACACCTCACCGGAAAAACCGGGGACCTTCCTCTGGCCGGACACGCCGCTTTTGGTGACCGAAACCTTTTTCCGGGGCGTGATGGAGCCCATCCTGGCAACCCTGGAACCCCGCATGATGAGGTCGCTCGCTGTAAAGCACGCATCGGCCGCGCAGTGGGCCGATACCGGGGCACACGTCCCCATCGACCCGGTCGGGGCATGGGCTGGCCGAACCCGCGAAAAGAGCATGAACAAAGATTACCTCTCGCTTCTCATCAAATCTCTCGACAAGCCCCGGCACCTGTGGCGGGAGCTCAGTCAGGATGCACCGGCAGACCTGCCATGGCAGGCAGCCCTGATGGCTGCCTTCAGTTCACAGGAGGCCGGCCGTGTTGCCTACCTGCACGGCCTTGCAGCCGGCACCGGGATGTGTGCAATGGAGTACGGGAAGATGAAGGCCGTGCTCGGTGCCCGTCTCAAAGCGACCAATGGCGACTGTGTCGAGACCCCCGGCGCAGAGCTCATGATTTCAGGCAAGGAGACACTGGGCCTGACACTGGAGGGGGTCACGTACAAGGCAGGCCACTATCTGACGGAAGAGCTCCCCGGCAAGGCACGATCCGACGGCTTTTTCCTCCATGGACAGTGTGAGGTGAGAGGGGCCGAGGTCGGTGCACGGATAGGCGAACAGCTCCTGGTGGTGCCCCCCCCGGACGATCTGGATTTTCCCCTGATCTTGTGGACGACCCGGGGAGATCCCCGGACGAAGATCCGCTTCTTCACGAGGATAACGAGCGGCAACGACAGTCTGATGTCATTGACGGAGATCTTCTCCTGGGCCTCGGGCATGGTCTATAAACTGCTCCAGCGTGTCCTTTTCACCCTGGAGGGGACGCTTCTCGGGTTTGAGACCGTCAATGTCATAGCAGACGATACGGTCAGGCCCTACTTCAGATTCTCCGATTCCGTCCGGCCCCCTTCCATTTTCACGAGAAGACATTATATTTCTCCAAGAGAGAACTTGTATGCCTGCGACCGGGACAAATACTCCTTTCTCGGCGCGGATGGCGAACTTTTCTGGGGAATATGTATTGCAAATGCTGTGTTGAGAGATCTGAGGAGGTCGGATCTCGTTACGACCAAACCTGCTTAAAGCACGCATCAGGGGTTACCCTTGCGGAGCTGATGGTGACGCTCGTCATCATATCGGTGCTGGCTGCCATCGCCCTGCCGGGGCTTTCCGGGTACTCGTCGAGGAAGGCACTCTCCCATCAGGCTGACGAGATCTGCACGCTGTTCTCCCGGGTCCGGGAACGGGCCATGGAAACCGGATATTCCTGGCGTATCACGATCTTGCCCGGGCAGGGGAGGTGGGCCTGTTACGGTGATGCCAACGCGAACGGCCGGGAAGACCCCGGCGAAGAGCGGATGGGGCCCTATCGCCTCTCCTCCGGGATCTTCTTCGGGTGTCTCCTGCCTTTTGGTCCGAACGACACCGAAGTCCCGTTGGACGGGGTGAGCTTTGTCAACAACAAGGTGAGCTTTTCCCCCATGGGCAGCTGTAATGCAGGGACCATCTTCCTGCGCGGGGAGAAGAGCACCGGGTCCATGGCTCTCAGGACGCTCCCGGCATCCGGCACGACCAGGATGTACGAGTACGGCAAAGGATGGGAGGTGCTCAGATGAAGAAAGGATTCACGCTTATCGAGGTGATGGTAGCCCTCGTCATGGTCATGGTGTGCGTTCTGGCCGTCGCGAAGCTCTCGGTCCTTGCCGTGCAGTCGAAGGCCTATGGCGAACACCTCACCCGTGCGACCATGCTCGGGCAGGCCGGGATCCTCTCGCTGCAGGCCCTTGTGGGGACTTCTCCGGAGATTTTGGAGGGCTGGCATCAGGATCCCCTGAACCCCCTGTCCCACGACGGAATGGAATTTTACCGGTTCTGGATGGTGACACAAAGACCTCTCGGCAAGGAGGTGACCATCTACGTGGCATGGCACGACAGGAATGGCGACCGGGCGAGGGGCTTCGGGTCCCTGGAAGGGCTCATGGCAAGCCCGTGCCCCAGGATCGACATCCGCGAGTTCCTCGTTCAGGAGTGAGAAGCCCCCTCAAAAGGGCCTTTTTTCAGTATCTGATCACGTAATAGATCACGTAGAACCAGGAAAAGATCCCGTGGATGATCGCCCAGAGAACGGACTGGTTCATCGACCAGGAGATGACGATCGCCAGTGCGGTCCCGAACGAAATACCCGTCTTGATGGTCTCAAATCTCAACGACATGGCACCCTCCTTCTGATATCCATCATACCACAGAGAGCACCCGATTCGTAGAGCCCCCGTGCAACCGGTTGTCCCCTTCCTGTGCCCAGGGGCATGACCGGGTTCTCTTTCATCCTTTACAAAGGGCGGCCGACTCATTAGAGAGAAAGATCATCCCATCCCCCGACGTGTGAGGACATCATTGAGAAAGGGCCTGATATTCGCACTCATCTCAGGGACATGCTACGGCTGCCTCTCCATCCTCGCCAAGATCGGCTTACGCGAGGGCATGGGCGCCACAGAGATGCTGACCTACCGTTTCTGGCTCGCAACCATCATCATGTGCGCCTACCTGACCTTGAAGGATCGTTCGCTCATCAGGCCGACCATTCGCACCCTTGTCCGGGGTCTGATCCTGGGTTTCGGGTTTTACGGTCTCCAGAGCTTCCTGTACTTCCAGTCGCTGACCTATATTCCCGCTTCCACCGCCACACTGATCATCTACTTCTACCCCGTGACCGTGACCGTGCTGTCCATGATCTTTTTCAGGCTGAAGGCAACCCCGGGGGTCGTGACATCGCTTCTCCTTCTCGTGGCCGGTTGCGTCCTGGTGTTCTACGATGCCTTTGTCAAGGGTTTGAGCATGTACGGGATCGGTCTTGCCGTGGCTTCCATGATCGTGTTCTCGGTGTACCTCATCACGGTCCAGTTTTTTCTCAAGGGAGAGAATCCGCTCCGGGTGACGTTCTATGCCCTCCTGGCCACGGCCCTGTTCTATTCCATGCTGCATAACCCCCTGGAGCTGTTCGCCCTGAGCGCAAGGCATTTCTCTGTCGTGTTCGTTCTTGCCCTGGTGCCCACGGTGATAGCGGTTTCCCTGCTGTACCGGGCCATCGAGCAGGTAGGCAGCGCCTACACCTCCATCTTCTCGACCCTCGAACCCGTGGTCACGGTGATACTGGCTGCCCTCGTCCTGGGGGAAGACGTGGTGGCCCTCCAGGTCCTGGGCATGCTCCTGATCATAGCCGGGATCGTGGCCCCGAACGTCGAGCACCTTGTTTTCCAGAGGCCGGCAGGACAAAACCACACCCTGGACACGGCAGAGGAGTGATGCCCTCGAGAACCGCGGCACCAGCCTGATCTTCCGCTATTCAGCGAGCTGCTTCTTGCCTTTTGTCTGGGCGGAAGTATATTGACTCCAATTGTTAAAGTTGTGTAAAAGATAATTTCACAAATGATGTGTTTTCTCCAGTGCACATGAAAGAAAGATACCTCCGGAGGAAGGTCACTCCGCAGAGAGAAAGGCCACAAAGCCCATGAACAGGAACATACTCGGCATAGATATCGGCTCGGTTTCCGTCGGCATCGTGGAAGTCACCCCTGAAGGCGAAATAGTGAACAGCTCATACCGTTTTCACGGGGGGAAGATAGCACAAACCATTGTCGCCTCCCTCCAGGGGATCACATTGTCAGGGATCTCTCAGGTCGCAGCGACCTCTTCCACCCCCGGGTTCGTGAGGGGCTCGAAAAGGTACGACAACAACGTGTGCCTCATCGCCGGGGTAAGGCGCGTCCATCCGGATGCTGGCGCCATCCTGAATATCGGCGCCGAGCGCTTCAGCCTGCTCCTCTTCGATGAGGGCGGAAATTACCGGAAATGCAGGACAAACACCTCATGCGCTGCGGGGACAGGAAGCTTCCTCGACCAGCAGGCACTTCGGCTGAACCTGTCGGGAAGCGAGGAGCTCGGTGAAATGGCCGCAGCCAACACCGGGGCTCTGCCCAGGATCGCATCGCGGTGTGCGGTGTTTGCCAAGACGGATCTCATCCATGCACAGCAGGAGGGGTACGCACTATCCGAGATCTGCGACGGGATCTGTTCCGGGCTGGCAAAGAACATCACGGACACGCTCTTCGGCGGCGAGGTGGTGAAAGGGCCCATCATCGCGTGCGGGGGCGTCTCGAAGAACGCCGCGGTCATGGAACATATTCAGCAGATCATCGGCGAGGACCTCGTTGTCGACGGGATATCACGCCTCTACGGCGCCTTCGGGGCCGCCGTGAGGCTCTCCGAAGAAGGACCCGGGGAGGAGGTCGAGATACGGTCTCCCAAAGACCTCATAGAGGAAAAGACCCGGGAGAAAGAGTATGCGTACGGACCCCTGGAGCTGAAGCTTTCCGATTACCCGGATTTCGCAGGGACCGAAAGGTACGATTACACGGTCCGGACAAGGAAGACCCCCGGCAAGGTGGAGGTCGACATGTACCGGGAGCCGGGGAAAGATGGCTTGTACAGGGTTTTCCTGGGGGTGGACATCGGGTCCACGAGCACCAAGGCCGTGCTCATGGATGAGCAGAGAAACGTTGTGGCCGGGTTTTACACCTGGACTTCCGGCCGGCCCGTGGATGCCGTGTGCGCACTGTTCGAGGCCATCGATGACTTCGCGGTGCGCACTGGGGTCGCCATGGTCGTGCTCGGTGCCGGTACCACGGGCTCCGGCAGAAAGCTCGTGGGGAAGATCATCAACGCGGACATGGTCATCGATGAGATAACCGCCCACGCACGCTCCGCATGCGAACTGAAGCCGGACGTGGACACCATCATCGAGATCGGGGGGCAGGACTCGAAGTTCACCACAATCAGAAACTCCTTCGTGACCTTCTCCGCCATGAACACCGTCTGCGCCGCAGGCACGGGCAGCTTCATCGAGGAGCAGGCCAAGAGGATGCGCTGCCCCCTTGCGGATTATCCGAGCCGCACCGAAGGCAGGCAGTCGCCCATGTCGTCGGACAGGTGCACGGTTTTCATGGAAAGGGACATGAATTATTACCTGAGCCAAGGGTATTCTTCTGATGAAGTCCTCGCATCCGCCCTCCACTCGGTCCGCGAGAACTACCTCACGAAGGTGGCAATCCCGACGAGCATCGGTGACGTCATATGCTTCCAGGGCGCCACTGCAAAGAACAGGGCGCTGGTGGCAGCCTTCGAGCAGAAGCTCGGCAAG
>JAJFUP010000303.1 GCA_021372395.1 Deltaproteobacteria bacterium
TGTAGCGATACGGTTCCCCTCGATGGCTCCCGATGAAGTACGAGTCGTCCCAGTTCACGTCAACCGCTATCCCGTAGGCATGCGCCGAGGTCCTTTGCGGATAGTCGCGGACCGGCCTGTCGTAATACCCGGAGTATGCATCGACGTGGAAGATGATCCCTTCCAGGTCTTCTTTCTTTGCTGCAGACAGATTCTCGATTTCACGAGAAACCGCCTCCAGGGCCTTGTCGACCCCGTTCACCGTGGTCATGAGCATGGAACTCTCATGGCCGACGGTAGAGCCCGCCCAGTGAACCGGACGCATCTTTCTCCTGCGGTCGGATTTCGTGGCTCCGTACATGTAGGTGAATATCTCCGGAGGTCGGATTCGACCGGGGTCTCCTACAGGCGGCTTGCCGGGTGCAGGGATCTCGCTTCCCGCAGGGTAATCCCAGTGCAGCGCGTCTTCCGGATCGAAGGCGTCATCCCCTACGCAGAGGTCTTCGATCATCCGGGTGTACCCTTTTGACCGGTTTCCGTCGTCAAAGGTGATCCTGCGGCCGTCTGTGGTGACGAGGCAACCATCTTCATACCCGATGAAAAAATCGGGATATGCCTCGATATAGCACCGGGCTTTCCGCAAGGCATCGTCGTCTGCATGAAGAGCAGGACAGATGCTGAAAAACAAGAGCAGAAGCAGGGCAAAGCGTTTCGTCATGGTGCTGTATCCTTCTCGTTGAATTGAATGGAAAGTAAGCTGGGGAAAAGCGATCGGGGCAGAGGCGGTTCTTCTCTTTTCCATCTGCTCGCTGAAACTTGCAGGCAGGTTTCAGCGAGCAGAGTTCGGCAGGAGAAAGACACAACCCGAACGAAGAGGAAAGAACGGGACTCCCCAATCCAGCCAGACCCGTGATCTTCCTGCCTTGCATCTTTGGTTGACGCGGCATCCGGGGTATAAGAAGTTTATTCGTATGTTTCAGCCTGTATCGAAAGGTCAGCGACACCCACGAGGATTCCTCCTCGAAGACATCGCCATCATCCTCAGCAGATATTCCCGTTCCCATTCTTCATCTGGCATGCGAGGCTCTGCCGGGGTGGAATCACAACCGGTGCGCGTGCTCGTATCGCACAGCGTTTCGTATGCCAGCACGATCTCCTTGAACCGCTCGTTCGCCGAAGGGTCACCCGCGTTCACATCGGGATGATACTTCTTGGCGAGCTCTTTGTAGGCCTTCTTGATTTCCTTGAGCGAAGCGTCTTCCTGGATGCCGAGAATCTCGTAGTAGTTTACTCGCATACAGATAGGATAGCACCACTGCCTGCCGGGATAAAGTGAAAATATTGAACACATGAACTACATGCAAAACTCGGAAAACCGTCACCCTTCGAAAGCGGGGGTCCATAACACACTAAATTTGGTGGGTTACCGCTTCCGCGGGAACGACATACCGAAACTTTTGCAATTACCTCATATGACACAGGCCCATTTTCCCATATGGAACAAGCGGTCAGGGGCTTCCGACGGTCCAGCTCGCCCTTGACCGCTCCACGCTTCTCCTCTTCTTCAGGGAACAGGAAGGGGTGAGTTATTCCCCCTTCCTGTTCCGGAAAATGGTTCGGCGATGCTGAGACGGCTCACTTGGAAAAGGAGTAGCTCAACGTCACCCCCGTTGTCCACATGTGCCCGTCAGCCTCCAGAGAGACGCGTTCATCGGTGGACGGGTCGAAGTCGTTATAGGAATGATTGAGATTGTAGCTTTCCCCGCCGAGCGTCCGTTTCGCCTCAGCGGTGAAGTACTGAACAACGGTATCGACGGTCCAGTTTCCTTTGTGCAGGCCGGCTCCCAGCGAGTAAGTCTTCCGGTCGGCATCGGGCCATCCGAAATCGAAGGTGCTGTCGGAAACAGGGGAGGGATCGTAGAAATATCCGGCACGGAGATCCAGCATATCGTTCACTTTCCACTCGGCCCCCATCCTCACCGAGACGGTATCATCCCAGCTCCTTTCATACCTGGCCTCGGGGATGATCCCCATCAGCGGCTCCGAGAACGTTCCCACCTGATCCTTCTGGATGCTCCACCTCGTCCATTCCAGGTCGAAGTCGAGGGTGACATGGTGGGGGGTGATGTACCTGATCCCTCCCTGGATCTGTTCCGGGTGATCGAATTGAGTCCTCACGTTGATGCCGGAATCTACCCCGTTCACGTCCACTTCCCCATCGAAGACAGCTTTTGCACGGCCCCGGTAGGTGAGACCCAGGAAGAGGAAATCCTCCGGGTGATACAGGACACCTGCATTCAAGGAGTAGTTGAAGTCATCGGCCATATCGAGCCGGATCTGGGTCGTGCTCGGGAAGAAGACCTTTTCCGCCACCATCTGAGACCGACCAAGGCTTATCCCGGCTCCCACGGAGAGCTTGTCGCTCACCTTGTACGCCATGGACGGGGTGATGACCGTGCGTGCGTACAGGGTGTGGAAAGCGCTGTACGCGCCGGGGTTTTTCACCGCATTGTCGTTCCACTTCAGGTCAAGGCCATAGGGGACATAGGCAGCCACGCCGAAGACCAGGGAGTTCGAGATCGGATACGCTGCCCCGAAGTGGGGGATGTACAGGGGGCCGAAATCTTCCGAATAGTCTGTGGGACCGAGAACCGTGGTGCCGTTCTGCCTCAGGGTCAGGTCGTAGTAGTTCAACTTGGGCATCAGCATGAAGACTCCGCCCGAGACGACCGGATCCTTTATCTGCACCAGACCCGCAGGGTTGTAGTAGACCGCATAGGGATCATCGGCATAGGCGCTGTAGGCGCCTCCCAGGGCAGTGGCCTTAGACCCTATGCCGGCAGTGTCCACGTTGGCTGCCAGGCAGACGGAAACAGGGAAAAACACGCAGAAGATACCCAAAACCAATTTTTTCATGATGCCTCCTCTCGCTGTCAATTGGCCATGATCTTTGTTTATGAAACAACTAAAGATCGTGCTGTAAACTTCTCTCGTAGTGTACAATACTCACAGGTTTTATCAAGAGGGGTCAAGGTAAAACTTGTGCAAAAGAGGCAGGAGTCAGGGAGGCTTCACGGTCCGGCGTGACACGTGAACA
>JAJFUP010000014.1 GCA_021372395.1 Deltaproteobacteria bacterium
AGGGCATCGTTGATGGTCGAAAGGAGCTCCACCTCGCCGGCCGGGATGTCCTTCTTGCCGAGCCGCATGCCTTTCCTGACGGTATCGAGACGCTTCTGGACGAGATCAAGGTCGGCCATCACGAGCTCGGTGAGGATGATGTCGAGATCGGACACCGGGTTGATCTCGTTGTAGACATGGGCGATGTTCGTGTCGTGGAAGCATCTGACCACATGAACGATAGCATCGACCCCCCTGATCTGCCCGAGGAACTGATTCCCCAGGCCCTCACCCTTGTACGCTCCACGGACGAGCCCCGCGATGTCGAAGAGTTTGAGCGTGGTGGGGGTGACCTTTTCAGGATTGATGATATGGGCGATGGCGTCCAGGTTCTTGTCGGGCACGCTCACGATGCCGATATTCGGGTCGATGGTGCAGAACGGATAGTTCTCCGCAGGTGCGTTTGCCTTCGTGATGAGGTTGAACAGTGTGGACTTCCCCGCGTTCGGGAGCCCCACGATTCCGCAGGTGAAGCTCATATTCCTCCGTTACAGCGCTTTATAATCGATACGGGACAGGAACACCCCGAGCAGTTCACAGATGATGGTTGCGATGAGCATGTCATCCTTGGTGAATCCCCCGGAGGTCTTGTCGGCGAGATTCAGGATGCCCAGCACCTCGTCCTTGTGCCTGATGAGAACGCACATGAACGATTTCGAGGAGTACTTGTCCTTGTTCTGGCGGCCGATCTCTTCCTCGATATCCCGGATCATGAGAGAGCTGTTCCGTGCAATCACGAGGTTCATGATGCTCTCCCGCTCTTTTCCAATGGAGATGAATGGGTCTTCACCGATGTCGGGATGGTTGTGCGCCTTGATCTCGAGGTCCCCGGAGGAAGGGTTCCGGGCAAACAGGGAGCAGTACTTCGCGTTCAGAACCTTCGGGAGATGATTCACCACGATTTCGAGTATGGCCGGGAGATCGTCTGCATCGCCAATCTGCTTGGCCATCTCGAAGAGTGTTTCAAGGTAGGAACTTTCCATTTCTCACCTCCATGTATGGTATCTTTCTATCATATCGGCGATATGCCCGTCATGCGAGAAATAATCATATCGTGCATATCCGAAGGAGCAGGGGAGCAAAGGCGTACCCGGGGTGTTTCGGTACTTTTCAAGGTACTCTGCGCGGGTAGGGAATGAATAAGTATCTTGACTTTAATAGGTAGCATAGATGTATAATCTCTTGCAATAATGGAAGGAGAATCTCTTTTTGGAACCATTGGAGATCCTTGAAAAAAAGATATATGAGTTGGTGGAAATGGTGAATTCGCTCAAGAAGACGAACGAAGAATTGAGTAGAATGCTCAAAGAAAAGGAGGAAGAGGCACGAGGGCTGATACAGGAGATGGAGCATCTCTTGGGAGAGAAGGAACAGGTGAAACAGAAGGTTGCACACCTGATCAAGTGCGTGGAAGCATTGTAAGAAGGTGCACAACACAGTAACGATACACATACTCGGACAGGAATATACGGTTAAGACGGGGGGAAACACCAACCACGTCCAGTTGTTGTCAAGATATATCAATGAAAAGGTGTTTGATGTGCAGCAAAGAGGCACCGCAGTGACGACAACGGAACTGGTAGCGATGGTGATGTTGCATATGGCAGATGATGTGACACAGGCTCGGAACGAACTCGATGCGTTCAAACGCACGGTTACGGAAAAGGTAGATCAGTTAGTAGAGCACATCGATCGGTCCACGAAGTGAAGGCCCCCTGCCGAAGAGGTGTCTTATACCCGTACCTCCTGTGTCATCATGGAGACAGGACATGACCATCTCTTCTAGTGGTCATCGTCTTCTCTGTGAGGAAAGCCGAGTAAAGCTCAGCGATGAGCCCGCGCGCGGGTTTCCTGCCATGCTCGAGAAGAGCGTGCGAAAGCAGCATGGCAGAGTCCCTTAAAGGATGTACGATCTTTCCTCCCTCGCCCTCTTGATCCGGGAGAAAATGCACAGCAAATCAGAGTTGCGAAAGGTGGTGATGGCGGAACGCCAATCGATCCCCGGAGCACAGAGAAGTCGCTACGAGGATTCGATTCTGGTGCAGATTCGCTCACTTCCATCCTTCGATAAGGCTGATTCAATTGCGCTGTACATGCCGGTAAGGGGGGAGATGAGCCTTCTTTCCCTCTGGCAACCCGGCCAGAAGAGGGTTCTCTTCCCGAGGGTGGCAGGAAACGACCTCGTTTTTTCACCTGCCGCGTCCCCGGAAGATTTTATCCAAGGGATGTATGGGATTCCTGAACCAATCACGGAAGCTACCGTGAACGTCAACAGAATCGACGTGGTCTTCGTGCCCGGGTTGGTCTTCGATCGACACGGTCACCGGCTCGGGTACGGAAAAGGATACTATGACAGGCTTATCAGGAACCATCCCGATGTTCTTTTCATCGGGGTTTGCCCTGATGAGTTCTGCATAGATGAGCTTCCAGTGGACCCATGGGATGCACGGGTGGATCTCGTGGTTACCCAGACGAGGGTATTCAAATATGAAGGTGAGGTAGAGTAATGGAAGTGATGTATATAATCATAGCACTGCTTGCGGGTTCCGGCATCGGGTATGGAGTGAACCTTTTCATTAAGGGGAAGACCATCCGCGATGCCACGGAGCAATCCGCGCGCATGATCGACGACGCAAGGAAGGAAGGGGCGACCATTGTCGCCGACAGTCAGCTCGAGGCAAAAGAGATCATCTTCGCCGCCAAGACCCAGAGTGATTCCGAGGCAAAGGAACGTCTGAAAGAGGCGTCTGCCATCGAAAAGAGGAACCATCAGCGCGAAGAGATGCTGGACAACAAGCTCGCGCAGATCGACAAGCGGGAGCAGGAGATCAGGAAGAACGAACAGTCGCTCGCTGACAGGGCCAAGCATGTGGATGCCGTGAAGATCGAGGTCGAGAATCTCAGGAAGGAGCAGATCGCCAAGCTCGAAGAGATCTGCGGGATGGATTCGAAGCAGGCGAAGAAGGAACTCATGGATTCCCTGGAAAGCGAGGCCCGTCACGAGGCAGCGAAACTGATGAAACAGATCCAGGATGAGGCAGAGGCAGAGGCGGACAAGAAGGCCAAGAGGATCCTGTCAACTGCCATCCAGAGATATTCCGCCGACGTGGTCAGCGCCCGGACGGTCTCTGTGGTCAATCTCCCGAGCGAGGAGATGAAAGGTCGGATTATCGGGCGTGAGGGCAGGAACATCAGGTCTATCGAGGCAGTCACCGGCGTGGACCTCATCATCGACGACACACCCGATGCGGTGATCGTGTCGAGCTTTGACCCCATTAAACGGGAGATCGCCCGCTTGTCCCTTGAAACCCTCGTGGTGGACGGCAGGATCCATCCCTCCAGGATCGAGGAAGTGGTGGAAAAGGTTACGAAAGAGATCAATGAGGGGGTGTGGGAATCAGGTCAGCAGGCCACTTTCGAGCTTGGTCTGCATGGGATCAACCCGGAGCTCATCAAGCTCATCGGGAAGCTCAAGTATCGCACGAGCTTTTCCCAGAATGTTTATCAGCACTCCCTGGAGGTGGCACACCTCTGCGGCATTATCGCTGCAGAGCTGGGCGTAAACCAGAAGATCGCCAAACGTATCGGGCTGCTGCATGACATCGGGAAGGCGGTGGACCATGAGGTTGAGGGATCGCATGCCATCATCGGTGCCGAAGTGGCGAAACGCTACGGCGAGACCGGGAAGATCGTGGATGCCATAGCATCTCACCACAACGAGGCGGAAGTGAATTCCGTGTACGGATTCCTGGTCCAGGCTGCGGATTCCCTCTCGGCTGCCAGGCCGGGCGCGAGGAGGGAGATGCTCGAGAATTACATCAAGCGGCTCTCCGAGCTCGAGAGCATCGCGAGCTCCTTCGATGGGGTCGCCAAGGCCTATGCCGTACAGGCAGGCAGGGAAGTCCGGGTCATGGTGGACGTGGATAAGGTCAACGACGAGGGTTCAGATCTCTTGGCAAAGGACATTTCCAAGGCCATCGAAGAGAAACTGACCTACCCGGGGCAGATCCGCGTGATGGTCATCCGCGAGAGCCGGGCGATCCAGTTTGCGAAATAGCGAAGCGATGCCCTGCGCCAGGGCTCGGGGCATCGTGGTGGCGAACTCGGGTGGAACCGTTCTCTACGGTGGAACCATCAGGCTTCGCCAGGGCTTCACAAGTGAGAAAGAAACAGGGAAAGGAAAGGGGGAGGCGTGTTCGAAGCGCAACTGGCGGAACTCAAGCGTGGTGTGGTTGATATTGTCTCTGATGAGGAGTTCATTGCGAAATTAAGAAAAGGCAGGCCGCTCAAGGTAAAGGTCGGCTTCGACCCCACAGCCCCGGACATTCATCTCGGGCATACCGTGGTTCTCCAGAAGATGAGGCAGTTTCAGGATGCAGGGCATGAGGTGATCTGCCTGATCGGCGATTTCACCGGCATGATCGGGGACCCGAGCGGCAGAAGCGCCACCAGGCCTCCGCTCACCCGGGAAGAGGTTCTGGAGAACGCCAAGACGTATCAGGAACAGGTGAAAAAGATCCTCGATCCGGACAAGACGAGGATGGCCTTCAATTCCCAGTGGATGGACAACATGGTGGTCGCCGACTTCATCAAGCTCACCTCAGTTCAGACCGTGGCCCGGATGCTGGAGCGGGACGACTTCAAGAAACGGTTCCAGCAGCAGCACCCCATCAGCATCCACGAGTTTCTCTATCCATTTATACAGGGCTACGATTCGGTGGCGCTCGAGGCTGATATCGAAATGGGGGGGACGGACCAGGTCTTCAATCTCCTCATGGGTCGGGAGGTTCAGAAGGCCTACGGCCAGGAGCCGCAGGTGATCCTGACGCTGCCGCTTCTGGAAGGCACGGACGGCATCCAGAAGATGAGCAAGTCATACAACAACTATATAGGTGTTGATGATGATCCTTCCGATATGTACGGGAAAGTGATGTCCATATCGGATGAGCTTATGTGGAAGTACTACGAGCTGCTCAGTTCGCTCAGCATCCCCCAGATAGAAGAGATGAGGACGACCGTCGGGGAGGGGACCCTCCACCCCATGAATGCGAAGATGAGGCTCTCCTACGAGATGGTGGAGAGATTCCACGGAAGGGACAAGGCCCAAGCAGCCCAGGAGGGCTTCGTGAAGGTGTTCCAGTCGAGGGAGCTCCCGGAGGACATGCCTGAGGTCGCCATACGTATGGAGAGGCCATGGGTCTGTGCCGTTCTCAAGGAGGCCGGCCTTGTGGGCGGTACCTCCGAGGCCCGGCGCATGATCTCCCAGGGGGCTGTCCATATCGATGAGGAAAAGATCGTGGATGGCGAGTATGTGCTCCCCAGAGGAAACCATATTATCAAGGTGGGCAAGCGGAGATTCGCCCGGGTGGAGATCCTGTAGGATGGCTCAGGGAGACGTTATGTCCGCGGTGAGCCAGGGATCGAAAAAAAAGTTAAGGAAGGCCTTGACAAGGGGTTGGATTTCACATAGAACGGGCAAGCTCTTAAACAGTGAGTTGCTTTGAAACGGGTTGATTTTGGCTGTGTTCTTTCAAGATTTTGGACAGAGAAAACGGGTTGATATTTCACTTGACATCGGATGGTTTTTTCACGTCGAGTGGCTTTTAAAATAAAGATTATATTCCGCTTGACATCGGATGCGTTCTTTACTAGATATGCAACCCGCAACCCAGTAAACAAGATTTTTGATAAAAAATGTTGTTGACAATCGGTACGAAAAGATGTCAATAATATAAAGTTGGGTTTAGTCTGTATTGATCTTTGAAAACTGAATAGTGGAAGGCGATATAAGCGTGCAAACGCGAATCGAGATTAAACATAAGAGTTTGATCCCGGCTCAGAATGAACGCTGGCGGCGTGCCTAACACATGCAAGTCGAGCGAGAAAGCTTCCTTCGGGGAGTGAGTAAAGCGGCGCACGGGTGAGTAACGCGTGGGTAACCTGCCCAAGAGTGGGGTATAACTCGCCGAAAGGCGGGCTAATCCCGCATACGTCCAACGGACTCAAGTCCGTTGGGGAAAGATGGCCTCTGCTTGCAAGCTATTGCTCTTGGATGGGCCCGCGTTGGATTAGCTAGTTGGTGAGGTAATGGCTCACCAAGGCTTCGATCCATAGCTGGTTTGAGAGGACGACCAGCCACACTGGAACTGAGACACGGTCCAGACTCCTACGGGAGGCAGCAGTGAGGAATATTGCGCAATGGGGGAAACCCTGACGCAGCGACGCCGCGTGAGTGATGAAGGCCTTCGGGTTGTAAAGCTCTGTCAGAGGGAAAGAAAGGGTAGGCGGCTAATACCCGTCTACATTGACGGTACCCTCAGAGGAAGCACCGGCTAACTCCGTGCCAGCAGCCGCGGTAATACGGAGGGTGCTAGTGTTATTCGGAATCACTGGGCGTAAAGAGCACGTAGGCGGATAGGTAAGTCAGATGTGAAATCCCGGAGCTCAACTTCGGAACTGCATTTGATACTGCCTGTCTTGAGTGTGGTAGAGGGGGGTGGAATTCCCGGTGTAGAGGTGAAATTCGTAGATATCGGGAGGAACACCAGAGGCGAAGGCGACCCCCTGGGCCATAACTGACGCTGAGGTGCGAAAGCGTGGGGAGCAAACAGGATTAGATACCCTGGTAGTCCACGCTGTAAACGATGAGTACTAGGTGTGGGGGGTATAAACTCCCCCCGTGTCGGAGCTAACGCGTTAAGTACTCCGCCTGGGAAGTACGGCCGCAAGGCTGAAACTCAAAGGAATTGACGGGGGCCCGCACAAGCGGTGGAGCATGTGGTTTAATTCGATGCTACGCGAAAAACCTTACCTGGACTTGACATCCCGGAAATCGCCCAGAGATGGGTGAGTGCCTTTCGGGGAACCCGGAGACAGGTGCTGCATGGCTGTCGTCAGCTCGTGTCGTGAGATGTTGGGTTAAGTCCCGCAACGAGCGCAACCCTTACTCTTAGTTGCCACCGGATAATGCCGAGCACTCTAAGGGAACTGCCTGGGTTAACCAGGAGGAAGGTGGGGACGACGTCAAGTCATCATGGCCTTTATGTCCAGGGCTACACACGTGCTACAATGGTCGGTACAGAGGGTCGCAAAACCGCGAGGTCAAGCCAATCCCAGAAAGCCGGCCTCAGTTCGGATTGGAGTCTGCAACTCGACTCTATGAAGTCGGAATCGCTAGTAATCGCGGATCAGCATGCCGCGGTGAATACGTTCCCGGGCCTTGTACACACCGCCCGTCACACCACGAAAGCTAGCTGTACTAGAAGTCGTTGAGCTAACCCGCAAGGGAGGCAGGCGCCCACGGTATAACTAGTGATTGGGGTGAAGTCGTAACAAGGTAGCCGTAGGAGAACCTGCGGCTGGATCACCTCCTTTCTAAGGTGTAACACAAAAAGTCATCTCCCATTGTTCAGTTTTGAGAGGTTAAACACGCTCTTTTACAAATTGGTTAGTGAATAACCGAGGTGAAGGCTGAATTCGGGCCTATAGCTCAGTTGGTAAGAGCGCACGCCTGATAAGCGTGAGGTCGTTGGTTCAATTCCAACTAGGCCCACCAGGACGACAATGGGGGTGTAGCTCAGTTGGGAGAGCGCCTGCCTTGCACGCAGGAGGTCATCGGTTCGAGCCCGTTCACCTCCACCAATGAGTTTGTTTTTCTCACAAGAAGAATGAACTGATTGATGCTGCTCTTTAAAAAAATGAATATGTTTTATACGGAAGGGAGTAATTTTACTGAGTCAAGCTACTAAGGGCATACGGTGGATGCCTTGGTACCGAGAGGCGATGAAGGACGTGGTAAGCTGCGATAAGCCGTGGGGAGCCGCTAAACAGGCTTTGATCCGCGGGATTCCGAATGGGGAAACCCATCCAGAGTCATGTCTGGATATCCTTATCTGAATTCATAGGGTAAGGAGGCGAACGCAGGGAACTGAAACATCTAAGTACCTGCAGGAACAGAAATCAACAGAGATTCTCAAAGTAGCGGCGAGCGAAATGGGAAGAGCCTAAACCGATTGTGTGTAAGCCCGCAGGCGTTGCATGATCGGGGTTGTGGGAACAGTTTGGAGCGGGTTGCGGACCG
>JAJFUP010000029.1 GCA_021372395.1 Deltaproteobacteria bacterium
TTCGAGGACGAGGTCGTGAAGGCGTCTACTGACAGGCTGCAGAAGCAGGTGCGAGCCCTGAAGGACGCGAAGAAGGCCGACATCTCCTTTGAGATCCGGAAGGGCCTGCCCGCCGAGATCATACTGGACGAGCAGGCCAGAACAGGCTTCGATCTCATCGTCATCGGGTCCCACGGCAGAACCGGGTCGGCCAATTACCCCCTGGGCAGCGTCGCGGACAAGGTCGTGAGAACGGCGAAATGCCCTGTCCTGGTGGACCGGATCTGACCCGTGCCATCTCGGGGCTGATGATCCTTCGTCCCTCTTCCGTCACGGAGAAATTTCACGCGGCGCACCTTCTTGTTTCGGGGCTGACGGGCACGGCCTTTTCCTGAAAATCTCGTAGTACAGAAGCGGCACGATGACGAGCGTGAGCGCGGTGGAGGCCACGGCCCCGAACATCATGGCGATGGCGAGCCCCTGGAAGATGGGGTCGAACAGCATGACAAAGGAACCCACCACCACCGCGGCTGCCGTCAGCACGATGGGCCGGAAACGCACCGCCCCGGCCTTGATCAATGCCGGCCGCAGCTCTCCGGTATCCCGCCACTCCATCTGGATGAAGTCCACGAGCAGTATCGAGTTGCGCACCACGATGCCGGCGAGCGCAATGAACCCGATCATGGACGTGGCAGTGAAGAAGGCGCCGAAGAGCCAGTGGCCGGGGAGGATACCCACGAGTGTCAGCGGGATGGGAGCCATGATGACCAGCGGCGTGACGAAGCTCCTGAACCACGCCACCACAAGGATGTAGATCATGACCAGCACGGCGGCGAAGGCCACTCCCAGGTCCCGGAAAACTTCATAGGTGATGTGCCACTCACCGTCCCACTTCATGGCGTAGCGGTTCTCGAGCCAGGGCTGGACGGATGAGTACTGCTTGAGCTCGTATCCCTCCGGGAGCTTCAGCCCGGCGATGACGTCCTTCATGGTGAGGATGGCGTACACAGGGCTCTCCACCTTCCCGGCCACGTCCCCGGTCACATACGTCACCCGCTTGAGGTTCTTGTGGTAGATGGTCTTGTCCTCCACGCCGCTGTGCGCACCGACCAGCTCTGCAAGGGGCACCTGTCGGCCGGACGGTGCCTGGACGGTCAGGCTCAGGAGCCGGTTCAAGTCTGCTCGCTGATCCAGGGGCATGCGCAGGAACAGCTCGACAGGCTCCTTTTCCCGGTCCATGTGCACCAGGCCGGCAGGGGCGCCGTTCAGGGCGACCTGCAGGCTCCGGGCAATCGTCTCCGTGCTGATGCCGTTTGCCGCTGCCTTTTCCTGGTCCACCACGAGGCTCAGCTTTTCCTGGTCGTCCTCGACGAACCAGTCCACGTCCACCACCCCGTCGGACTTCTCGAAGATGTCGCGGATCTGCCGGGCGATGGCTACCTGCCCCGCGGTTTCCGGTCCGTAGACCTCCGCCACCAGGGTGCTCAGGACCGGTGGTCCGGGCGGGATCTCGGCCACTTTGATACGGGCGCCGTACCTGTCGCCGATGGCCTTGAGTCCGGGTCGCAGCCGCTTGGCGATATCGTGGCTCTGGGCCTTACGCTCTCCCTTTGCCACGAAATTCACCTGGATATCGGCCACGTTGCTGCCGCTCCTGAGGAAGTAATGCCGGACAAGCCCGTTGAAGTTGTATGGAGAGGCCGTGCCCACATAGGCTTGATAATCCGTGACCTCGGGTACGGTCTTCAGGTATTCCGCCATATCCCGGGTCACTGCCGCGGTCTCCTCCAAGGTCCTTCCCTCGGGCATGTCGATGATGACCTGCAGCTCGCTCTTGTTGTCAAAGGGGAGCATCTTCATGGTCACCGCCTTGAGCGGGACCAGGATGAGGGAGAGCAGGAGCAGGCCCAGGATAACGGCAAAGGCCAGGAGGCGCTTTCTCCTCGCGTCTATGAGCGGCCCCAGCAGTTTTCCGTAGAGGCGATGGAGCCCGTGGCCTTCCTCCTGGCCGCTTTTGTGGCGAACATTTTTCAACACGATGTACGAAAGCCAGGGGCTCACGATGAAGGCCACGAGCAGAGAAAACAGCATGGCGGCCGAGGCCCCAACGGGGATGGGCCGCATGTACGGCCCCATGAGGCCGGATACGAAGGCCATGGGAAGCAGCGCAGCGATGACGGTGAAGGTGGCCAGGATCGTGGGGTTGCCAACCTCGTCCACGGCCAGGACGGCCGTGAGCGGCTCGATGGCGTGCATCCGGAAATGCCGGTTGATGTTTTCCACCACGACGATGGCGTCATCCACGAGAATCCCGATGGAAAAGATCAGCGCGAACAGGGTGACCCGGTTGAGGGTGTACCCGTAGAGGTAGTTGATGAGCAGCGTCAGCGCAAGGGTAACGGGCACGGCCACCGCCACGACGACGGCCTCGCGCCACCCCAGGACAAGCCCCACGAGGATGATGACGGAGATGGTTGCAATGAGCATGTGATAGAGGAGCTCGTTGGATTTTTCCCTGGCCGTCTCCCCATAGTCCCGGGTCACGGTCACGTGTACGTCCGACGGGACGATGCCTCCCTTGAGGGCATCCACCTTCCGCAGTGCCTCCTGTGCCACGATGCTCGCATTGGCGCCCTTCTTCTTGGACACGGCGATGGTCACGGCCTCGGACTGCCCGGCCGCATCTCCCCTCAGACCCTTTTTAGAGGCTGCCGGCCCGAGGCCCATGAAGACATAGCTTGCCGGTTCTTCCGGGCCGTCCGTAATGTCGGCCACATCCCGCAGATAGACCGGGCGCCCGCCAAAGACATGGACCACCAGTCGGCCCGTGTCCTCGGCGTCTTTCAGAAATCTGCCGGTCTCCACGATGATCTCCCGGTTGCCTGCGGGAAAGGACCCGGTCGGAAGCACGACGTTGGCCTGCTGCAGCATGGCCATGACCTGAAATATTGACACCTGGCGGGCCTCGAGGCGCTGGGGGTCGAGCGTGATGCGGACCTGGCGCTTCTGACCGCCGATGACGGAGAATTCCGAGACATCGGCATCCTTCTTGATCTCTCCGCAGAGCTCCATGGCGATGCGTCTCAATTCGTAACCCGAATAATGGGGGCGATCGCTCCAGAGGGTGAGCGTCAGGATGGGGACGTCGTCGATGGATTTGGGCTTGACCAGAGGCTGGGATACCCCCGGAGGGATGATGTCGTAGTGCGACATGAGCTTGTTGTAGAGCTTCACGAGGCTGTCTTCCATGTTCTCGCCCACATAGAAGCGCACGATGGTCAGGTTGGATCCAGGCCTGACAATGGAGTAGACGTACTCGACCCCCTTGATCTCCCAGAGGAGCTTCTCCATGGGAGTGGTGACCCGCTCTTCCACCTCCTTGGGCGTGGCCCCGGGAAAACTCACCAAGACATCGATCATGGGGACCTGGATCTGGGGCTCCTCCTCCCGGGGCGTGACCAAGACGGCAAAGATCCCCAGAAGGAGCGATGCGATCACGAGCAGGGGCGTCAGCTTGGAGGCGATGAAGGCCCTGGCGATCTTCCCGGAGATGCCGATCATCTTCACTGGCTCTTCTCCTTGAAGATGCCCCCGTCTACGACCCTCTCGATTCCCCCGGTGATGATCCTCTCGCCAGGCATGAGACCCGAAAGGACCTCTGTCCCCGCGGCAGACGCCGATCCCGTCCGGATCAGGCGGTAGGTTATCAGCCTTTTGCCATCGACCACATAGACGCCGGTGAGCTGCCCCTTGCGGACGATGGCGCTACCCGGCACAAGGATCTTCTCCCTCGTCCCTGCAGGGAACCGTACCCGGGCGAACAGGCCGCTCCTTGGACGGCTGCCTTCGAGCCCTATCTTGACCAGGAAGGTCCGGGATGCAGGATCGACGGCAGGCAGGATCTCCCGGACCTTCCCCTGGAAACGCTTCTCCAGGGCATCGATGGTCACCTCCACGGGCATGCCGGTCCTGATCTCTCTGGTAAGGCCCTCATCGACGGCAACCTCGACATGGGATCCGCCTCCCCCTTCGATGACCAGGAGCGGTATGCCCGGGACTGCCATGCTGCCCGCATCGGTCCTCTTCTCTGCCACTACTCCGTCGCCCGGCGAGGTGATGCGGGAAAAGCCCAGGTATGTCCGCGCCTCCTCGGCCATGGCCCTGGACCGCTCGTATTCGGCCTTGGCCACGTTGTGCCGGTTCTCGATCTGATCCATCTCCTGGCCGGCAATGACCTTCTGCTCGAAGAGGCCATGGTAGCGTCTCCAGGTGACCTCGGCCAGGCCTAGATTCTGGCGCGCCGACTCCAGGGCCTGGGTGGCGGCATTCAGCCGCTCTGCGGCATCGCGGTCGTCGAGGGTGAGCAGCAGCTGTCCGCTTTTCACCGTGTCCCCTTCCCGGACATGCAGGGATGTGACCACGGCAAGCACGCGGCTGGCAACGATGCTCGTGCGCTCCGACCGAACGGTCCCTGTGGCTTCGTACACCTCGCGGGCCATCGTGGTTCCGACATTTGTCACGGTGACGCCGGTGACAACAGGCCTCTCGATGCCCCTCTCCCCGTGCTTGTCCCCGCACCCGGCACCACCGCAGATGCAGAGCGCCACCACCACGGCCATGGCCGGCACTGCAGGAAACTGCCGTGCTTTGCCCCCCCCGGTCTTGACTCTTGTGTAAGCCTCACTCATGCTCATCTCCCGGATCCAGCGTCTGCTTTTCGAGAATTGCCGGCACCGCACAGGAACGAACCGTGAGCTTCATGGTGATCAACCCCTGGATACCGTCCGTGTCCGGCGATACACGACCATACTTGTTATAGAGTAATGAAAGTATGGCGCAAATCAACCGCTCAACGATAACTTCAGACAGGATTGGCCCATCGGCGCATGGGAGAAGGCTGAGACAAGGGGGTTCTCCGCGTCAGGGGAGACCCCTTGCAGCCATGGTATGCCTACTCGTACCGCAGCGCGTCGATGGGGTTCAGGAGCGATGCCTTGTAGGCCGGGTAGAAACCGAAGAAGATCCCGATAAACCCGGAGAACCCGAAGGCCAGGAAGACCGCAAGGGGAGAGACCACGGTCGGCCAGTCGGCAAACTTCGAGATAATGGCTGCGGTAATGGTACCGATGATGATCCCCACGATGCCGCCGATGAGAGAGAGCGTTATGGCCTCGATGATGAACTGGAGACGGATGTCTCCGGCCTTCGCACCAACGGCCATGCGGATGCCGATCTCCCGGGTGCGCTCCGTCACGGAGACGAGCATGATGTTCATGATGCCGATGCCTCCCACCACGAGCGAAACCGAGGCGATGGCCCCCAGCAGCAGGGTCATGACGGTGGTGAATTGCTGGGCCATCTGGAGCATCTGGGTGAGATTCCTCACCGTGAAGTCCTGTTCCTGGTTCGGTCCGATGCGATGCCGCTGCATGAGGAGGTCGGTCACTTCAGTCTCCGCGTCCGGCAGTTCCGCAGTGCTCCTCGCCTTCACCATGATGGAACGGACCATGCCGGGGGTGGCAGTGCCGATGATCTTCTTCTGCGCGGTGGAGACGGGGATGTAGATGACATCGTCCTGGTCATGCCCCCCCAGCGACTGTCCCTTGGCTTCCAGGACGCCGATGACCGTGAAGGGGACCTTCTTGATGCGGACGACCTTCCCCAGCGGATCCTCGTTCCCGAAGAGGTTTTCCACCACGGTCTGGCCCACGAGGCAGACCTTGGTGGCGTTCCGGATGTCCTGCTCCGAGAAGTTCCTCCCCTCCACGAGGGCGCAGTCCTGTATCTCCAGGATGCTGGGGGTGGTGCCGGTGATGCCCGTGGCCCAGTTCTGGTTCCCGTAGACGACCTGGCCTGTGCTGCTCAGGATCGGTGCCACAGCCTGCACCGACGGACATTCGCTTTCGATCGCCGACGCATCCCCCAGGGTGAGGGTGGACTGAGATCCGCTCCCCATCCGCATGCCGCCCTGGGTTACGCTGCCGGGTACCACGATGATGAGGTTGCTCCCCACGCTCGAGACCTGTTGCGCAATCTTCCGGCTCGCACCGGTGCCCACGGCGAGCATGGCAATGACGGCACCCACGCCGATGATGATCCCCAGCATGGTGAGCGACGAGCGCATCTTGTTCACCCACAGCGCGCGTAGCGAGATCTTGATGGTGGCAGGAATGCTGATCATGAGCCGTTCACCTCATCGCTTTTCACCTTGCCGTCCAGAAACCTGATGACCCGCTTGCTGTAGCGGGCGATATCCTGTTCATGGGTGACGAGGATGATGGTTATCCCTGCCTCGGTGTTCAACCTGACGAAAAGGTCCATGATCTCGATGGAGGTTTTCGTGTCGAGATTCCCGGTGGGCTCGTCGGCAAAGACGAGCGGTGCCTCGTTGACGAGGGCACGCGCAATGGCAACCCTCTGCTGCTGCCCCCCGGAGAGCTCGTTCGGGCGGTGGTGCTCCCTGCCTTCGAGCCCCATGGATCGCAGGGCATCAAGGGCGCGAGCCCTTCTCTTTGAAGCGTGGACACCGTTGTAGAGCATGGGGAGCTCCACGTTCTCCAGCGCGGTGGAGCGGGCAAGGAGGTTGAACCCCTGGAAGACGAAGCCGATCTTCCGGCTCCGGATATCCGCCAGGGCGTCGGGTTCAAGGGTGCCGATATCCACGCCGTCAAGGCGGTACACCCCGCTGGTAGGCTTGTCCAGACAGCCCACCACGTTCATGAACGTGGACTTCCCGGAGCCCGAGGGGCCCATGATGGCCACGAACTCACCCTGCCCGATGCTCAGGGTGACCCCGTCCAAGGCGTGCACGGGGCTGTCGCCTAAGTTGTAGATCTTGGTCAGGTTTTCCGTTTCAATGAGCGCCATCAGTGGAACATCCTCGGCGCCCGGTTCGCTGCGGCGTCGCTGTTCTGGCCGGCAGCGGCGGTAACGACCTCCTGGCCTTCCTTCAGGGACCCGGAAACGACCTCGGTGACGGAGCCGTCGCTGATGCCCACCTTCACTGGGATCCGTTTGAGGTCCTTGCCCTCGAGGATCCAGACCGCCGTGCCTCTTTTCCCTGGTGCGGATTTTCTCTGCCCGGTGCCGTTCACACTGTCCTGACCGGGGGGACGGAAGCGCAGTGCGCTGTTCGGAACAGCCAGGACAGAATTCCTGCGGGAAGTGACGATGGAGACGCTGGCGGTCATTCCGGGCTTGAGCTTCAGGTCGGGATTGCTCACCTGCACGATCACGTCGTAGGTCACGACGTTCTGCACCGTGGTGGGGGCGTTGCGGACCTCTGAAACCTTGCCGGTAAGGCTCAGCTCGGGATAGGCATCCACCGAGAACCTCACGTCCTGGCCCACCTTCACGTTCCCGATGTCCGCCTCGTCAACGCTCGTGTTGATCTGCATCTTGGTGAGGTCTTCGGCGATGGTGAAGAGCGTCGGGGTCTGGAAGCTTGCAGCCACGGTCTGGCCGACATCGATGCTCCGGGAGATGACCGTCCCGTTCACCGGGGAGACGATCTTTGTGTACCCGAGGCTTGTCTGCGCCTGGCTCAATCCGGCTCGTGCCTGGAGCACCTGGGCCTTGGCCGCGTCAGCCTGGGCCTCGGCGGTCTGCACGTTCGTCTCTGAGGTGTCCAGGTCGCTCCGGGATATGAAATTCTTCACCACCAGTAGCCTGTTGCGGTCCCGTGTCCGCCGGGCATCCGCCAACGATGCCAGGGCTTTTTTGAGATTGGCGTCGGCACTCAGCAGGTTCGCGTGAGCCTGGTCCACCTGGGCCTTGATGGTTGCCGGGTCGATCTGGGCCAGGAGCTGCCCCTTCTTGACCAGGGAATTGTAATCCACGAACAGGGCATTGATCGTGCCGGAGACCTGCGTCCCCACGAGCACCGTGGTCACCGCGTTCACCGTCCCCGTGGCCGTCACCGCGGACTCCACATCAATCCTGTCCACTGCTGCTGTCTTGTATTGGGGCACATCATTGTCTTTCGTCACGAAATACCATGCGCCGATGCCGACGAGCGCGACGACGATGCAGATTATGAAAACCTTCTTCATTTGCTCACTCCCATGGCCTTCTCCAGGCTGGCAACGGCCAGGCGGTAATCGAACAGGGCATTGATGTAGGAGGTCTTGGCATTGATCTCGCTGGTGAGCGCATCGGTCACCTCGATGGTGTTCCCTACGCCTGCGGCATAGCGCCCCTGAGCCAGCTCCCGGTTCTCACGGGCTTGCCTCACCGAGAGTTCGGCCAGGGTGATCCTCTCACGAACCTCCCCCAGATTGTAAAAGGCCTGCTTCACATCGTAGAGCACGTTCTGCCGGATGAGCTCCTCGTCGCCTTTGAGCACCTCCAGGTTACCCCGGGCCTCTTCCACCTGGTATCGGGTGGAAAAACCGCTGAACAGCGGAAACGTCAGCGAGGCGCCCAGGCTCCACTCCCTGTCCAGGGGAAAGTCCTGGCCTGTCCACCCATACCCGGCATTGCCCGAGAGCACCGGGTAGTAGCCCTTGTACGCCAGGTCGATGGAACGCTCGGCCGCCTCCCGCTTGGCCCTGACCGAAACAAGGTCGGGCCGTGCTTCATAGGCCTTCTTCAGGGCGCCGTCGAGATCCAGGGGGTAATCCTGAAAGCCCGGCGTCTCCCTGATATCGTACGCCGGCGCATCCGGGACCCCCATGGCGTTGTTCAGCGTGAGCCGCGCGATGCGCAGTGCGTTCTCCGCCTGGCTCAGGTTGAGCCTCGCCTGGCTCAAGGCCACCTCCGCATTCGTCACGTCGATCTTCGGCTTGGTCCCCACCTCGTAGAACCTCCTGGCCTGGTCCAGGCGCTGTTCATACTGCACGACCGACTCAGCATACGCATCCCGGCTCTGCCTGGACTGCGCCATGCCGTAATAGGCCTGCTTCACATTGAAGACGACACGGCTCGAGGCATCCTCGAGGTCGGCCGTAGAAGCGTCTGCGCTGAGCGTGTTCACCTTCACCTGGGTTGATGTCTTGCCGAAATCGAAGAGCGTCTGGTTCAAGTTTACCTGGCTCTGGTACGCATCGTAGGAGTACTTCCCCGATCCGGCGGCTGTCCCGGAGCCCCGGGCAGGGTGTATCCGGCTGTAGCCGGAGGACAGGTTGACTTCGGGGTAGTAGCCCGCTTTTGCCTGGTAAACCCTGCTCGTGCTCGCGTCGAGGCTGCCCTTCGCACTCACGAGGGAGGGGTGGTTTTTCAGGGCTATATCGACGCAGCGGGCCAGATCCAGGGTCTCTCCCTGCCTGATCTCGTCCGCCGCGAAGGCCGCCTGGGGAAACAGGACGGGCAGGCACAGAAAGCAGACCAGAAACCACAGCCTGTTCATCATCCGGCTGCACCGTTGAATCGATCTGAAGGGATGTCCCATGAGTACCTTATCCTTTGCCGTTGTACCGTTTTCGTCGGCCGATTTTTTTTGAGGACACGTTCCATAGCGAATTTTCATCGTTATCGCTCATACCCGTTACCAGACGCTCGCATATCGTATTTAGTTTACAGGAAAGAGTGCCGGCAGAAAATCCTTTCTGGTTGGCTCCCGTGTACATATACTATTGTGCTCAACAATTGGAATATGTCCAGGCAAATTCCATGGAAAATCTCTGTACTGAACACCGGCTTTCTCCATGCCTTTCAAGGTCCCGGGACTGCTCAGGAACACCCCGGGGAGACAGGTGCCGGTTCAGCATCACAAACTCCCGCGGGATAATTTCCCCACCTATTTTGCATACTGCATGCCTTCATGCGGCACTTCAAACCCCCGGCCCCGAAGAAACTTTCTTGACATGGGCTGCCCTGTTCTTATAGCCTCCAGAATCCTGGAGATGAATGAATCCGCATGAGCACGATCGAGGCCTGGATCGCTTTGGACCTGTTGCCCGCCATCGGGCCGAGAACAGTGCGCAAACTCCTCGAACGCTTTCACAGCCCGGAAAGAATCCTCTCCACGCCTGTGTCCGAGATCAAGGAGTCGGGCATCCTGAACAAGGCCCAGATCGAGGCCTTAAGGAACGGGCCCGACGAACAGAAGGTGGGCGAGGTGCTGGGCGCACTGGAGGCTGCAGATGCATATGCGCTGTGTCTCGATGACCCCGCCTACCCTGCGGTCCTCAGGCAGATCGAAGACCCGCCGAGCGTTCTCTACGTGAAGGGCAGCCTGGATGGCTTCGAACCCGCTGTCGCCATCGTGGGTACCCGATCGCCGTCCCACTACGGGAAAGAGACTGCCTTCACCCTTGCGCGGGACTTGAGCACCCACGGCATCTCCATCGTGTCTGGACTCGCCCGGGGCATCGACCGGGAGGCCCACCTGGGGGCGCTCGATGGCATCGCCGTGACCGTGGCCGTGCTCGGCTCGGGGGTCGATACCATCTACCCGCCCGAACACGCGGACCTCTCGGACGCCATCGCGAAAAAGGGTGCCGTGGTGTCGGAGTTCCCGCCGGGGACAAAGCCCGATGCCAGGAACTTCCCCCGGAGAAACAGGATCATCTCGGGGCTGTCTGCCGGGGTGATCGTCATCGAGGCATCCCTGCCGTCGGGTGCCATGATCACCGCACGGTTTGCAGGAGAGCAGGGCAGGCTCGTCATGGCCGTTCCCGGGGCAGTCACGAACGTGCGCTCGCAGGGGCCGCACCACCTGATCCGCCAGGGAGCGACCCTCGTGCAGGGGGCCCAGGACGTGATCGCGGAGATTGCACCACAGGTAAAGAGCCTCTTGTCGGACACTGAACCTTCCCTGAAACAACAGGACATGATCGTTTCCCTCGTCATGGGAACGCCCCTGAGCATCGAGGAGATCGCCCGGGAACTTCAGGTGGACATACCTGAAGCAACACGAAGGGTGAGCATGCTCGAGCTCGAGGGCGCCATCAGGAGAATCGAGGGGAACAGATTCGTCGTAAGGAGCAACAATGGCTAAATCGCTGGTGATAGTGGAATCTCCCGCCAAGGCGAGGACCATCAAGAGGTACCTCGGAAAAGGCTTCGAGGTCGAGGCGACCATGGGGCACATCAAGGACCTCCCCAAGAGCGTGCTGGGCATCGACCTCGAGAAAGGCTTCGCGCCGCAATACAAGGTCATCCCGGACAAGCGTGACGTCGTGAAGAAAATCAAGGGCCTCGCGGCAAAAGCCGACAACATCTACCTGGCCTCGGACCCTGACCGGGAGGGAGAGGCCATTGCCTGGCACGTGGCGGAGGAAGTCAAGAAGCCGGACTCTTCCATCTTCCGCATCACCTTCCACGAGATCACCAAGAAGGCCATCAGCGATGCCATAGAGAACCCCAAGGAGCTCAACCGGCCTCTCTACGACGCCCAGATGGCAAGGCGCTCCATGGACCGGATCGTGGGATACACCATGAGCCCTCTCCTGTGGAAGAATGTCAAGCGGGGTCTCTCGGGCGGAAGGGTACAGTCCGTGGCGCTCCGCCTCATCTGCATACGTCAGGAGGAGATCGAGGCCTTTGTCTCCAAGGAGTACTGGACCATCGAGGCGGTCCTCATGACGCCTGCCGGCGACCTCTTCACGGCAAAGGTCGTCGTTCCCAAGGAGATCCCGGACGAGCGGACCGCGCTCGCGGTCCTGGAACAGATCGGGAATGCTCCCGAGATCACCATCGGCAAGATCACGAAACAGGTGCGGTCCAAGAACCCCCTGCCGCCGTTCATCACCTCCACCCTCCAGCAGGCGGCGTCTTCCAGGCTGCGTTACTCATCGAAGAAGACCATGGTCATCGCACAGCAGCTCTACGAGGGTCTGCCCATAGGCGGCGGGGACATCACCGGGCTCATCACCTACATGCGTACTGACTCGCCCGTGATCTCCGAGGAGGCCATAAAGAACGTCCGGCAGTTCATCCCCCGGGAATTCGGGGAGAACTACCTGCCGGACAAGCCTCGCCGCTACAAGGCGAAAAAAAGCGCCCAGGAGGCCCACGAGGCCATCAGGCCCACGAGCCTGGAGAACACCCCCGAGGCGCTCCGGACCCATCTGAATGACGACCAGTACGCCATCTACGAGCTCATCTGGAAGCGCTTCATCGCCTCGCAGATGAAGAGCGCCACCTACGCCCAGACCTCCGTGGACATCGCTGCCGGCGACGTGGGCCTCAGGGCAAACGGGTCCATCATGACCTTCGACGGCTTCCTGAAGGCCTACGAGGTGGGTGACGACGAGGGCGAGAGCAAGCTGCCCGATTCGCTTCACGAGACAGACAGGCTCGCGCTGCAGGAGATCAAGAAGGATCAGCACTTCACCCAGCCGCCCCCTCACTATACCGAGGCGACCCTCATCAAGGAGCTCGAAGAGCAGGGCATCGGCAGGCCCAGCACCTATGCGCCCACCATCTCCACCATCCAGGACCGGGGCTACGTGAGGATGGAATCGCGTGCCTTCGTCCCCACGGAGCTCGGCAGGGACGTGAATATCCTGCTGGTGAAGAACTACCCGCACATCCTTGACATCGGCTTTACCGCGAAGATGGAAGATCTGCTGGACGAGATCGAGGCCGGCCAGAAAAACTACGGAAAGGTGATGGACGACTTCTACCTCACCTACAACACGGAGCACACGAACGCCATGGAGCACATGGAGAACATCCGGGCGGAGCAGAGGCCGTCAGGGGTCATGTGCGAGGTCTGCGGCAAGGAGATGCTCATCAAGCTCGGCAAGAACGGCTACTTCCTCGGATGCCCAGGCTACCCCGAGTGCACGAGCACCAGGGAGTTCACCCGTGACGAGACCGGGAAGATCCGGGCTCTCGAGCCGAGCGCACCCGAGACCACGGACGAGGTCTGCGACAAGTGCGGCTCTCCCATGGTGATGAAACGCGGCAGGTTCGGTCCGTTCATGGCGTGCAGCAAGTACCCCGAGTGCAAGAACACCCGGCGCATCACCAAGGCCCCGGAGCCTACGGACCGGAAGTGCGACAAGTGCGGCTCGCCCATGGTGGTCAGGCAGGGGAAATTCGGCCCGTTCCTCGCATGCAGCGCCTACCCCAAGTGCAAGAACATCATGCCCTACCCGCTCGACCTCAAGTGCCCCATGCAGGGCTGCACCGGAGAGATCGTCCAGCAGAAGTCCAAGCGGGGCAAGATGTTCTACTCCTGCTCGGACAAGGAGTGCAAGTTCATCAGTTGGACCAAGCCGGTGGCCAGGAAATGCCCGGACTGCGGCTCGGCGTTCCTCGTCAGGAAGGGCGGCATGCTCGAATGCCCGAACCCCGAATGCTCCCACCGCGAAGGAGACAATGAGTAGGGTCCGGGTCGTGGGAGGCGGCCTCGCCGGCGTAGAGGCCGCGCACTTCCTCTCCGGAAACGGCATCGAGGTCGACCTGTTCGAGATGCGCCCCCGGGCAATGACCCCTGCGCACAAGACAGGCTGGCTCGCCGAGCTCGTGTGCAGCAACTCGTTCAAGGGGGTTGACCCGCTCACTGCCCACGGGATCCTGAAGCGCGAGATGGCAGGGCTCGGCTCTCTCGTGCTCGAGGTGGCGGAACAAACGAAGGTCCCGGCAGGCAAGGCCCTGGCAGTGGACAGGGAAGCCTTTTCCGGCCGCATCACCGCTCACATCGAGAGCAGTCCCCTGATCACCACCCTCCGGGAGGAATTCCTGGTCATCGACCCTGCTCTCCCCACCATCATCGCCAGCGGGCCGCTCACCTCCGATGCCCTGGTCTCGAGCCTTGCCGGGGTTACGGGCACCGATCGCCTCTTCTTCTACGACGCCATCTCCCCCATCCTCGATGCGGAGAGCATCGACATGGGCAGCGCCTTCTTTGCATCGAGATGGTCCGAGGGAAGCGATGACTACCTCAACTGCCCGCTCGACAGAGATGCCTACCAGGGCTTCGTGGCAGAACTGCTGGATGCCGACCGGGTCCAGGCCCACACCTTCGAGGACGCACGGTACTTCGAGTCGTGCCTGCCCATCGAGGTAGTTGCCGGCAGGGGCAGCGATGCCCTGCGGTTCGGCACCATGAGGCCGGTGGGTCTCGTCGATCCGAAGACGGGGAAAAGGCCGTTCGCCGTGGTGCAGCTCCGCAAAGAGAACCTCAAGGGCAATGCGTACACCATGGTGGGCTTCCAGACGAGGCTCACCTTCCCCGAGCAGGAACGGGTCATCCGCTTGATCCCCGCGCTTTCCCACGCCCGGTTCCTCCGCCACGGCAGCATCCACCGGAACACCTACCTCGACTCGCCCCGGGTCCTCGAGCAGGACCTGAGCCTCAAGGGGAGCCCCAACCTCTTCCTCGCAGGCCAGATCACCGGGGTGGAAGGCTACATGGAATCGGCAGCCACCGGGATCATGGCCGGCGTCTCCCTGCTTGCCCGCCTCAAAAGCCGGCCGTTCTCCCCCCCGGGGGCGGACACCGCGCTGGGTGCGCTCATTCACTACATCACCGACCGGAACACGGCGGGCTTCCAGCCCACGAACACCAACTTCGGGATCATGGAGCAGCCCGATGTGCCGAAGAAGGGCCGGGCCGAAGTGAGGAGTGAGAGGGCCGACCTGTCGTTCACTCAGTGGCTGAAGGGTCTGGATGACGTCCTGGAATGGAAGGATTAATTGACCGGTCCGGCATCCATGCAAATGAAAATCTTTCACCGGACAGGTCTTTGGGGGAGACGATAGGTATATGGAAGAGATCATTCTGTGGCTTGTGAAAATAATCGGCGATATGGGTTACTTCGGCATTTTCCTGCTCATGGCAATGGAAAGCTCCCTGTTTCCCATCCCGAGCGAACTGGTTGTTCCACCGGCAGGCTACCTCTCTTCGCAGGGACAGATGAATATCTGGCTTGTCATTCTCTTCTCTACGCTGGGCAGCCTCACGGGTGCGCTCTTCAACTATGCCATGGCCTGTTATCTCGGAAGGCCCTGGATCCTGAGATACGGGAAATACTTCCTGATGCCGCCGGAGAAATTTGCCAGGGTTGAGGCGTTCTTCCTGAAACATGGCGAAATCAGCACCTTTACCGGGAGACTGATCATTGTCGTAAGACACCTCATCTCGCTGCCGGCAGGCCTTTCGAAGATGGATCTGGTGAAGTTCTGCGTATACACCGTTGTCGGATCGTTCATCTGGGTATCCATACTCGCGTACATCGGTTTTATCGTCGGCAACAATATGGACCTGGTAAAAGTATACTACAAGCAGGCGGTTGTCGGTCTTGTTGCAATGATGACGGTTGTCCTTGCAGCGTATGTCCTCTGGCAGAAACGAAGCGCAAAGATGAAGGCAGACCGATAGGAAAGAAGCACGACATGTCGAAAAGGATCTTTCTCTTCGATGAACTCGTTGGAGAACCGCTCCCAGGGGTTGACCCCGGAGATGTTCAGGATGACTTCATCCGAGATCCCGGCACAGCTTCCATACCTTCGCCCTGACCGGAGTTCGTACTTGGATGAGCCTTTTCGAGCTGCCCGGGGACAGATGATCTCCTGACGTAACCTGTAGTACGGGTGATCAAGCCCCGTCTTGACACACACGATCGGCTCATGCCCGGGTATTCTCGCCTTCCCCCCTGTCCCGGCACACATCCACCCATGTGCCGCCCGTGATGATGCACAGCTCACCCGGGGTGATCCTGATGTGGGAGTTCACGGACCCGGCCGCGGGGTAGATCCGCTCATATCGCTTGAGGCCGACATCGAGGTAGATGTCCAGGCGGTTTTTCAGCCCAAAGGGGCACACCCCGCCCACCGGGTGACCGGTCGTCTCCAGGACCTCTTCCGGGCTCATCATCCGCGCCTTTGCCTGGAAGGTCTTCCTGAACTTCCTGTTATCGATCCGGGCATCTCCCGTGGTGACCACGATGATACCGCGGCCAACCACCGTGAAGGCAAGGGTCTTGGCGATGAGCGCCGGCTCGACCCCCAAGGCCCGGGCCGCCAGTTCCACGGTCCCGGTGCTCTCACAGATTTCCCTGATCTCGAAGGAAAGCCCTCTCTCGGCAAAAAAGGCACGTACCAGTTCGACGCTCATGGTGATCCCCTGTTCATGGTAAGGATAGCGACAGGATCTTCCTTCTCGCCATAGTCCATCATTTAAAGATCCGGGGCTCCCGGTGTCAATGGGGTCAGAACCCCATACTGCGCTACATTTTGCCGTTTTCCCGAGGGGGGTGCTGTGGTAGATCTATACCATGCACCAAGGCATACGGCACGAGATCAGACTCTGCACGAGCCCATCATGCGGGACCCGCTTCCCGGTCCTGGAAGGTGATGCCACGGGATTGAAGTGCCCCCGGTGCGGAGCTCCCACCCTTCTTGCAGGCGGGCCCTTCGCAGAGCACAAGACCGGCAGGATGGAACTCCCGGGAAAGGCGCCTGCCATCGAGGTGCTGCTGGACAACATCCGGAGCCTCTACAACGTGGGCTCCATCTTCAGGACCTCGGACGGTGCGGGGGCCAGACACCTGCACCTGTGCGGCATCACGCCCACGCCGGAGAACCCGAAGCTCAAAAAGACCGCACTCGGTGCAGACGAGGTGATCGGGTGGACGTACCACCCGGATGCATGCCTGGCCGCGGCCATGCTGAAGGCCCGCGGCATGCGCCTGTGGGCCCTGGAGGGAGGGGATCGTTCAGAACCGCTGGCCCATGCCCTTCCCGACATCGAGGGGCCGCCCGTGGTGCTGGTGCTCGGGAACGAGGTCTCGGGCGTGGACCCCGGCATCCTCGGCCAGTGCGACCGGGTCGTCTCGCTCCCCATGCAGGGCATCAAGAGCTCGCTGAATACCTCCGTGGCCTTCGGCATCGCGGTCTACACGCTCCGGTTCTCCCCCGCCTAGCCCCCCTGCAGCCGATCTTATCCAAGGCCGTGGGAGACTGATGTCATGGCCGTGGACAAGATTCGCCAGCAGTGAGGCCGGGATGCGTTTTCGCCTGGCAAAACAGGATCTCGCGCTTATTTATAAAAGCGGACACCACAGAATAAATCATGAGTCCGGGAAGGAGGAACGACCATGGCTACCAGGCTGTTGATCGTGGGCGGCGTGGCAGGGGGTGCGACAGCGGCGGCCAGGGCCAGAAGGGTAGACGAGAACGCGGAGATCACGCTCTTTGAGCGGGGAGCGTACATCTCGTTTGCCAACTGCGGTCTGCCCTACTACATCGGTCATGTGATCAAGGACCGTGACGACCTGCTCCTGACCACTCCCGAGGTGTTCAAGCAACGCTACCGAATCGACGTGCGCGTGATGAGCGAGGTGACCGCCATCGACCGGCAAAACAAGATTGTTCACGTCCGGGAGCACCCCTTGGGCAAGACCTACACGATGAGCTACGACAAGATCATCCTCTCGCCAGGTGCGGAGCCGATTAAGCCTCACCTCGACGGCATCCACAACGAGAAGGTGTTCAGCCTGCGCTCCATCCCCGACTCGGACCGGATCCGGGCCTTCGTGGATGCAACCTCCCCGGAACGGGCGGTGGTCATCGGCGGCGGGTTCATAGGCATCGAGATGGCGGAAAACCTCATCGACCGGGGGGTTGCCACCACCATCCTCGAGATGCAGGACCAGGTCATGGCCCCGCTGGATTATGAGATGGCCTCCCTGGTCCACGCACACCTGAAAGCAAAGGGTATCTCTCTGGCGCTGGGGGAAGGGGTACGGTCCATCTCCCCGAAGGCGGAACGGCTGCTCATAACGACCACCCGGGAAAACACCCTCGAGACGGACATGGTCATCCTTTCCGTCGGCATCGCGCCTGAGAACACGCTCGCCCTCGAGGCGCGCCTTGCGCTCTGCGAGCGCGGCCACATCGTGGTCAATTCAGCCATGCAGACATCGGACCCGGACATCTACGCCGTGGGGGACGCCGTGTGCATCAGGGACTTCATGACAGGCACGCACACCAGCACCGCGCTCGCCGGGCCGGCCAACAAACAGGCCCGCATCGCGGCGGACAACGCCCTGGGAAGGAAATCCGTGTTCCGGGGCACGCAGGGCACCTCGGTGGTGAAGGTATTCGACCTGACCGTGGCTGCAACCGGCAGCAACGAGAAGGGCCTCAAGCACCACTCCATCCCCTACATCAAGAGCTACACCCACTCCGGGTCCCATGCCTCGTACTATCCCGGCGCCGAGGCCATGTCCATCAAGCTTTTGTTCTCGCCGGGAAACGGGCGCATCCTCGGGTGCCAGATCATAGGCAAGGACGGCGTGGACAAACGCATCGACATCATGGCCACCGCAATCAGGGCCGGCATGACGGTGAGCGACCTTGAGGAGCTGGAGCTCGCCTATGCTCCGCCCTACTCTTCCGCCAAGGACCCGGTCAACATAGCGGGGTACGTGGCAGCCAACATCATCAACGGCGACATGGAGGTGACCCACTGGGACGAGATGGGAGAGCTCGACCATGACAAGCACGTGCTCATCGACCTCCGGAACGCAGACGAGCTCGCGATCTCCGGAAAGATAGAGGGTGCGCTGCACATCCCGCTGCACGAGCTGAGAGACCGTCTCGGCGAGCTGGACAGGGAAAAGATCTGCATACCCTTCTGCGCCACGGGCCTCAGGAGCTACCTGGCCCATCGCATCCTGATCCATCACGGGTTCAGGTCGAGGAACCTCAGCGGCGGGTACAAGACCTACCTCGCCGCCAGAGAGAAGATCATGCAGGAATCCACCCAGACGAAGCTGTGGCTGGGCGAGTAGGGACAGCATCCAAGTTTGCGGCTCAAACCGGGTATGCCACGGTTTTATCGATACCTTGTTTGCAAGGAAGGAAGCGGCCACGAGATCTCATGCAGTCAGGCTATGCCACGTGGGGCAGGTTCAGTTCTTCCCGTACACACGCCTGGCGGCAAATCTCGAGAAGCCGGAGGCCTCCTCGCCCGCGATGACCGGCGCGTCGGGCCCGAAGTACCTGGCCCTCAGCTCATCGAGCATGCGCTCCCTGGCCTCTCCCTGCGAGGCTCCCACTATGCGCCGGCGTTCCTTCAGGTACGCGAGCCCCTTCTCCCACCGCTGGTCCCTGATCTTCTCGAGCTCGTCCAGACGCTTCAGCGTCTCCTCGTCCATGCCTAAAGCCTTGCGAATGGCCAAAAGGGCCTGCCTCCTTTCCTGGGGCCGCATCCGCTTGAGATCCGCCTGGACGCTCTCCATGCCGAGAAAGCGGTCCAGGAGCTCCGACTGATGGTCCCTGATGAAGGCATCGGCCTGCCGGGCGTACTCCTGCCGGATGGTGGCCTCGAAGAAGGCGAGCTTCTCCGAAAGGGGGGCGCCTTTCGCACTGTTCAGACCGTCGAGGACTTGCGAGATCTTTTCCATCCTTCGCTCATCCGCCCAGATGTCATCTGCCGCCTGGCCGAAGATCTCGCGGCGCTTACCCCAGAGGATGGCGTTTCTCTCGGAGCTGCGCAACCCCAGGAGCCCTCCCCAGTTCTGTTCGAGCCACGCATTGTATCGGTCGAGCTTCGCGGATACCTTGGCGAGCTGCCCCTGCTTTTCCGGAAAAACCATGTGCAGGGCCTCGTTCATCCGAGCGTGCCAGGTCTTCGGGAACTCCGCCATGAGAATACGCCGGATCTCCTCGATGGCCCTCACCTGGACCCCTGGGTCTTCCATGGCGCCCCCATACACGGCGCGCAGCCGGGAGACCGTCTCTCCACTCATCTCCAGCTTCCTGTCGCGCTCAGGGACTTTTGTGCCATCCACTGCCCTGTTGCCCGGAAACAAAAGGCGGGCGGCCCGCTGAAAGATAGAGGGCGAGTGGCCGTCCGGCCGGCCGGGCGGGGAAAAGAGCGAGGCGAACTGCAGCGTGATGCCCGCCAGCACGGCGATCACCAGGATACCGACGAGCCATTTCCACATCTTGAACATGCCACACTCCGCTTTCTTTGGATGGTCTGTCCCTTCACAAGGCCCGCCCTCAATGTGCTTGTCGATCCATGCAGCAAAAGCCTCTTTGCCCCATCTTCTTCCGCAGAGAAAAGGATGTCAAGAAATCAGAAGTACCACGTGAGCCCGAAATCGAGGCTGTCCTCGTTGAGCTTCGACTCGATGGTGATGGGCTGCCCCAGAGGGTTGATGCCCATCTCTGAGATCGTATTCTCAAAGGCGTGCATGTAGCCGACGTTCATGGAGAACCTCTCGGTGACTTTGTAGCCGGCCCCGAAGGTGAGGTGCTTCTCCACGATGGCCGGGAACCCGATGATCCGGAAGGTCTCGTAGTAGTAGGTGGGAAGGATCTTCCCCTGGACCCGGTTTATGCTGTTGGGAACCGGCTGCTCCGGATTCGAAAAATCGAAGCTCCCGTCGAAGTTGCTGTGCTTCTTGAGCGGGTTCTTTGCGTAGTTGAACCCGGCCCTGAGCGAAAACTTCTTCACCGGCTCCACCTGGATTCCCAGGGCGTACACCCACTGGTTCCCCCAGTCGAAATCGCTGTACCCGTCGGCGTCCGACCAGTTCAGCCACTTCACGTCCGCCTCGACGAGGAGGTTCATCGTGGCGGGGTTCTGGTAGGCCGCCCCGAATCCCATCTGCTGGGGCGCCTCGAGCTTGAGGGAATCGAGCCTGCCGTCCTGGTCGAAGTCGAGGATCCTCCGGTGGTTCACCTTCTGGGAGGTAATGTAGCTCAGGCCAAGGTTCACTGTGCTGGAAAGCGAATAGATAGCGCCCAGCTGGACCCCTGCCCCGTAGGCCGGGGATGACCCGCCTCTGAGGTCGAGGCTGGCGTAGTCGATGTGCAGGGCGATCCCCAGGGAAAGATCGTCAATGGGCTGAACCGCGATGGCAGGCGCAAACTTCATGATCTGGAGCTGGGTGTACTCGCCCTGAATGAGCGGGTATACTCCCCCCAGGGTGGCCTTGTCCAGATCGGTTCCCCGGTAGTCCACCCCGAGGCCGGACACCCCGTAGGCGGCGATGCCGAACCTCCAGACGGGCATCCGGGCGGTCAGCGGAACGCTCAGCCCGATGGCCGGGATGCCGAACAAGGTGGGCGCACTGTCGGACTTGACGGTCCCTTCCTCGCCCTTCACCGCAGCCTTCACGTGCGGCATGAATATCGTGCCTGCGAAATCGAACGTCGACGACGGGCAGAACGGCCCGGTGCACATGCTCGCAGGGTTGGAGAACACGGCGCTGATGGCGTCCTGCGGCGCTGCGATGCCCACGCCTCCCATGGACCGTGCAATGGGTCCGATGCCGATGAGGTTGTCACCGTTGGTGGCGAAGGCCCCGGGAGAAACCCCCAGGAGGATCAGGAACATCATTGTCGTACCGATACATGCTCTCTTCACGCTTTCCTCCCCTGCGATCGATCTGCTGCAGGTCTCCCGGATGATTCTCCACGTATTTCTTCTGTATAATAAGACCATGTTTCCGGGCGGCTAGTGCCCTGAAAGCCCTTTTCCTCGACCCGGCCGGCAAAGGGGAGGTATCCGCCGATGCATCTTCCCGACCCGTGCGTTTTCTGATACACTCATGGTGAAAGATCATCGTTTTTGTGTAGTCGATCTCGCGGTCAGGGGATCACTGAACCTTTTCTGGAGGGGGTTTGCATGGTTTTGGATCAGGCAACCGGGATGCCGGATCTTCCGAGGGTGTTTTCACGGCCTCGAACGGGTCTCCCCCTTCCCGTCACGATATGAACAGTCTCGATTTCAGGAGGTGCTGCTCTCGGGCCGGGCCGGGTTCCAGGAAGAATTCATACAATCCCTCTATCTTCCGTAAAAGACAAGGGGACGTTCAGCATGAAGCAGGCCCGGGACATCGGCAGGCCCCGGAGCGAATGCACGAGGTGGGGACATGAACCGGATCATCCTTGACGACATACCTTTCGAGGTGGACGAGCCGGGGCTCGCAGGCCTGCTGAAGATAAGGCCCGGGTCGCGCAGTGCAGACGAGTTCTCCGGGATCCTCCGTGAGGCACGCTCGGTGGCCAGGCCCAAGGCAGCCTTTGTTGTGTCATCCGTGGACAAGCTCTCTGGTGAGGCCGTGGCTATCGGCGGCGTGACCTTCACCAGCCGCGTCCTGAGGGTGAACCTCGAGCACGCCACCATCTCCTACCCTTTTGTCGCCACCTGCGGCCAGGAGATCGAGGAGTGGTCTCAGCAGTTGAACGGCATGCTGCACTCCTTCTGGGCGGACAGCATCAAGCTCATGGCACTGGGGTGCGCCCTGGGTCACTTCGAGGCATATTTGAAGGAAAAAACCGGCATTCACGGGTTCTCCTCCATGAACCCCGGATCGCTCCCGGACTGGCCGATCCAGGAGCAGGCACCCCTCTTCGAAATCCTGGGAGATGCTGCGGCTGCCATCGGTGTCCGCCTCACCGGGAGCATGGTGATCATGCCGCTGAAATCGGTCTCCGGCATCCAGTTCATCTCGGGTGACGGCTTCGTCAACTGCTCTCTGTGCCCAAGAGAAGGTTGCAAGGGAAGGAGGGCGCCGTACGACGCGAGTCTTTACGGGGCCAGGTATAAAAGGTCTTAGGCAGCAGGGGCTTGTCCTGCCGCTCACAGACCCATCAGCAAAATTGCCATGCTTCGTGCAGCCTAGCGTCAGCCTTTTTTGAGCACCGTGTAGACGGCTGAAAAATCCTGTTCCTCTATCCCTGCGCCATAGGTCCTCGCAAACAGCTCTTTTACCGCTGATCCGGTCAAAAGAGGCTTTCTCAGCTCGTAGGCCAGGTCCTGCAGACAGTGGAGATCCTTGTAGATGAGCGCATTCGAGAAGTGGGCCGAGAAGTCTTCGGTGAGGAGCTTGGCCTTCTTGGCATTCAGCACCATGGAGTTGCCGGCCCCGGCCTGGAGGATATCGAGCACCTCCTGTTTCCCGACCCCGACTTCCTCCCCGAACACGAGAGCCTCGGCAAGGGTAGCCATGAAGCTTCCCAGGACCAGGTTGTTGATCAGCTTCATTTTTGTAGCGAGGCCGGGCTTTCCCAGAAAGAACAGCTGCTTGCCCACCTGCTCCAGGACCGGTCTCACCGCCTCGTATGCCTTTTTGCTGCCGCTCACCAGGATGGTCAACGCGCCCTGGGAGGCAGGGACGACGCTCCCCAGCACCGGCGCTTCCAGGTAATCGACCCCTGCCCTGCTACAGAGCTCATGGAAGGCCGTCACCTCGGCGAAGTGGTTCGTGGAGAAATCCACGATGATCTTCCCGGAGATATCGCCGGAAAGGAGCCCTTTTTCCTGTGTCAGGGCGGAGTGCACCGCTGTGCTGTCGAATAGGCACAGGAAGATGATTCCGGCGCCATCTGCCACCTCAGCGGCGCTGTCGGCTGCCTGGACGTCCATCCCTGCAGCCCTCGACGGAGTCCTGTTCCAGACGGTCAAGGTGTGGCCGCATTCCAGGAGCCTGTTCGCAATGGCCCTGCCGAGATGTCCCAGTCCTATGAATCCCGCGTGCATCGTGTTCACCTCCTGGTGCGGTTCATAATACCTCTGTCGGTCAGCAAGTCAACCGCCTCAGGGGTCCCAGTCACCCAAAGGTCACATGCCCCGGCGGGCGATCCAGACGGTGTGGCGCCGTCCTTTGCCGCCGCCCCTGGCCCGCACCGTCACCTCTTCCACCGAAAAGCCCGCCTGGACCAGGCGCCTCGTGAAGGCCGGGCTCGGCCCTGCCGACCACACGGCCAGCACGCCTGCCGGACGCAGTGCGTTGAATGCCGCCTCCAGGCC
>JAJFUP010000030.1 GCA_021372395.1 Deltaproteobacteria bacterium
AGCGCGAACCGGGTGACCTTGGTGGGATCGATGATGCCGGCCTTCAGCATGTCCTCGTACTCATCGGTGGATGCATTGAAGCCCTGGTTTCCCTTGAGCGCCTTCAACTTCTCCACGACGATGCCGCCTTCCATGCCCGCATTCACCGCGATCTGTCTCACCGGCTCCTCGAGGGCCTTCTGGATGATCTTGACCCCGAACTTCTGGTCGCCGGGCAGGTCGAGGGAGTCGAGCATGGGGATGCAGCGCAGGAGCGCGACACCGCCGCCAGGCAGGAACCCTTCCTCGACGGCTGCGCGTGTCGCATGGAGGGCATCCTCGACACGGGCCTTCTTCTCCTTCATCTCAGGCTCAGTGGCTGCGCCGACCTTGATGACCGCTACGCCTCCGGCCAGCTTTGCAAGCCTCTCCTGGAGCTTCTCGCGGTCGTAGTCCGATGACGACTCCTCGATCTGCGCCTTGATCTGGCTGATCCTTCCCTGGATGGCTTCGCTTGCCCCTGCGCCCTCGATGATGGTGGTGTTGTCCTTGTCGATCGTGACCTTCTTTGCCTTGCCGAGGTCGACCACGGTGACGCTCTCGAGCTTGCGGCCGATATCCTCGGAGACCATCTGGCCGCCGGTCAGGATGGCGATGTCTTCCAGCATGGCCTTGCGCCTGTCACCGAACCCCGGTGCCTTGACGGCAGCGCACTTGAGCGTTCCCCTGAGCTTGTTCACCACGAGCGTTGCCAGGGCCTCGCCCTCGATATCCTCTGCAATGATGAGCAGTGCCCGGCCTTCCTTGGCAATGGTCTCGAGAACCGGGATGATGTCACGCATGTTGCTGATCTTCTTGTCGTAGATGAGGATGTAGGGATCGTCAACAGAGACTTCCATCCGGTCCGCGTCCGTGACGAAGTAGGGCGAGAGGTATCCGCGATCGAACTGCATTCCCTCCACGAGCTCGAGGGTGGTGTCCATGCCCTTGGCTTCTTCGACGGTGATGACGCCTTCCTTGCCGACCTTGTCCATGGCATCGGCAATGATCTCGCCCACTTCTTCGTCGCCGTTGGCGGAAATGGTGCCGACCTGCTGGATTTCCTTCTTGTCCTCGACGCTCTTGCTCATCTTCTTGAGTTCCACCACGATAGCCTGGGTAGCCTTGTCGATCCCACGCTTCAGGTCCATGGCGTTCATGCCGGCTGCCAGGTATTTGAGCCCTTCGGTATAGATGGACTGGGCGAGAACGGTGGCTGTCGTGGTGCCGTCTCCTGCCACATCCGAGGTCTTGGATGCCACCTCACGGACCATCTGGGCGCCCATGTTCTCGAACTTGTCCTTGAGCTCGATCTCCTTTGCCACGGAAACGCCGTCCTTGGTGACATTGGGTGCGCCGAACATCTTGTCCAGGATGGCGTTCCTGCCCTTGGGGCCGAGCGTCGCCTTCACGGCGTCTGCGAGCTTGTTCACCCCGACGAGCAGCTTTGCGCGCGCTTCATCGCTGTATATGATTTTTTTTGCTGGCATATAGTTTCCTCCTTACTTTGTGATAATGCCGAGGATGTCTTCTTCCCTCATGATCAGCACTTCTTCGCCTTCAATCTTGATCTCGTTGCCCGAGTATTTCGAAAAGAGCACCTGGTCGCCCTTCTGGACATCGAGAGGGATGAGCTTGCCTTCCTCTGTCTTCTTTCCCTCGCCTGCAGCGATCACTACGCCCATCTGCGGCTTTTCCTTCGCCGTGTCCGGGATGATGATGCCGCCCTTGGTCTTCAGATCTTCCTCGATCCTCTTGACAATTACACGATCATGCAACGGTCTTATTTTCATCGTGTTCCTCCTTTTTGTGAAATGGTATACCCTGCATTTGTTAGCACTCACTATTTATGAGTGCTAACAAGCAATAATAGCTCGCCGGGTCATTGTCAATCCTCATTAATGACAAATAACAGAATATAAGGGGGACAACTCAGGCGGACCAGAGATCAACCTCATCGAAAATTACTCTTACGGGCAATATCTCGCGATTTTTGTCAGGGAATCCGCAGACGGCACTGGGAAGAGGGTTATCCTGCGTCTGGCAGATACGGCCTGTCTCTTTGTATTGACTCGCGGGCCAAAGAGTGAAAAAGGAAATATGTGCATGAACCGCATGAGGCGGGCAGGCGAGAGAGGTGATATGCAAAGCGATGTCCAGCCGGGTAAGAGCTATCAGCTCGGGGCGACCGTGCTGCAGGACGGGGTGAACTTCTCGGTTTATTCCAAGAGCTGCTACTCCGTCGAGATCCTGCTGTTCGATGACGCCGACGCCGTGAGACCCTCCCGGGTAATCACGCTCGATCCCAAGACAAACAGGACCTTTTACTACTGGCATGCCTATGTGCCGGGCCTGAAGGCCGGCCAGCTCTATGGCTACCGGGTTCATGGCCCATTCGACCCCGGCCGGGGTCTCTTGTACGATGGGCACAAGGTCCTGCTGGACCCCTACACGAAGGCCGTTGCCATCGGCAGGAACTATGACCGGTCCGATGCGTGCAGGCCAGGCGACAACATCGCCTTCGCCCCCAAGTCGGTGGTGGTGGATCCGCTCGATTACAACTGGGAGGGGGACGAGCCCGTGAGAAACCCCTACACGACGAGCGTCATCTACGAGCTCCACGTGGGAGGGTTCACCAGGCATCCGAGCTCCGGCCTCGGCGTGGAGAAGAGGGGGACCTACGGGGGGCTTATCGAGAAGATCGGCTACCTCAAGGAACTCGGCATCACCGCTGTCGAGCTGATGCCCGTGCAGCAGTTCGACGAGCAGGATGCACCTGTGCATTTAAGCAACTACTGGGGCTACAGCCCCATGGCCTTTTTTGCGCCGCACGCGGGGTACTGCTCGAAGCGCGACCACCTGAGCCCTGTCAACGAATTCAGGGACATGGTGAAGGCCCTTCACCGCTCCGGCATCGAGGTGATTCTGGATGTCGTCTTCAACCACACGGCAGAGGCAGGCCATGAAGGCCCCACCTTTTCTTTCAGGGGCCTGGAGAACAACTCCTATTACATCTACAACCTCGAGCACCAGCGGTACGAGAACTACAGCGGGTGCGGGAATACGGTGAACACCAACTTCTCCATTGTCAGGCGGATGATCTCGGAATGCCTGCGGTACTGGGTCGAGCACATGCATGTGGACGGATTCCGGTTCGATCTCGCCTCCGTCATGGTCAGGGGGGAAAACGGCGAGCTCATGGAGAAACCGCCGATCCTCTGGTCCATAGAGTCCGATCCCATGCTGGCGGGTACGAAGATCATCGCGGAGGCATGGGACGCAGCCGGCCTCTATCAGGTGGGCTCATTCATAGGGGATCGCTTCGCCGAGTGGAACAGCCAGTTCCGGGATGACGTCAGGCGCTTCGTGAAGGGTGAGAACTCGAGTGTCTACCGGCTTTCCAACCGGGTCATGGGAAGCCCCGACATCTATCCCCAGCCCGACCGCGACACGAACCGCAGCATCAATTTCGTTACCTGCCACGACGGCTTCACCCTGCAGGATCTCGTTTCGTACAACATCAAGCACAACGAGGCGAATGCCGAGGCGAACCGCGACGGCTATGACATGAACTACAGCTGGAACTGCGGGGTCGAAGGGCCCACGGATGACCCGGCCATCGATGGCATGAGGCTCAGACGGATCAAGAACTACCTTACCCTGCTGTTCACCTCTCAGGGCACCCCCATGCTGCTGATGGGTGACGAGGTGAGAAGGACCCAGCAGGGGAACAACAACGCATACTGCCAGGACAACGAGATGAGCTGGTTCGATTGGCAACTGACGCAGGCCAACAGCGGTCTGCTCAGGTTCGTGCAGGGGCTCATCAGGTTCTCCCGCTCGCACTGCGTCTTCAACCTCGAACATGTCCCCCGTGGTCCTGTGTCGAGCTCGGGCGTGAAAATCGCCTGGCACGGTGTTCGCCTTGATGAGCCCGATTTCCGGGACGATTCGCACAGCCTTGCCTATGAAATGAAGGCACCGGTCGAGGGAGAGCATGTGTTCGTCATGATGAGCGCCTACTGGCAGCCGCTGGTCTTCGAACTGCCCAGGCTCGATAACGGCTATGCCTGGTACCGCGTCATCGATACCTCCATGGGGACCGGAGAAGACTACTGCCAGCCCGGGCAATCACCCAGGGTGGAGGGTGATCGGTATCAGCTGCAGGACCACAGCATTGCCGTGCTCGTGGCGCACAGGACCAGGCAGGGATGAGGGGGGTTAAAGCCTCGTGACCCTTCCCGGGGCATGTCCGGCGGGATATTCCCCTGAAGCGGTATTGACTCGATACACCCAAAGGGTATTACTTATGGGATAGATATCCCCAACAATGCCCTTTGCGTGGGATATCGAGATGCCTTTAGGGCTGTGTAAGGAGGATAGGATGAGTTTAAAGAAGCAGTATCTCAAGACCAAGCCTGAGTGCAAGGTGACCTTTTCTCTTCCGAAGAGCATGACGGGATCAGCAGGGACGGTATACCTCGTGGGGGAATTCAATGGGTGGGATGAGCAGGAAAATCCCATGAAATTGTGCAAGGACGGTTCTTTCAATCTCACACTCAACCTCGAGAAGGGCAGGGAATATCAGTTCCGATACCTCCTTGACGGCTCCATCTGGGAGAACGATGATTGTGCGGACAAGTATGTGGCTGCCCCGTACGGTGGTGACAACTCCGTCGTGATCGTCTGATGAAAACCCCGTGACCGGGGCCCTCGGCAAAGGCCGGCCGATAAAGCCGATGACGAGCACCCCGCCTACCATGGAGGCCGGCCCGGCAGGTCTCTCTGCGACCTTCTCTCCCTCGAGGGGGAAGGCGCCGCAGAATACCCCAAGATCAGGCTCATCCGTTCGGTGGCTGGCATGAAGGAGGCCTGGAGCATGGATATGGCGAGCGTGCGGCGGAAGATCATGATGGCGGGAAAATATTTGCACCCGGGAGGTTGATTCCCTCGGGGCGCAGGATATATTGTAGGGAAGAGCCGGCAAAGAGCGAGAGGGCACTCGTGGGGGACGTATGAGCGAAAAGAGATTCACCGCACTGGAAACCATGGTGGCCTATCATGAAGACACGATTCAGAAGCTCAACGAAGTCATCTACAAGCAGCAGGTCATGATCGACAAGCTGGAAGAGAAGATCGATGCACTGATGAAGCTCCAGGATGTCGGTCGATCCGTCTCGAATGATTCGCAGGAGTGACAACGTAAGCTGCTGGTGCGGCACAGGCCGTCAGGTGCGGTTTTTACCAGGATGAGGGGCGCCAGGCCCAAGGAAGTTTCTTCCCTGACCGGCTGCCTGATGCCCGGCCGGCAGCACCTGTATTCTTTTTACCGGTCACGATCAAGAAGCCCTTTCCAGGATCTCCCTGAGCTCGTCCTCGGTAAGCACGATGGGATTGCCCCTCATGCTGCTGGCACGCTGGGCATGTGCAACGATGGCAGGGAACTGACCCTGATCGATCCCGATAGAGGAAAGCGACGGCACCTTCATGCGGGAACAGAGCCCATGGATCCAGACGATTGCATCTTCCGCCCGGGCCGACTCCCTGCGGGTCATGATCCTTGCCGCCTCGTCGAATCGCTTGAGCGCGGGCGATGCGGGATTTCGGTCTTTGAGCGCCTGCACGTTCATCTGCGTCACGTGCGGCAGGAGACAGGCGCAGATGAGCCCGTGGGGCGCCTGGCACAGACCGCCTGCTGCTGCGGCAAACCCATGGACCGCCCCGAGTTTTGCGTTTGCCAGCGCAATGCCGCTGAAAAGGCTTGCCAGGGCCATGTCTTCCCGTGCAGCAGCGTTGCTGCCGTCCTCGTATGCGGTCCTCAATGACCGGGCCGCCCGTGTGAGCCCTTCCCGACAGATGCCGTCGGTCAGGGGATTCGCACTGCCTGAGACATAGGATTCCAGAAGCTGGGTGAGCGCATCCAGGCCCGTGCTCGCCGTGATCTCGGGAGGAAGCGAGAGGGTGAGGTCGGGATCCACCACCACCAGGCGGGGCATCAGGAAGGGGGAGCGCATGCTCACCTTCACCCCGTGCTCTTCGGAAATGATGACCGCGTTCCTGGTTACCTCGCTGCCGGTGCCGGCAGTCGTCGGCACTGCGATGTACGGGGCAGGCGGACGGGTAAGCGGCATTGCCTTGCCCACCACCTCGAGGTAGTCGAACAGCTCGCCGGTATTCGTCATGAGGGCGGCTACGGCCTTGCCGGTGTCGATGACGCTGCCTCCGCCCAGGGCGAGGACACAGTCGCACCCGTGCTCGCGCGCCATGGATACCCCCCTGACAACGGTTGCCGTGGTGGGTTCCTTGGGCACGGAGAAGATGGTGATCGCAATGCTCCTCCTTGTGAGCTCATCGAGCAGCTGCGACCACCGCTGAGCCTTCCTGCCGGCGACGATAAGGCACCTCTTTCCCAGGGAGGGAACGACATCGATGATCTCCCGGATGGTCCCCGGACCGAAGATGATCTTCTCGGCAGTGGCAAACTCGAAACGCATGCACGACTCCTTTCTCAACCCAGATGGATGTTTCCCCCGGTTCCGCCAACCGGCGCGACGACCCGGATCATCCCGTGATGCAGGGGGCTCCCACAGGGGCAGGGTTCCCTCTCGTTGTATCACCAGGCGCTATCATCAGGAAAGACATTCGTATACCTGATGCTGTACCTCGGCTCTGCCATCATATCCTGGACCGCATCCCGCCATCTCTTGTAGTGCTGCGTCTCTTTGTGTTGGACCGTATCCGCCTCGGACCGGTAGACCTCCACGAGAACGAACCGGCAAGGGTCGTCGTCCTGCCGGATCACGTCGAAACGGGCTATGCCGGGCTCCTTGACACTGCTCCGTGCATTCTGCCTGCAGGCATCACTGAAGGCATGGATGCTGTCTTCATGGACGTGTATGAATACATGCACGATGACCATGTTTTTCCTCCTCTCGTAAAGAAGTGTACGTGTGGTACAATAGTGCATGCCAGCCGCCGGGGGGTCAAGGCCGGGGCTTTCGAGCAGTCGGCATCATACCGGGCTCCAAGGCCTGGAGGGACTGATCGCATGCAGAACGGGGGGGCTTGATGATGGGCTCGATGACCAGGCTCAAGAACCGTCTCATCGCCAGGGTGATCACGCGGGTTCCGTCTCTCGCAAAGGGGTTCATCGAGGCATACAAGCCCTGGGAGAATCGGGACGTTCCCTGGGCCCCTGTCCGGAAGCCCCTGGCAGACAGCGTCGTGGCGCTTGTCACCACCGCAGGTGTGCACCCGAAGGGCCAGAAGGCCTTCGACATGCATGACAAAAACGGTGACCACACCTACCGGGAGATCGATGCAAAAGTCCCTGTTCAAGATCTCATGATCACCCATGACTATTACGACCATGCGGATGCGGACAAGGACATCGACATCGTCTTTCCCCTCTCGCGCATCCGAGAATTCGCCGCGGAAGGACTGATCGGGGGGATTGCACGGACGCACTACGGCTTTATGGGCCACATCACGGGGCCGCATATCTTTTCGCTCATGCACGAGAGCGCCCCAAAGGTGGCGGCCCGCCTGCACAGGGACAAGGTTGACTGCGTCCTTCTGACCCCGGGCTGAGCCATCTGCAATCAGTCCGTGGGGCTGATCCAGAGAGTGATCGAAGCGCAGGGGATCCCTACCATCGGTATCTCCATCGTCCGGGAGTACACGGAAAAGGTGAAGCCGCCCAGGACCATCTTCCTCAAGTGGCCCTTCGGCCATCCCCTGGGCGAGCCGGGCAATGCTGCCCAGCAGCGCGCAGTCTTGCACAGGGCATTCGAGGCACTCAGGGAAATACAGATACCCGGCACCATCATCGATGTCCCCTGGCAATGGAAAAGGAAGACCTACGAGGCCTGGTGAGCCCCCGGGAGAGCCAACGGCCGCACAGGTACTGAAATACTCGGGGACGCGAAAACAGGGAACCTCCATTGTTTGGGACACGCGTGCATGCTAATATGCATATCAGGAGTACGGGTATGCACACGACCCGTTATGGAAAGGAGGATCCTCGATGAAGAAAAAGGTGGTTCTCGGCGTTGCCGCTGTGGTGGGTGTATGCGTCGTTATCCTCGCCGTCCTGCCCTTTGTTGTCGACCTGAACAGGTACAGGGACCCGATCCTCTCCCGCATCAGGACCTATGTGAACCGCGACGTGAGCTTCGAGGGCATCAACCTCACGATCCTCACCGGCCTGGGTGCCGAGATCAGGGGCCTGCGCATCGCCGACGATCCTGCCTTTGCAAAGGGCGACTTCCTCGCCCTGAAAAGCGTGCAGGTGAAGGTGGCGCTGCTGCCGCTGCTCCACAAAGAGGTGAAGATCAGGAAGGTCGTGGTGGTGGAACCGACGGTTCACGTGATCAAGAGCAGCGCCGGCACGTTCAATTACACGACCCTTCTCGTGCCCAGGCCGGAGAAACCGGAAAGGGAGCCGAAACCGGGTGCGCTGGCCTCGCTGCTGGCGGCCAATATCGAGATCAGGAACGGGATCCTTTCCTACCGGGACGACAAGGCCAAACCCGGTGCAAAACCTTTCGTGCTCAGCGACATCGATCTCGAGTCACAAGACATCTCCGCTGCACGGCCCATCCCGTTCTCGCTCTCCGCGGCTGTCATGAGCGACAAGGGGCAGAACCTGAGCATGGCCGGCACCATCGGTCCCTTGCCTCCAGAGGGCGGCCTCGGCCAGGCACCCATGGAGGTCCACGTTCTCCTCGATGCACTGCCTCTGGCCTCCCTGCCCATGAAGATGCCCTTCCAGGCAGGCACCCTGAAGATAGACCTCACTGCACAGGGGGCACTGAAAGGCACGATCACCTC
>JAJFUP010000089.1 GCA_021372395.1 Deltaproteobacteria bacterium
AGAGGTGATCCACGCAGGCCCTGCCGATCACGAGGACATCCACGTCTCTTTCCGTCATGAGCTTGTCTTCCTCCCCGATATACCCGGAGTGTCTCCATCATACCATTTTGAAGGGTTCCTTGCCAGAAGGGAGGGGTCTCACGTCCACAAAGATCGAAAAAATCCGGCAGCGAGAGAACCGGAATTGCCGCTGGTGCAGGCGTACAGGGTCTTCAGCAGGCCATGCGTGCCGGCATCACCCGGAAGGGGCGTTCCCCCTCGCCCGAGATCCCGGTGTAGAACCACTTGGGGAAGTTGAAATACGCGGTGATGGACCTGGGGAGCAGGAGCGCTGCCTGGAGGAAAGACTCGAGGTCCGGCACGCCGTAGATATTCACCTCGAAGCCCCACTTCTGGAGCGAGACGATGATGCGCCTCGCTTTGGGGGTGTTCCAGTTCACCGAAAACCGGTCGATCCCGCTATGGGACAGCATGGTGAGGTATTCCCGGGCTTCGCCGGGAGAGGAGTTCATCAGGGGTTGGAGGCCGTCAACGGGGTACTGCTTGATGGCCCCCGGGAATGCATCCATAATGAGCCCCAGCCCGCCCCTCTTCACCTCTTCGCTGTTGATGGTTATCCAGACACGTTCGTCGGAGAAGCCCACGTCCCTGAGCAGGCCCAATACGCGGCCGGTCAGGCCCGGGTCCTTGAGGTCGAGCTTGACCCCCCTGCCGGCCTCGCCGAGGAGGTAGAGAAAGTCATCGAGCCGGGCCGGGCACTCCCCCGGTGCAGCCGGGAGGTCGGCAAAGCGCCTGCCCCGGACGATGAGGTCCCGGCCCGCCGTATCCATCCGGACGTGGAGCTCGGCCCACTGCACGGACGAGACGAGGAACCGCCGCAGCATGGCATCGTCATCAACCCCGTGCCAGACGAGCTCTATGGGACGGGGCAGCCTTTTTTCCGTGATGAGTTCGGTCAGATCGAACAGGTGACCGGCCGCGGGCCTCAAGGGTACCTCTGCACCTGATGAGCCTGGCCCTGCCCCGGCATGGAGGAGGAGCATGTCCCCCGAGGGATCGGCCTGCGCCATGGCCCTGAGGTTGTCCATATCGCTGTCGATGACGGCCACGATGCGGTAGCCTCGGTCCCTGAACTCCTTGATGCCGTGCACCTTGCTCACCGTGGCGGGTAGCCCGGGGTTCATGAAGAGCAGGGAGTCCGGAAACTCCACGAGATGCTCCCCGCCAAGGTCTTCCAGGAGCCGCAGGGTCTCCCGGCGGAGCTTCTCGGGGCGGCCCGTGTTCAGCCCCACGCAGGTGCCTGGCTGCATCTGGAACCACCTGATGACGTCGAGCACCCCATGCATCGGCCGCTGCGTGCCGGGGATCGATGCCCTCGTATAAAAATTTGCCTCATACCATGTCGCAATCTCCTCCCTCACCCGGGGAGGAAAGGCAAACTCACGCAGAAAGACGCTCATGTCGCGTGCCGGCCCGGGCATGTCTTCGCAGGTGAGACCCTGGAAGAATCCGGTCCCCTGTTCTTGATCGTAGGCCTGCAGCAGGGTTAGGGCGCTCTGGCGTGCATCGAGAATGGTGCCGTCGATGTCGAAGACGATCATGAACCTGCCCAGCGGTTCCGCCCGCTTCATCGCCTCGTAGTGGAATGCCAGTTCGCGCATAGAGCCTGTGTTCTTATCCATAGCCATGTCCCCTTCATCCGTCCATCCCGGATGCTCTCCTCTCAGACTCTCTCGCTGTTCGTGCACCGCCTCGACCCGCCGGATTTTCCGCGCCTCGACCCGGTGCCGAGGAGGCTTCTGAAGATCCGTTCAACGATCGAGTTGTATCCGTACACGTTCCTTGTCCGGACGATGAGGAATATCCGCGCCATGGCTCTGCCGATCGAACCTGGGATCCCAAAGGGCGGTGCCTGATTCCCCATATGCCACCTCCACAAACCTTTTCGGAAAAATACGCTGTCATTATTAATAATTCATACAGCAGGTCCCCCCGGCTTGTTGCATACGGTGTGGAGCACCAGGTCTTTCTCACGTGAGGGTTTCCGTGCATACCTGCCAGGGGCTCGCTGGTAGGCGCAAGGGAAAGCTTGACCAGTTCTTGCACATCATCTCGACCGCGTGTCCGGCATGATGGCCGGAATGAACAGGTAGAAAGGTGCCAGTTTAACGATATCCTTTTCTTTTTTGGATGAAATTGCATATTGACAAGCCCTCAGAGAGGATTATTTATGAATCTATAATGAGTTTAAAAGGATAGGAGATACTGCATGAAAGAGGCAAACAGAGTGGCGCTCTTCGGACATGCACGGTGCAGGTCCAAGTTCTTCGTAGAGCTCCGTGCAGAGATCTCACCCAGGTACAGGGGTACGTGCCCGAACCCCCACTGCAACCGGCACGTGGTGCTTTTCCCGGAAGAACTCTTCCCTTCGACGGACAAGGCGAGAAGGGAGTACATCAGGCGATCACACAGGAAGGTCGCTCCCATTTACTGGCAGGCCTGATGTGACGTAAGGCGTAAAAATCCGCCTTGTCGCCCCGGCATCACTGCGACCCGGGCTCACCGGCCCTGGTTGGTGGGGTTCTTCTTCCCTGCAGCGCATGGCCCCGCAGTCCGGGACTCCCGGAGCAGGGCGTCCGATTCCCTCTTACAGCTTCTTGTACTTCCAGAACGCCATGACACCCAGGACCGAGAGCAGCGACATCCCCATGATGATCCAGAACGCGAAAGGATTCTGCTGCATCGGAATGGTGACGTTCATGGAAAAGGCACTGACCACCAGCTGGGGCAGCATCACACAGATGATGACGATGTTCAGGGTCTTCATGAGAATGTTGAGGTTGTTGTTGACGATGGAGACCCGCGCATCCATGAGGCTTGCAAGGATGTTGGAGTAGATCTCGGCCTGTCGGTAGCACTGGTTGTTGTCAACCATGATATCGTCGAGAAACTCCGTCTCATCGGTAGTGAACCCGATCTTGGACGCGTTGTTCTTGAGCTTCTCGATGACCACGCCGTTGGAGTTGATGGCATTGAGGTAGTACACCAGGCTCTTGCCCAGGGTGAACAGGTTGATCAGGTACTTGTTCTCCATGGAGGTGTTCACCTTCTGCTCGAGCTCGTCGGTGATGAGGTTGATGATCTTCAGATGCTCCACGAAATGGTGCGCGGCACGGTTTACCACCTTGAGGAACAGGCTGTTCAGTGATGTCACCTTGTTGAACTGTTTCCCTTCGAACAGCGACACGTCTTCCGAGACCACGAACACGAGGCGGTCACTGAACAGGAAGGCGCCCGTGGAACAGACCCGGAAGTGCAGCTGGTCCTCCCCGGTATAACTCTTGGGCATCTTGAAGATCAGGGCCACGTGATTGGGCTCGAACTCGAGCCTTGAGAGCTCGTCCGGGTCGAGGGAAGAGTTCAGTGTATGTTCGTCAACCCCGAGCTCGTTGATGAGATATCTCTTTTCTTCAGGCTCAGGATTGATGAAGACCTGGATCGGCCCAGGTTGTCCCGTGCAGCTTGCGATCCTGCACTGTGCGAGTTGGTACTCTCTCAGCATGCACGTACCCTCTTAGCAAATTGCCTGCGCGGATGCAGTGAAAGAGAAAATCGCTGTACTGCAATCCGGCGCAACCATCCCCGCTTGGCCCCCAAGCAGGTTGACCTGCGCCGGGGGCACATTATGTGCCTAGATTACTTGGGCTTCCTTCAGAAGTCATTGTGGCCCTGCCTAACACACAACATCAGCACAGTCAAATCGTAAAATGCAAAAATACCGGCTCGTGGTCGAGGATGGCTGTGCCTCGCCGAATTCAGGCCTTGTATCGTGCACCTGCAGACACATCCTTGCATCGCGAGATCAACACAGGTATGTTCAGGGATACGTCCCATCGAATCGACGTGAGGTCTTACATGGAGGCACGGCCCATCGGCGCATTCTTCGACTTCGACCGGACCCTCATCGACGTGGAGAGTCCCAAGCTCGGCATCCGCTACCTGTGGGAACGCGGCCAGATCCCGTTGCTGTACGTCCTCAAGATCATGGCGGCAAATGTCTTCTACCAGCGAAACCTGATCTCAGACGAGGCCATGGCGAGGATCCTCATCAGCTTCTACCGGGGCAAGCCGCTTGCCCCCTTTGAGGCCGGTGCCGGGGAATACTACCATGAGGTCATCCGGCCGCACCTGGCCCCGAACATCCTTGCGAGGGTGCAGGAGCACAGGGAAGAAGGCCACACCCTGGTGCTCATCTCGGCGGGGATCAGGTACCTGCTCAGGCCCGTGGCCCAGGACCTGGGGTTCGAACACCTCATCTGCACCGACCTGGAGACGAGGCCAGACGGCATTCTCACGGGCGACACCCAGGGCCCCATCTGCACGGACAGCCACAAGAGGACCTATGCCTGCGAGCTCGCGAACTCGCTGAACATGGACCTCGCCTCCTCGTATGCCTACGGCGACCACCACGCTGACATCCCCTTGCTGGAGCTCGTGGGCCACCCCCACGCTGTGGAGCCCACGGAGCAGCTCAGGAAGGTGGCTTCCGAGCGCGGCTGGCCCATCCTGAGCTTCAGGTAGGCCCGAAAGGGGCGGCAGGCCCCCCTGCGTGTCCGGTTTTTTCTTCGTCCGAAACCGGTTGACATGAACCCGGAAAATTGCATATTTATTGGCTGGACCATTATTCCAATACCACCCGTGAAAAGGGATTGCCATGCAGGAAGCCATCGGATTCGACACCCCGGTGAGAAGGACAAGGATCCACGAGCAGATCATCTCCATCCTTTTGAAAAAGATCATACGGGGAGAGATAGCGCCTGGAGACAAACTCTCCACCGAACGGGCCATGGCAGAGGATTTCTCCGTCAACCGCGCCACTGTCCGTGAGGCCATGCGCTACCTGGAGCACCTCGAGCTCTTGGAGATCCGTCAGGGAGACGGCACCTATGCCAGGAGCTACCTGGAAAGCAGCAATCTCGAGCTCCTGAAGGTGCTTGCGCAGACCGATGAGCACCTGAACCTGGACATCCTGAGCTCCCTTCTCGAACTGAGAAGGCTGACCATCCCCGAGATGGCTTATCATGCCGCCCTGAAGAGGACGGGCGAGCATGTCGAACGCCTGGAAGAGATCGTGCGCAGCAGCCCCGGTCTCCCCATCATGGAGAGAGACAAGATGATCTATCACGTCATGGCGCAGGCCAGCCACAATATCGTCTATGTGCTCATGACGAACTTCTATGAGGAGTTCTTCGATTATTTCGGCTACCTGTACTTTGAGAAGGAGCCCAATATTGCGCGTTCGCAGAGGTTCCACGAGGAGATCCTGGCTGCCGTAACCAAACAGAA
>JAJFUP010000263.1 GCA_021372395.1 Deltaproteobacteria bacterium
TTTTTTTAACCATGAAGCTAGACACGGTAACCCTGTTCACCAAGTCCCTGGCAGTCATCGTCAACGTCCTGATCCTCTACATCATCGTGATCCTGATGATCGGGCTGGGAATAACGCTGTTCAGCCTGAAAGCGCTGCTCACGGGCAACCCCTTCAGCCTGGCCTTTGCGCAGATCATCACTGACATTCTCACCTTCCTGGTGATCATCGAGCTCTTCCGCGGGTTCATCGAGTATTTCAAGGCACAGCGCTTCCAGCTGCACACCATGATGGACCCCGCCATCGTGTTCGTCATCAGGGAGATGATCATCCGGCTCTACAGGGCCGAGAATGTTTCCTGGGAGACCCTGGTGGGCTTTGCATCGCTGATCCTGGCGCTCGGGGTTGTCCGGTCGCTGGCCGTCCACTTCAGCCCGGACAGCGAGGCGAAACGCGCCCAGACCCTCATCCGGGGCTGAGGCCTGCGGAAGGGTCACCTGAAGCGAAAGCCCGGGGAAGGGTCTTGGCAAAATCCCTCTAACCCTCCCCCGCCCCGTTCTCTTCCGCCCTTGCTATTCCTGGGGAGCGGTCGGGTCTTTGGCCCATTCCTGGGCAGACCCGTCATAGAGCTTGACGTCCCTGTAGCCGAAGGACTCCCTCAGGAGATACCACCAGGCCGAGGCAACCCTGCCCGAGTCGCAGTAAATTACGATCTCCTTCCCGAGATCTTTTCCCACGGCCTTCTCCGCCATGGCCAGGAGATCCGCCTTGTTCTTATACGTCCCATCCGGGTTGAAGACCTGGGACATGGTGGGGAGGTTCACCGCGCCCTTGATGTGACCAGGCCGGGCGACGAAATCGAGCTTCTTGGTGCCGTTGTAGAAGTCCGGTTCGCGGGTGTCCACGACGGTCACCTTGCCGAGCTTGCCCATCAGCTCGTCCTTGGTGATGAGGATGCCCTTGTTCACCTTCCCCTTGTACTCCTTGGGTTTGGCCTTCACCACCTCGGTCGACACCTTCCGGTTCTCCGCCCCCCACTTGGTGATACCTCCGTCCAAGACCGCCACATTCACTACGCCTGCATAGATGAGGGTCATGGCGACCCTGGTGGTGTTGACCCGATCGGGCGGCGCGTCCGTCTTCCCCGCTATGACGACGAGGGAATCGGCACCGATCCCGTTCTCGCCAAGGGTGTCTTCCAGGTCATCGGCAGCGGGAAGCTCGTTCTGCATGTCCCCTTTTCCGGGTGCCCAGATGTTGTAGAAGATGTTGATCGCCCCCGGGATGTGACCGGCCTTGTACTCCTCCACCTTCCGGATATCGACGATCACGAGCTGCGGTTTCATGAGGTTCTTCTCCAGCCATTCCGTTGACACGACAGGGTCAATGCCCCGGGCCATTACCGCGGCGGGAACGGCCAGCGGGAACAGCATCGCGATCATCACCACGAGTGTTTTGATTTGCTTCATACTTCCTCCTTGGCTATTTGATCTTCGTTTTCGGGATGGAAATCAACCCCTCATTGGCCTTGGCCCCGTCCTTCAGAAGGGTCTCCTTCGTAAGGAACCCTGCCCTGTCCTCATGGCATGCTTCGCAGGAGCGGGTGCGATCGGTACGTTTCTTGATGTTGTGGGCCGGCGTGTCCCAGTAATTCGGGACACTATCGAATCTTTCCTGCTTTATACCGGCTTTGGCGAAGGTGTCCCGTACGGTGGGGATCACCCGCAGCGTGGTGAGCTGCTTGGGGTTCCACGGATTCCTGCCCAGGATGAATCCGGGCTGGGAGGTTGCCCCCGTCCCCAAGTGACAGCTGAAGCAGTTCCGGTACTGGCCGCCTGCGTGGCAGCCGTAGCAGCTCACCTTGTCGCGGTGGACCTCGTGGGCTGTCTTGGCTTCGGGATTTTCCGACTTGATGGTCTGGTGACAGGTCGTGCATCTCGGCCGGTCTTTCACGTCCTGCTTCGTCATGTAGGTGTTCCCGTCGCCGTGGAGATCGGCCTTCTTGTGGCAATCGAGGCACATCATGCCCTTCTGGTAGTGGACATCCGTTGTCCCGCCGTACTCGCCCGTGTACTCGGGATAGACACGGCCCCCGTGGCAGAAGGCGCAGGTCTTCCCCTCAGCCCTCTTCACGAACGTGTGCCCCTTGATGAGCCCCAGGCTGATGCCGGACACGGTGGGGGATTTGACGTGGCAGTCCCCGCAGGAGGCGTGGCAGCTACGGCAGGATTTTCCGAAGACCTTTTCGTCGAAGACCTTCTGCTCGGCATCGGAGAACCTCCCCATGACCCCCTGCCTCTGCCCGATGCACGTGTAGTGAAGGGACTTTCCGTAGGTCTCCGAGATCTTCGCATGACACAGCCCGCACGTCTTGAGGTTGTCCGACGGCCTCCTGATCATGCCGGTGTGCGCTTCATCCTTGGTCTTCCCTGTGTCATTTCCCTGGTGGCAGAATCGGCATCCCTTTGACAGATGGACATCTTTGTCCAAGATCCCGGCATCCACCAGGTATCCCTTATAGTACTCTTCCGCCTTAACTGGCGGAGGCGCCCCCGCTCACCCCTCACCTTCCCCCTGGATCACCGGGGGCTTCACGAGGCTCTTCATGGTCTGATCGCTCGTGTGGCACCTGACACAGGCGTTGGTATCGGCCGCAGAGGAAATAACGGGCACCACGAAGGCGACCATCGCCACCAACACGTGAAACGGCTTGATTTTCATGCCTCTTCCCTGCCCACCTCAATTCATTTTATTGTCTCGCCAGCGGGTAGAAAAATCATCGAGAATTATAATAGGTTGCTGTCAATGAAAATCAATGGCGCGGGCCCGAACATTCGTTTTGTCTCGTGCGCTGGGGCGTGCCCCGACGCCGTGCCCTCCACATTGCCCTGGATTTTCCCGGGAAAGGGTATCATCATGGGAAGAGAGCGCCGGGGTGTTCGCCCCCGGTCTGCCGGAGGAGATAGCCATGGGAGACGCCGGGAAACCTCGCGACACGGAGGATGTCTACCAGAACGTACCGGTCTGCGAGATCCCCTGGAACAGGGAAGACCCGCCCGGCCCCCTGGTGGAGCTGGTGGAGAGCGGCAGGGTCCGCCCCTGCCGCTGCATCGACCTCGGCTGCGGAACGGGCAACTACTCCCGGTATCTCTCCGAAAAGGGGTTCGCGGTCACCGGGATCGACATCTCGCCTGCGGCCATCAGGATCGCGCGGGAGAATGCCGCGAAAACGAACGCCCCTGTGGACCTCATCGCGGCGGATGTCCTCGACGCCGCTCGACTCATCCGGGGGACCTTCGACTTTGCCTTCGACTGGGAGGTGCTGCACCACGTGTACCCCAGGAAGAGGGCGCGGTACGTACAGAGCGTGTCCGGGCTGCTGAACCCCGGGGGCACGTACCTTTCGGTCTGCTTCAGCGTACAGGACCCCCAGTTCGGGGGCAAAGGGAAGTACCGCCGCACCCCGCTGGGCACCGTCCTCTACTTCTCCTCAAAGAACGAGCTGAAACGCCTCTTTTCCCGGTTCTTCACGATACGAGAGCTGAAGACCGTGGAGATCGGGAGACCAGGGGCTCCCCACCTCGCCATCTCCGCGCTCATGGGAAAGAAGTAGCCCCGGGGAAAGGTGCCTTTCCCCTCTTCTCAGGGCACCGGGGTGATGCCGGCATCGCGGCCCAGGCCTTTCAGCACCGAGACGTCCTGGTTGTAGGGATCTTTCTTGAAGGAGATGACACCTGTTTCGTCAACCTCCACCGTCCAGTACTGAAGCATTATGGGCACAGGCCTGGGCAGGAACACCTTCTTCGTTTTTTTTGAATCGACGGCGGCCATGATGTTCGGGAGACTCCATATGGATGGATCGTCCAGGAGCAGCTCTGCGAGCTCGAAGGGCTTCTCCACGCGGATGCAGCCCGAGCTGAACGCCCGATCCTCTTTCTCGAACAGCTCCTTGCTCGGTGTGTCGTGCAGGTACACGAGATACTCGTTCGGAAAGACGATCTTGATGCGGCCCAGTGCGTTGTTCGGCCCCGGGTTCTGCCTGAGCTTGTAGGGGAACGGCCTGCCCGGGTAGAGCGACCAGTCGATGGTTTTCGGATTCACTGCCCTGCCGCTGCGGTCCATGATGGTGATGCCTTTCTTCCCGAGGTAGCGGGGATCTTTCCGGACAGCCGGCAGGATGTCCTTCTCGAAGATCCCCTTCGGGACCGTCCACACAGGGTTGAACTCAACGAAGTTGATGATAGACCGGAACACGGGCGTGTCCCGGTAGGGCTTCCCCACCTGTGCCCTGCTGGACCACACGACCTGGTTGTCTTTCAGGAAGAACACGTGAAACCCGGCTATGTCGACCAGGACGTACGTGCTGTCGGGGTCGCGGAGCACCCACCTGGTGCGCTCGAGATTCACGCGGATCTGGTCGATGCGGTCCTCCACCGGGACATTCAATGCCTGAAGGGTGGCCTTCCCCAGCACGCCGTCCGGCTTCAGCCCATGCCTACGCTGAAAGTTCTTGAGCGCCTGCTCGAGCCTGCCGTCGAAGGTCATGGGGTCCCCGGGGGTCTTTGACAGGTGGTCGGTTATGGCCAGCCGCCCCCTGAGAGCCGCTATCCGCGGGTCGATCCTGCCTTTTCTCAAGGCCGGTCCTGTCGGCACTCTTGCCCAGCCGCCACGGGCCCTTATGGCACGGTAGTCTGCGAGCGCGGCCTTCAGGCGGCCGTAATACGGGTGGCGCGTCTTCCACGCGTCGATGGCCTGCATGAGGGAGGGGGCTTCGATGGCCTTCTCAATGAACATGACGGGGTCAGAGCCATCGATCTTCCGGTCGAGGTTCCACTGCGGGTGATGCGTCAGGGGGTCCTCCTTGCCGCAGGCGGAATGGTTGGCAAGCAGGATGAACGCGTCAGTGAGGAGCAGGTCGCGGGACGCTGCGAGCGAGGGGTCTGAAGATGCCGTGGTATCGGTCTGCGCCAGCAGACTCCGGATCTCCTCAAGATGATAATCCTTCGGATCGAGGCCGTCGTGGTAGATCTCCTGTATCGCCTCGAGGAGCTGTTCCACGGATTGCGCCTTCACCCAGATCGGGCGATAGCCGCGCCGCTTGTAGATCTCAGGCAGGACCCTCAGGGACGAGACCTGGCAGGTGCCCTCGCTCAGCCCGCCGGTTATTCCGCCCCCCTCGATCCTCTCCCTGATTTCCTCGGCAACCATGTCGCCGGAGCTCTGGGAGCCTCGTGCGCACACTGGCGCAAGCATGAGGCAAAGCATGAGGGTGAAGAGAAATCTCCGTTGCATGGGGCCTCGCTTTCTTGGGGTCGGGATCCAGCGCAAGGCGCCCCGGCCCCTCCTCTCGGCTGTGTGCTGTCTGGCTACCAGTACCGCACACGCCCGACATCCACGTGCACGAAATCTGAGTCGGGATAGTAGCCTACCCCCCCACGTTTCAGCGCCACAGCCGTCTGCCGCAGGGATGACAGGCTGTACCCCGGCAGGCGGATATCGGCAGCCTTCCCTTGCAGGTGAAGGCTGTTCCTGGCTATTCCGTTGCTCTTCTCCCGCAGGTGGGCGTTCGTGGCCGGGGAGCGATAGCCGGAGATGATGTGCAGCATTTCCCTGGACCCCACGCTCTCGTGAAGGGTCTGCAAAAGATCCAGAAGGCCGGTGTCGATGGGCTTTATCTCCTCGGTCCGGAAGTCCCTCAGGATATGGTTGATCTCATAGAGGGCATCCGGGAGGTATTCCCCCTTGAGCCAGTATACCGTCTTTAAGGACTCGCCGGTGTGCAGGTTATAGAGAGAAAGCGACCGCTCGGGGGTTTGCGGCCCCTGGACGGCTCCCAGGAGGGCCTGCGGGAAGATGCATCCGCCCAGCGCCAGCGCTCCTGCCTTCAGGATACTTCGGCGGCAGACCTTGCGATCGAATGTCGGGTGGGTATGCACATGAGATCTTTTCATTCTGAGTCTTTCACGGCCTCAAGATACAGAACCGGGCCCTTCCCTGTCAACCCGTTTGGGACCGGGGCGCCGCAGGCCGCTGTTTCGCCAGGAGAAAAGCTGGTTTTTTCGGCATGGGCATGCCCGGACGGGGAGAATGTGCCCAACAGCTTGTACCCCCCAGGCATGGCAGGGAAAACCGTACCTGCGCATTCCGGTCATCTCGCCTGGAGTTCGGCGAGATGACCGGAATGCACAGGCCAGGATGAAAACCCCTTAATATTCAACCAGGAGTCAACAAACTTGGGCCGAGCCGATACCTCATGCCCGGGGAACCCTAGAGGTTGTACGTTCCGATGATCCTGCGCTCCCGCTCTCCCTCGATCCGGGCCGTCACCTCGACATAGTCCTTGATGGAGGAGTTCTGGAGTTTGTGCCGCAGCAGTTCGTCGACCTGAAAGATTCCGGCGGAGTTGGCCAGGGTTATCACCACCCTGACCGGGCGTTCCTCTCCCGCCTCGATGTCGACCTCGTCCACGGCCTTGGCGGAGATGGAGTGGATGTTGACCTTGCCTGCCTCGAACGGGATGCGCGACCTCCCCTCTTTCATGTCCAGAGCATCGGCTACCTTGAGGACGCCGGCTTCCACGGTGAGGCAGGTCTCCTTGGCGTTGTGCGCGATGATGGCGTGCATGACCTCGGAGGTCATGATG
>JAJFUP010000098.1 GCA_021372395.1 Deltaproteobacteria bacterium
GCCGTGATGTAGTTGGGAATGGCCCACGGCAGGATCAGAAGGACCCGATACACCGTGCGCATTCCCAGGCCTTTGGTGTTGAGGATCAGCGCCAGCAGCAGGCCCACACTCACCCCTATGGCGACGTTCACGATGGTCCAGGCAATGGTGATGTACAGGGTCCAGTAGAAGTTCTGGTAGTTCACGATCCAGGTGCTTCCCGACCGGGCGAAGACGTTCATGTCCCCCAGGATGCTCAGGTAGTTGGTGAAGCCGATCCATATCTCTTTCAGGTGGGCACCCGTGTTGTAGATGTTGGCGTCGGTGAAGGACAGGGCAATCCCGTAGATGAAGGGAAAAAACACGAGGATCAGCATGCCGATGATGGCGGGGCTCACATACAGGTAGGCTTCGCGGTTCTCAGCGAGGGTCTCCCTGAGCCTTCTTGCCCGGCCGGTTCCGAAGAAGAGGAGCAGGAACAGGGCCATTGCGCCCCCGCCTTCCAAGGACCTTCGCAGCTCCCGTGCCTGAGACGACCGGGCCGCTGCCAGGGCATCGGACCGGAGTCTGCCCTGCCCATCGGTGAACCGGTAGGGCTTCCGGTATTCGTCCACATCCCACCGGTTTTCTCCGGGAAGGGCGTGGGGAAGAGTGAGGGTACGGTCAATATCATCCACTGTGGTGCGCACGGAGGCATACTGTCCGGCAAGCCGCTGTTCCAGGCTTCTCCGCTGGGCATCGAGGGCGGAGAATTGTGTTGCGGCAAAGATCAGAAGACCGAGAATCAGGAGGGCCGCTGCAACGGCAAGCTGCCCGGGTGAGCGTCCTTGCCCGGCAGGTATCATGAACCGGTTTTGGCGAAGCAGCATGACGGTCATGAGGGAAAGCGCGATCACTGCAATGACAGAGAGGGCGGCCGCCTCCCTGCCCGTCACCACGTTCAGGACCGGCTTTTGCAGCTTCAGCTGCACGAACCCGCCGACGTCGCCGTGCAGGAGATACGGCGCCGACACCTGCAGCAGGTTCCCTGGAAGCTGATTCAGCTCGATCTCTTTTTTCCGGGAGGCTCCCTCGTCGCGGTTCGTTTCCCGGGCGATCCTCAGGCGCTGCCCCAGGTCGAAGAGCCACTTCTCGTCCCTGGTCAGCCGCCGGGGCAGTCTGCCTCTCGCCGCGTCCCCCTTCTCGGTGGACGCCAGGAGCCTTGCGCCGGACAGGCGCACGACCCGGACTTCCCGCACATCGGGGTGCGCCTGTGTCCATATTGTGATCGCCTCACCGAAAGCGCGGTCTTCACCCGTCTTCCCGGCTTCGATAGCCGCCACCACCTCGGTCAGCGCCATGGCCTGCGTGATCCCGTGGCGATCCTGCACGAGCCGCACCGTATCCCTGCTCGCCTGGGTGACGAAGAGCGCACCCAGGGAAAACGCCAGGAGAGACCCGACGATCAGCCCGGCGGCAACAGGAACGGAGACGGCGTTGAACGGTCTCATTTCTGCTTTCTCAACCCCTCGAGGTTTTTCACGATGTTCTTCTGTGCTTCTGCCATGGCGGCCTCCGGGCTTGCCGTGCCCTTCACGATCTTGTTCATGGCCGTGCTCACCGGGGACCACATCATGGTCATCTCCGCGAAGTTCGGCATGGGAACCGAGACGTCCAGCTGCTTGCGGAAGGCACTCAGGACCGGGTCGCCCGCGATCTCCGGCAGGGCATACACGGACTTGTTGGCAGGGAGCTGTCTGCCGACCATGGCCATGATCTTCGCTGCGGGAACCGCAGTGACATAGGCGGCGAACTCGTATGCCTCTTCCTTGTGCTGGGACGGCAGGGCGATGTAGACCCCCTCCACGGTTATCCAGGGACGCATGGGGCTGCCTCCCGCCTCATCGACGGTGGGGAGCATCGCCACCCCGTACTTGATGTTGTCGGCGATCTCCCCCAGGAACCAGGGACCGTTGAAGACCATGGGCGTCTTGCCGGCATTGAACAGGGTGGTCACCAGGGCGGTCGAGGGATCGTCGGGAAGGATCCTGTCCTGCTTGTAGAGCCTGAGCAGGTACTTGATCGACCTGATGTTGTCCGGGTTGTCCAGCACGGGCTTGGGCCCGGGGTCGAAGGCCCGCCCTCCGAAGGCGTTCATGAGCGCGGCGTGGTAGTACCAGTTCGAGTACCAGTACACGAGCCCGAACCGCCCCGCCTTGGGATTGGTGAACTGCTTCGCGATCTTGACGAGTTCCCCCGAGGTCCTGGGCGGGTTCTTGACAAGGGCCTTGTTGTAGATCAGCGCTAAAGTCTTGTAGTTGAAGGGCAGCCCGTACACGGAGCCGCGGTAGGTCATGGCCCTGGTGGTGCTCTCGATGAAGCGCTTGCGGACCGCGTCATCGAGGTAGAAGCCGATGGGCTCGACGGTGTTGCCCGCCTCGATCCAGCCCCCCAGACGGTCCTGGGCAAAGATGAACACGTCCGGGCCCTTTCCCCGCGGTATGGAGGCGGTGATCTTGTCCGCATAGGCATCGTAGGGGACAGCGAGCGTGGTCACGGAAATCTTCCGGCCTGCCATGGCCTTGTTGAATTCCTCGGTCACCTTCTCGAATGCCGTCTTCTCCTGGCCCCGATACGAGTGCCAGACCACGAGGGTGGTCTGTGCCCCGGCCGGACAGGGCAATGCAATTCCCCCAAGGAGCCAACACAGGGCAATGATCCCGAACTGCCAGGGAAATCTGGTCATGGTCTCCTCCTTTCTTTGAGTTACCTGTCTATTGCCGCATCATGGACTGCATCGCCCAGCCGCTGCTCCGTGGCCTCGTCGAAGAGGTGCAGGTTCGCGCAGTCCACTGCCAGGGGGATGCGCTCCCCGAAGCTTGGGATGGTGTGCGGATCGAGCTTGGCTACGATGCGGTGCTCTCCGATGAGCACGTGCACGATCACCGCGTTGCCCAGCGGTTCCACCGCCTTGACCTCCCCCTCGAAGACCGCGGTGAGCGATGGCTGCCCGGGGTGCGGCTCCGTGACATCATCGGGCCTGAACCCCACCATGACTGTCCGGCCGCGGTGCGCCCCGGTCATTGGCAGGTTCTTGTCGGAGACGGGCAGATTGAAGCCGTAGGCCTCTATCCTGGTGCCGTCCTCGCTGATGGCCCCCTTCACGGTGTTCATGGGGGGCGTGCCGATGAATCTGGCCACAAAGAGGTTGCCGGGGGTGTCGTAGAGCTCGAGGGGGGTCCCCACCTGCATGAGCTTCCCCTCTTTCAGCACACAGATCCGGTGGCCCATGGTCATGGCCTCCACCTGATCGTGGGTCACGTAGACGCTGGTGGTCTTCAGCCGTTTCTGGAGCTGGCTGATCTCCGCCCGCATGAGGACCCGCAGCTCGGCATCCAGGTTGGAGAGCGGCTCGTCGAACAGGAATACGGCGGGCTTCCTCACGATGGCCCGTCCCAGTGCCACCCTCTGACGCTGCCCGCCCGAAAGGGCCTTGGGCTTACGGTCGAGCAGTTCCGTCAGCCCCAGGGCCTGCGCGGTCTCGTCGATGAGGCGGTCCACCTCCGGCCGGGGCATCTTCCGGATCCTCAGGCCGAAGCCGATGTTGTCCCGGACCGTCATGTGCGGGTAGAGGGCATAGCTCTGGAAGACCATGGCGGTGTCGCGATCCTTGGGGTGGATATGGTTGACCACACGCCCCCCGATGGACAGGGTGCCTGCACTGATGGGCTCCAGCCCGGCGATCATGCGCAGCACAGTGGACTTGCCGCACCCGGACGGCCCCACAATGACCATGAGCTCCTCGTCGCGGATGTACAGATCGAGATCCTCGATCACGGAAACCTCGCCGAATCGTTTACAGATACCCTCCAGTTCAATATCTGCCATAGCCGATCCTTCTGTCCTGATTCATTGAGAAACACCCGCGCCTTTTGTCACATGATAGATGTGCGCCATCCGTGCCGGCACCTTCAGGTCAAGCGTGCCCCCGGAGACAAAAACCCGTGCACCGGTCAGGGCTTCGTGCACCTCTTCCTTCTCCCACCCCCGGGGCAGGGGAATCTTCAGGGATGAAGACGCTGACCCGCGATTTATGGCCACGACCACCGAGTCAGCCCCTTCTCTCCTGGCAAAGACGAGGAGGTCCCCCTCGGCCGAGAGCTCCTCATAGCTTCCCTGTTGCAGCGCAGGGTGAGAACGGCGGATCCCGATCAGGCTCCTGAAGTAGTCGCGCAAGGCCTCGTCCCGGGGCAGTCCTTTGCCGGGCAGGATGTTCCGGCTCCCCCAGGGCATGTCGCTGCGGTTGTCCGGCCAGTCCCCCCCGAGCCGCCCGACTTCTTCGCCGTAGTAGATGACCGGGATGCCGCTGCTGGTGAGCTGCAGTGCGACGCAGAGCCTGTAGAGCTCCTTGTCTCCCTTGAGCAGGAAGAGTGCCCCGGGCACGTCATGGGAGGAGAGGAAATGCGCGAGCAGGTGATTGGAGCGGACCCTGTGGCGGTGCTGGAGGTAGCGGCTGAAGGCAACGGTCCTGCCGCGTCCCAGGACAAAGCCCACCACGTTTCCCTGGAAGGAGAAGTCGAACCCGGCATCGAGCTCGTCGGTCTCGAACCAGGGGTCGAGCACCTCTTCGTTGCCGCCCCACACCTCGCCCAGGAGGAAGAACTCCTCCCCCAGTTCCCGGTCGACGCGCCTCCGGTGAGCCTGCCAGAATGTGTGACTTACATGCTTGACCGTGTCGAGGCGGAAACCGTCGATACCGGAGCGTTTGGCAAGCCCGAGGTGAGCGTTCATGAGGTAGTCGGCGACGTTCGGATCTTCCGTCTTGAAATCGGGCAGGCCGGAGACGCACTCGGTCAGATCGTCGTCGCCGCAGGGGTTGCCCACGTTGCCTGTCCTCACCCATTTGTCGGCATCCGCGCGCGTCGCATAGCTGGAGCCGTACCCCGCATGGTTGTAGACCACATCCAGGATCACCTTGATGCCACGCGCATGGGCGGCCTGGACGAAGGCGAGAAGGTCCTGCTCGGTGCAGAAACGGCGGTCGAGGGTTGTGAAATCGTCTGCCCAGTACCCGTGATAGGCCCAGTCGGGAAAACCCACCGCATCCACGTAATGGTCGATGTTCTTCACCACCGGGGTGACCCATATGGCCGTGACGCCCAGGTCGGCCAGTTCATCCAGCTGGGCGGTGAGCCCCTTGAGATCACCGCCGTGAAAGGTCCCCTTGCCCCGGGGATCGACCTGGAAATCGTTCGAGAAGTCGAGGTCGGCATAGCGGTCGGTCATGACGAAGTAGAGTATGGCATCCCCCCACCCCTGCTGCGGCCGAACCGTGACCACAGGGGTGGACGATACCGGCTCGGGGCCCCGGAGGGAAGCTGCGCACCCGCACGCACAGACAGCGATGACAAGGGCGATGAGTGGTTTTCTCAACCCAGCGGTATCCATATTCCCAATGAGAAACCTTCCTCCATCATAGAATATGGTCTGGTGAGCGATTCAGGTGTTCTATCAACGGTGTCGTCGCTGCTGCCGTATCACCCTAGAAAGATAATGGGTGCTGCAATAATGGCAAGTCAGGTCTCGAAGATTCCTGAATGATGTGCGTAGCCTTCCTGCACGTGACTGTAGAGGCCGTCGGGTGTCGTATCGGGATATGTTCCGGCCCCGAACGCGCCTCTGCTCCCCTCATGACACGATGGCGCATTTTCTCCGCACGCGGCCGGATAGGAGGAGACCTCACGCCCCGGCGAGAACCTTCCGGATGGTTGCATCCAAGGTTCTCAAGTCCAACGGCTTCAGGATGTATTCCCGGATCCCCATGGCCTTGGCACGCTCTTCCGAGATGTTCGCACTGTACCCGGTGCACAGGATGATGGGGATGTCGTGACGGAGTTGCATGAGCTCCTGAGCCAGCCTGTCTCCCGTCATGCCCGGCATGGTCATGTCGGTGATCACGAGGTCGAATCTTTCGGGGTCTTCACGGAAGAGCCCCAGGGCCTCGGCACTGCTCGTTTTCGTGATTACGTCATATCCCAGCTTACCCAGCATCTTTCCCGCCAGGGCCGTTAAGGTCTGCTCGTCATCGATGAACAGGATCCTCCCGGTGCCCGTCGGGAAAGGTTCTTCAGCCGGAGCTTGTGCTGCATGTCTCCCGGGTTCGATCTCGGGAAGGTAGATATCGAAGGCAGTCCCCTTGCCGGGTGAACTTGTGCAATGGAGCTCACCTTTGTGACTTTTCACGATTCCGTGAACCACCGACAGCCCCAGGCCGGTGCCGCGACCCAGTTCCTTGGTGGTAAAGTAGGGATCGTAGATCCGGGCCATGACCTCAGGCGTCATGCCATGACCGGTATCGCACACAGAGAGCATCAGGTAGTTGCCGCAAGGCAGATCCAGGTCACGTGCCACGCCGGCCTCCCCCATGTTCACCTTCTTCAGGCTCACCTCTATCACGCCTCCCTTCTCCTCCATGGCATGGGCGGCATTGGTACAGAGGTTCATCATCACCTGGTGAATCTGGGTGGAGTCGGCCATGACCAGGCCGGAATCCATCAGGTTCTGGCGGATCTCGATGGTCGTGGGCAGGACGGGCCGCAACATTCTGAGCGACTCCTTGATGAGCGTTCTGAGGGCCACGGGCGAATATTTCGTTTCGGTCTTGCGGCTGAAGGCGAGGATCTGGCTCACGAGGCCTTTGGCCCGGTCTCCTGCCTTGAGCACCTCGCCAAGCTCTCTCTTCGCCTTTGCCGGCTCCGAGACATCGTCCAGCGCAAGCTCGGTAAACCCGATGATTGCCGAAAGGATGTTGTTGAAGTCATGGGCGATGCCGCCTGCCAATGTCCCGATGGACTCCATTTTCTGGGCCTGGGCGAGTTGGGCCTCGAGCCTCTTCCTCTCTTCATCCGCCTGCCTGCGCTCGGAAATGTCGCGCACCAGGGAGATGTTTACCGACCGCCCCTGCAGGGTGACCATGCGCGCGTTGATCTCCACCGGGATACGCCGCCCGTCCCTGGCAACGTGCACCTGCTCGAAGATGACATTCTGCCCGGTGGCCAGATGCCTCATGATGGGCAGGGTGTCGACGCCCGTCTCACAGGCCGGGGCATCGATATCGGCCGGAGACAGGGTGAGCAGCTCTTCTCGGGAGTAACCCAGCCGCTGGCACGCGATGTCGTTGACCCCCACGAACCGCCCATGGGAGGCATCATCGGCATTGATCTCGTGGACGAGCAGGGCGTCCGTGATGCTGTTGAACAGGACACGGTAGCGCTCCTCGCTCTCCTGCATCGCCTTCTCCGCCTGCCTGCGCTCGGTGATGTCGCGGGTCACCCCCTGATAGCCTTCCATGTTCCCGTCCTGGTCGAAAATCGGGCAGGGAAGCACCTCGGTCAGGATGGTGACCCCGTCTTTCCGCCTGAGCTCGAGCTCATATACCGGGTTCGCGGATATGCCGCTCGTCCGGACACGCTGCATCTGTTCCCTGATTCCTTCCATGACACGGTGAGGCGTCTGCGGGGCGATGAAATCGAACATCGAGCGTGCCACCAGCTCGTCCTGCGGGTAGCCCAGCATCCGCTCGCAGGAAGGGCTGACATAGGTGAACACCATGTCAGGGGTTGCCTGCCAGATGACATCCTTCATGTTTTCGGTCATGAGGCGATACTTGGTCTCGCTTGAATCCAGGATCTCCTCTGCCTTCCTGCGCCGGACGATTCTCCACATCCCGTCCATGAGCAGGGTCAGCTGGCGCACATCAGAATCATCATACTCATCCCCCTTGTTTCCCACGCCCAGGACGGCGACGATGTGATCATCATCAAAAACCGGGATGTTCAGGTGCCGCGATATCGGCACATGCCCTTCCGGTAAGCCTTTTCTCAAGGGACTCGGTGCAGCGTAGTCGTTGGTGATGATGGGTCTGCGCTGACGCACGGCCTCTCCCCAGAGCCCGGTTTTCTCCAGAGGATACTCGATCGGCTGGTCGGCGATCCCGCATCCCTTCATCGCAGACTCGGACCATGCGTGCATGGTGAGGACGGTCTCTTCCTCATTCACGAAAGCGATGTAACCCACCTCGCTTCCGGTCAGCCTCACCGCCTCTTTGAGGCAGAAATCAGCCAACTCGTGCAGAGAGGTCCTCGTCATCTGGCTGAGCTCGAGCAAAGCCTCCAGACGCTGCTCGTCGAGCCGGAACGCTGCCTGCGTCCGCTTATGCTCGGCCAGCTCGAGTTGGAGCTGCCTGTTTGCGTCCTGCAATTCCCGGGTGCGCTCCGTGACACGCTGCTCAAGAAGGGCATGGGTGGTTTTCAGCTGTTCGATGAGGAAGCGGGTTTCCGCACTGTCCATGTTCCAATCTCCCTGATGTCCGTTACCGCTGATCCGTATCCCGTCGGCTTACCATCCGCACATGGAACATCGACGACAAGTCACCTTCTCTGTTCGGAAAAATCTTTCTTTTTAACAAGCCAGGCAAGCATCGCTTGATGCAGTTCAGCCATGGGGACGTGGCATGGTGAGGACCTTCCCGGGGTCGGGAATCACATCTCCTGGTGCCCGGCAGGCACACGGTGCCCCGTGTGGGCAGAACACTCCGGTGAGACAGGGGTTGCACGAGGTTTGTTCAAGGAATACCCACGAGGCCGTGGGTACAGGTCACCGGCCGTCTGTCGGACCCCGGGGATCAACCGGGCGATATCGAGCCGTTCCCGGCCGGATTGTTCAGGCCCTCCTCGGAGCGATACTCCAGATCATAGACCGTCTTGCTGAACAGGTAGACGCGGACCTCCCAGGAGAGAGACTCGATATTCCTCTTTATCACCCTGGCTGCACCGGTCGTCATGGTGAAGGGGGCGCACAGAATTTCCCGGACGCGATCGAGAAGGGCCTGATACAGCAGTGTGTCAGGGTCGGGAAAGGAAGTGCTTTCGTATTCCGTCATGTCCTCCATCCGGTCTTTCGCAGCAGCATATTATAGCAAATGAAAATCGAAAGTCCTGACCCCGGGTCTTGGTCATGGATGTTCTTTCACTGCTGCGGATCAGATCAAGGAGAAATCGTGTTGACCCCGAATGTCTTTTCAGCCCACTCCATCTATGGCACGACAGGCCCGATAAATCAAGGGAGATCTCGGCGGCGGGAAGCGCCTTCTTGTGTGTGATTGCCTGCAGTTACCTGAGAGGATGTCTTTCCGCCCTTCCCGGGTTGCAGCCCCGCCCCCCGATGCAGGCGTCATGTGCCGCAGCAATCAGAAGGCCGGGCAGACGGTGGCCAGGCACAGGATGCTTCCCTGGCGGTTCAGCTCCGCCTTTGTCTTCCTGCCGTCCATCACATCGAGGGCAAGCTCGATGATCTCGTCCGCGACCCGTTCGAGGCTCTGTCCTTCGAGCACGGCACCGGCGTTCACGTCGATGTCGTCTTCCATGGCTATGGAGAGCCTGCTCGTGCTGGAGACCTTGATGACCGGAACGGTTGCAAAGCCTGCGGGCGTCCCCCTGCCCGTGGTGAAGACCATGAGCTGGCAGCCTGCCGCACCGAGCCCTGCCATGGATTCCATGTCGTAGCCCGGGCCGTTCATGATGACCAGGCCCTTTTCCGTGGGCGCCCGGCCGTATTCCACCACCTCGGTGATGGGGCCGCTGCCTGCCTTGCAGATGCATCCGAGCGACTTCTCCTGGATGGAGCTCATGCCGCCGTCCATGTTGCCCGGCGCAATGACGAGGGAGGCGAGCGGGCCCATGATGTCTTTCGAGCGCTTGTGTGCCTCCTCGATGATCCGGACGACCTCTTGGCCGACCTCCGGGGTCCGGGCCCTTCGCGACAGGATGTGCGCCGTGCCGATCATCTCGGTGGTCTCGGTGAGGATCGCCGTGCCGCCCCTTTCCACCAGCCAGTCGGTCACGAGGCCCACCGCAGGGTTCGCGGTCACGCCGGAAAAGGCGTCGGATCCCCCGCACTGGAGCCCCAGGGTGATGCGGTCCACGGGACACCTGGTGCGCTTCATCACTGCAGCGCCATCCGCCATCTTCCTGGCGAACTGGATACCCTTTCTTGCAGCCCTGCGCGAGCCCCCCTCGTTCTGGATGACGAGGAACTCCACCGGCTTGCCGGTCTTGGCGATCTCGGCTGCCACGGCCTCGGCGTGTATGGTCTCGCACCCCAGGCCGATGACGAGCGCGGCCGCCACGTTCGGGTTCAACCCCTGACCGCTCAGCGCTCGCTGGTGCATGCCGATCTCGAGGGCACGTCCGCACCCGTGCCCGTGCAGCAGCGGGACCGTCCCTTTCACCTCCCTGCAGACGGCCTCAGCCACCCCGTTCGCACACGCCACGGTGGGGATCACCGCCACATGGTTCCTGATGCCCACCGAACCGTCGGGCCGCACATACCCCTGGAAGCTTTCGCGTCTCATGAGGGTCCGGCCTCCACGGTCAGGTTGTGGGTATGAACCCAGGCACCTTTCCTGATATCGAGGGATGCACACCCGATGGATTCACCGTATTTTCGTACCGTGCATCCGGAAGGTATGTCAGAAAGCGCCACCTTGTGGCTGTAGGGGATCTTCTCGCGTGCAGGGAATTCATCTCCCCCGGGCACGGCCACGACACCGCCCCCGGGTATGTCTTCCAGGGCCACGGCAACATTGTCCTGTTCCTTGATGACAACAACATTGGGCTTCATCTCCCGCCCCTCCTCCCAAAAGAATCCGCGATCATCCGACACGGCGCGGTGCACGGTTCCCGGGTATCTTGAAGGGAACAATATCCGGAAATCGCGAGGACATCAAGTGCAGGAAGGGTCTCGGAGACACCGCCGGGCCGGATCAGGCAAACCCCGGGCCCGGCGGCTGTGACTGCAGCTACAGGTAAAGGTCGGCTGCCGCCTTGTGGAGCCCCAGTTCCTCGAGCTTCTCCCTGGCCGGCCTGCCGGTGCCCCATTCCCACTTCCTGTACGCGTAGTACTCCCTGAGCATCATGTCCATGTCCGGCATCGTCCCTGCCGTGCTCCCCTCACAGAGCGGCTCCAGGCAGATCTTCGGCACCTTGTCATGGGCGCGGGTCAGCCCGAGCCGGTTGTTGATGGCACGCTTCAGGTTTATGGAGCGGTCCCCCGTGGTGAGGATCTCCTCCGGGGTCACCTCCCAGCCGGTGACGGCCTTCATGATCTCACAGAGCTGCGTGACGGTGAGCGGCGAGAACTTGCACAGGGCGAACGAATCGTAGAGGTCCTTGAGGCTCTGGTACTTGGCGGCCATCTCGGCCTTGCCCGCCGAGGTGAGCCTGTCGCCCGGCAGGATCATGAACTCCGGGACAGCGGTGCCCAGCTCGATGGAGTAGTAATCACCCTTCAGGTGGCAGGCTCCCCGCGGGCCCGTTGCATAGGATATGGCCATGCCGTGGAAGGCCCTCGCATCGTGCATGGGGAGCTCCATGCCCTTGATCTGGGCGGCCTCGCCCTCGTCCCGGCCGAACTCGCGGGCCATGGCAAGGGTGCCTTGGGAGAGCAGCTTTCCGATGCCCTCGTCGTTGATGATCATTTCCACCAGCTTCACGATGACTTCGCCGTCGCCCCATGGGATCTCGAGGCCCGCCCTCTCCCGAGTGAGGACACCCTTTTCGAAGAGGTACATGGCGTAGGCAATGGTCACACCGGCTGCAATGGTGTCGATGCCGTGGGTGTTGCAGAGGTGGTTGGCACGGATGATGGAGTCGAGATCGAAGTTCATGCACAGAGGCCCGAAGGCCATGGTCGTCTCGTACTCCGGCCCGTCCACGGACTCAAGGCCGTGGAAATTCTTTACCTCCCGGCCGCACCCTATGGGGCACCCCGTACAGGCGCAGTTCTCGATCACGTAGTTCTGCCTGAGGGTCTGGCCGGTCACCTTCTCCACCGGGAAGACGCTCTTGGTGAAATACTTCACCGGGACATCGGAGAGCGTCATGGCCATATCGGAATACAGCAGCGTGCCGTACTCCTTGTAGGCGATGGTGATGAAGTTCTGCCTGATCGTGGCAAGTGCCTCTTTCGCGAGTTCTTTCACCCTTTCCGGATCGGCGAGCCCGGGCTTGACGTTTCCTGAAACCACCACCGCCTTGAGGTTCTTGGAGCCCATGAGCGCACCGAGCCCGCAGCGGCCGGCCGAGCGGCCCGCGTCGTTCTGGATCGCAGCGGTCTTCACCATCTTCTCGCCCGCCCTGCCGATCATGGCCATGCCGAGCCCTGTCGGGCCGAGCTCGGCTTTGACCAGTTTCTGCACCTCGTAAATATCTTTGCCCCAGAGCCCCGAGGCATCCCTGAGGGAGGCGGTGCCGTGGTCGATGAACAGGTAGACCGGCCTGTCCGCCCTGCCGGTGATGAAAATGCCGTCGTAACCCGCCCCCTTGAGCCGGAAGGGGAAGGCACCCCCGCTCGTGGCCTCCCCCCACCAGCCGGTGAGCGGAGAGATGCCGGCCACTGCGTACCTGCTCACCATGGGGATGGAGGTCCCCGTGAAAGGTCCCGTGGCAAAGACCAGCGGACTCGAAGGCGCCAGAGGGTCCATGCCTTTTTTGACGGAATCGTATATCAGCCTGGCAGCGAGCGTTGCCCCACCGATGTATCGACGGTACTCCGCTTCCGGGATGGGCATGTCTTCAATGTTCTGCGTGCTCAGGTCTACTTTCAGATAACGTCCGTGATATCCGTTCATGGCAGTCACCTCCCTTAAAAATCAATGTCCATGCCGTCATAGGCATACCGCAGGATCTTCTCGCTCTCGCCTTCCGTGATGGGCCGGGGGCTGAAGAAGGTGTCTATGTCCTCCATGGCGAACAGCACCATGTCCTCCATCCTGGTCTCGAATGCGCCCTTGGCGATGCCCAGGCCCTTCAGGCTGAGCGGCACGTCGAGCTCCTTGAGCAGGTCTCGAATCTTTTGGACCAGTCTCGAGAATCTCTCCTCATCCGAGGCTCCTTCGATCTTGAGCTCATCGCAGATGTCCAGGAACTTGCCCGTGACGCTCCGGTAATACTGCAGGGCGTACGGGATGAAGATGCCCACGGAAAGCCCGTGGTGGATGCCGAACAGGGAGCCTACGGCATGGCCGAAACCGTGGGTGAGCGCGCAGCTGTTCTGTCCGAAGCAGGTGCCTGCCATGGTGGCGGCGATCATCATCCGGAACCTGGCCTCGCGGTCTTTCGCGTTCCGGTAGGACCTGGCCAGGTACCTGAAAATGAGCCTGATGGCGCGCAGACCCATGGCATCGGTGAGGTCGTTGGATGCAGGGGTCATGATGCCGTCGACGGCATGCGCCAGGGCATCGAGCCCCGTGCCTGCGGTGAGCTTGGGCGGCATGGACAGGGTGAATTCGGGGTCGAGGATGGCTATGTCCGGGAAGAGGTCGCCATTGGCGATGGGCACTTTGCGGTGGGTCGCCGTATCGGTGAGCACGGCAGCCATGGTGCATTCGGAGCCGGTTCCGCTCGTGGTGGGCAATGCCGCGAAACCCGCCTTCTTCCGCAGACCGAGGAGGTTCAGCGGGTGGACCTGGCCGAGGTCGGTGATGTCGGGACGCTCATAGAGGACCCACGCCCCTTTCGCCCCGTCGATGACCGAGCCCCCGCCCACGGCAAAGATCATGTCGGGCTCGAACTTCACCATCTCGACAGCGCACTCTTTCACGTTCTCGATGGGCGCCTCCGGCAGGGCCTTGTTCCAGATGAACGTGGTGAAACCGGCCCCCTCGAGGACCCTAGCAGCCTTCAGGGCAAACCGCTCGCTGAACTCGTCGGTGACGAAGAAGCTCCGCCTCGTGGTGCAGCGCGAATTGAAGATGTCGATGATCGAGGGTTGCGGCATGAAGCTCTCTGCCAGGGAATTTGCACCGATAACGAGCGCCGGCATATTGAAAAACGTGGTGAGTCCCTTGATGGACGTGGATGTCGCCAGCGGCAGCAGGGCTTTGATCCCCGGATCCTGAAACCAGTAACTCATCGGTCAGCCTCCTTCCCTTGCTCAAATAAATGTACCCGGATCTTGTACATACCCCATAACCTTGAGCTCTGCAGGTCTTACATTCTTATTATATTTTTATAAGACGTTTCGTCCAGGATTAATATTCCCGGGTCGTAATATTGCAAACAGCTGAAAATGCATAGGCTTATCGGCTTTCACCAGCATATCGGTCACTGATATCCCTGCCTTTTTTTTCAGGGTGTTCCCCTCCATATTTTCCCGGCCCCGACGAGATTTCTTGACACGGCGCCTGTCTTTCTCCATAGTTTTTGGAGAGTTCTGTCATTGAATGATTCCTGCTTCACAGGAGGGACCATGGTCAAACAAGGCGATGATGCAGTTCCCATCCATCCGGAAAAAACGCCTGTCAAACGCAGGTCCTTCCTGAAGTGGCTGGCTGCAGCCCTCGGCGGGGCTGCCCTTGCCGCCTGGTGGCTGTTCCCCAGGAAGCGCCCGGCGGCCGTGACAAACGTTGCGGCAAAGAAAACCGCGAGCACGCACGAAAAGCTCATCTTCGTCGCCATCGACGGGCTGCACCCGGATTACCTCGATCTCGATGCTGCAGGCATGCCCGGCGGCAGCCAGGGCAACCGGCTCATGCCCCATATCCATGAGTTCCTCAAGAAATCCATGAGGTTCAGCAATGCAAAAGCCTACCTTCCTGCAGCCACGGACATGAATCACCTGAACGCCCTGGCCGGCACGTCCACCGCGCAGACAGGCATCGTCGCCGTGTGGGCACAGCCCACCGGCTGGGACGAAAAGGGAAAAGCCATCATCACGCACACGAGCATGTCCTTTGCCCGTGACGACAAGGGCAGGCCCGTGGACACCCTCTTCCATGCGTGGAAGCGCCGCTGGCCCGAATCCAGGACTCTGCTCATCACGGGCAAGGAGTGGGTGGGCGAGATGTTCCGCCGCCCAGACGGCGGGTCCATCGTGGACATCCTGGTGACCGGGCCGAACCACCCCGAATACCTCGCCCCCCCGCAGAAGGAGAGCCTGGCGGACCCCCTGACGGACACGGACGCGGCCTGCGACCCGGAATCGAAACGCCTCGGGCTCTTCGACGGACCCCTGACGCTGAGCGACATCTGGACCAGGGCCTACACGGGTCAGGCAAGCCTCGTGACGCTGCAGATGGAACATTTTCCCAAGCACTTTCCCCACGACAGATGGATCGTGGACTCGACCCTCGAGATATTCAGGCGCGAAGACCCCGACCTGGCCTACATCCTCCTTGCCCAGTGCGACGATGCGGGCCACGCCATTGGAAGCGCGTGGGACCCCTCAGAGTTCGTGAGCGCGAAAACGCCCTATGAGCCGCCCAAGGGATGCGAAAACAAGCCCGCCTATCAGCTGGTGAGCAGCAGGAACCCGCTGCTCTTCAAGGAGGCAGCCCTGGACGTGATCCGCGACGTCGACATCCAGTTCGGCCGCCTCATGGAAGGCCTGGAAAAACAGGGGGCGCTCGAGAAGGCACGGGTCGTCCTCCTGAGCGATCACGCCTCGCTCAATCACCTCTACTCCGATGACTTCTCATCCACCGATGCCATGGGGATCCTGGAAAAGGCGGGCATGAACACCGACAAGAACATCTACGCGTTCAGCGTGAGCAGTTACGGCGTCCTGTACTGGAGGGACGCGAAAGAGCAGGTGCAGCAGGCAAAGGCACTGCTCGAGGCCCACCGGGCCTTGAACCCCCAGACCGGCACGAAGGAGTGCCCGTGGTGGGTTCTGGACCGCCACGACATGAAGAACGGCGTCGACGGGGTGTGCCTGCCCGGAGAGCTCTACCACTCGTACTACGTCGAGGTGGACCGGGAAAAGACCCTGATGTGGCCAGACCTCATCATCCTGACCAGAAACGGCTGGCAGATACCTGCCTACAATGGCCATGTCCCGAACGTGGGCATCAAGGCGCCCACGTGGTCGCCCCCCTGGCGCGTGTACAACGGCGGCCACGGTTCCGTGGACACGCTCCCCATCGTGGCCGCCATCTCGGTGCCCGACGGGAAGAGAGGCTTACAGACCAGGCCGATCCGCATCGCGGACCTGGGCGTCACGGCCGCATCCCTCTTCTCTCTGAAGCTCAAGAGCACCACCATCGGGAAAGACCTGAGCCGCGATCTGCTCTAGCACGGACTCACCCGATTTCCTTCTTGACCCGGCATACGGGAACGGGTGACAAAGGGCGTTATCCCGTATACGGTGTGCGAGCATGGATGCAAGATCAGCAACGAGAATCCCGGTCACCGCCGTGGCGATTTTGACGCTCCTGTGCTTCATCTGGGGAGCCAACGTGGTGGCCATCAAGGTCAGCATACAGGGCGTGCCACCCCTGCTCACGGCAGGGCTGCGCTCGGCTGTTGCGGCGTGCCTGCTCGCAGCCTACTGCCTCGTCCGCGGGTACAAGGTCCTGGTACCCCGGGCCAAGCTGCACCATGCAGCCATCATCGGCACCCTGTTTGCCCTCGACTTCCTCCTGCTCTACTGGGGAAACCTCTACACCCACGCATCCCGCGCCGTGATCTTTCTCTACACGCAGCCCTTCTGGACCGCGCTGGGAGCCCATTTCCTGCTCAGGGACGACCGGCTGAGCCTCGCCAAGGGCTCGGGCCTCGCCATCGCCTTCATCGGGCTCGTTCCCGTGTACCTCTCCCAGTCACCAAGCCTCGGAGAGCTGCACTGGATAGGCGACCTCATGATCGTGGGGGCAGCCTTCTTCTGGGCAGCCACCACGCTGTATGTGAAGAAGATGGGGGGGGTCATGGATATCAACCACTACCAGTGCCTCTTTGCCCAGCTCTTCTTCTCCATCCCCATCCTCCTGATCGCGTCGTTCTTCCTGGAAGCGGGCAGGCCGCTTAACCTCACCACGCCCGTGGTGCTCTCCCTGGTCTTCCAGTGCGTCATCGTTGCCTTCTTCAGCTACCTGCTCTGGTTCTGGCTGATCCAGGCCTACCAGGTGAGCAAGCTCGCCGCTTACACATTCCTTGCCCCCATCTTCGGGGTGATGCTCAGCGGGCTGCTGCTCAGCGAGGGCACGCCTGCGCTTCTGTGGGCAGGTCTCGCGCTCGTGGCAGCCGGGATCTACCTGGTGAACAGACCGGAGGACACTGCGGTTCGGGCCGATCAGGCTACGGGACCGGGGTCAGAGGGCCTGGTCTGATCGCGAGGGCCAAGGGTTCCCGGAGGAGACGTCCGGCACTACAATTTCATTTGCCATTGTGCGTCTCTTATATGATGATGCCTCTACTGATACTACCATTCCCCTGATTTGAAAGAGGACTACCATGAAACCCATACCAGCGGACCTTGTGGATGAAACCTGGCAGGAGATCGCCCTCTACAGTCCGGATCGAGCCACCAGCGAGATGATGGAGCTCGGCAAGATGCAGCCCGACCTCCTTTCCTTCATCCTGGAGCTCACGGAGGATCTTGGCGAGCCGGCTGGAGAACTGGGCATCTACATGCTCCTCGTCGTCTATCACATCTTCCGGAAAGGATACGGCAAGACGATCCGGCAGATCACCCCGGAAGAGATCATCAGATGCCATGAGGAAAACGAACGCCTCATGGAGAGCCTGGAAACGGCCCATGAAAAGTTTTTCAACAAGGTGGCAGAGACGCAGCTCTCGCCTCAGCCCTATGTCATCAAGTACGTGGTCGACACCTTATCCGAGGCCCCTGAGGACGAAGACAGCGAACCCCTGGCTGAAGAAGATTCAGGCTTCCTCTTCATGCTGCTCAAGACGGTCATCGACGTGCTGAACCGGAACACGAACGACTGACACCCGGGGAGGTGTTGCTCCGGATCCTCGTGTTTCGGCATCAACGGGAATGCCCGGACGTTTTTCATCCTGTGCCCGAATGACAATTCCCAATCCGGGTGGGCCTATTTTCTCTTGTCCAGCGGCACGTACTCGCTCTCCTGCGGCAGGGACGAGACATAGGCCGGCCGGATGAGCTTCGACTGGATGATCTGCTCGATCCGGTGTGCCGACCAGCCCACCACCCGTGCCATGGCGAAGATCGGGGTGAACATGTCGATGGGGATACCCAGCACCTTGTAGACGAACCCGGAGTAGAAATCCACGTTCGGGGCCACGATCTGGCCTTTTCTCTCCTTGATCAGCCCCGGTGAGATCTCCGCCACGAGCTTCATGAGGTTCAGCTCCTTCTCCAGGTCCTTCTTTGCCGCGTACTCCTCCGCCTTTTTCAGGAGGATCTCGGCCCTCGGGTCGGAGAGCGTGTACACGGCATGGCCTATCCCATAGATCTTGCCTGACCTGTCGTGGGCCTTGCCGTCGAGGATCTTCTTCAGGTAGCTCTCCACCTTCCTGCGGTCATCCCACTCGGCCACGTTCTTCTTGATGTCCTTCATCATGGCCATGACGGCCTCGTTGGCCCCGCCGTGGAGATGGCCGCTGAGCGACGCGATGCCCGAGCAGATGGCCATGTAGGTGTTGGCCCCGCTCGAGGAGACGGTGCGGACCGTGAAGGTGGAGTTGTTCCCCCCGCCGTGCTCGATGTGCAGCATGAGGGAGAGGTCGAAGAGCATCGCCTCCTCTCGGGAGGGCTTGACGCCCTTGAGCATGTAGAGGAAGTTCTCTGCCATGGAAAGATCGGGGTCAGGGCGGATGATGCGCAGGCTCGAACCCTGGCGGTAGCGGGACACGTTGTAGTTGTACGCCACCACGGTGGGGAACTTCGCGATGAGGGCGATGCACGTGTGGATCACATCCTTGATGTCCGTGGACACCGGGTTGGGGTCGCACCTGCTCAAATGGGATATAACGGAGTGCAGTGCGAACATCTGGTTTTCGTTCACCGCCTCCTGCATGATGATGCTGCGCTCGAGCTTGGTGAGCGCGCGCCCCTTGGCAAGCATCTTCGAGAAGTTCTCGAGGTCGGAGGCGTTCGGCAGCTCGCCGGTGAGCAACAGATAGGCCACCTCGTCGAACCCGAAACGGTCCTCGCAATGGATCTTCTCTGCCAGCTCGATGGCGTCGTATCCGCAGTAGAGGAGTCGGCCCGGGGTCGGCTGGACGATGGTGCCCTTCTTGTCCTCGCTCGGGACCCGCTTGAACCCGATGACGCTCCCCTTGGAGGTGATGCCCACCACCACCCCGGTGCCGTCGGCATTCCTGAGGCCGAGCTTGATGTCTTTGGCCTTGACCAGCTCCGGAGACACCTCGTTGTGGTACCGTGCCAGGTCGTCGATCTTTCTGATGATATCGTCCATACTCACCCCTTCGCGAATGTGTCTTGTGCCTGTCCGCCCGGTTGCTGCAGGCGAAGCGTCTGTACGCCCCAGAGCGGAAATATACATGGATACCACGGATCAGACAAGAGCGACAATGACCAGGGGAAAGACAAAAATCCCCTGAGTGGACGGGGCCTACGGCCCTGTCAGGGATGCCTTGCGGAGCAGCCGTTCCAGGCGGTGCGCCAGGGCCTGCTGCTCGGCCGAGGCGAGCGTCCCGCACTCCCCGAGAACCCTCTCCACCAGCAGGGCGGCACGCCCGAACGCGTGTGAGCGGTGCTCGCACCACTTGGCAAGCTCCTCCACGGCAAACACGTCGAGGGGGTCTCGGGAGACCATCGCCTCCCAGATGCCGGCGGCCCGGTCCCACTGTCCGGCCTTCTTGTGGATCAGCGAGAGGGACTTCAGCGCGCTCAACGCCACGTCGGGATCGCCGGAATCGGCGAGGGCCTCGAGCCTGAGCCGTGCCTGGTCGGTGCGGCCCCGATCGAGAAGGAGTCTCGCGGCACTCAGCAGATCGCTTTCGTGCGCATGCGGATGGCCATGGGGGCTCTCCAGCAGGTCCGCCAGGTGCCTGGCCAGCGAGGCCATGGACACGATATCGAGCCGGTTGTGCCTGAACACGCCCTCCAGGAGCCTCCCGTCTCGCCTTTTCAGCCAGTCGAAGTACCGCTGGGGGATCTCCTGGCCGGGGATGTCGTCTTCCCGCTTCAGCCCCAGAACGAACTCCTCGAGGGTCACGAGCCTGCTGTTCTCCAGGCGGTGGCCCACGAGCCTCCGGCTCGGGTGGAGCAGGTCGAGGTGCGGCATAGCAGCAAGCGGGTCGGGGATGCGGTTGAGGATGAACCGGGCAGCGAGAAGGCCCACATCAAAGGACCGGCCGTTGAAGGTCACGAGGAAACGCTTCTCGGCGGCCGTCTCCCCGAGGAAGGCGAGCATGGCCTTTTCCTCGGAGTAGTCCCGGGCAAAGAGCTGGCACGTGATGAAATCCCTGTGCTCGAACCACCCGATCCCGATGAGGAAGGGGAAGGTCCCGGTGCCTCCGGCAAGGCCCGTGGTCTCGGTGTCGAGGAAGAGCGCATCCGTAGGGTTCGAACCGCCGAGTTCGCTCGAGCCGGCCAGGATGCCCGCCGCCTCCATGCTGAGCGAGGCGAGGTCGCACACCCGGTGGAGACCGTGGACATGCGAACCCTCGAGGCGGCTGCGGGAGAAGAAGAACCTGCCCTGCGGCATCTCCACCTCCTCGCCCGTGACCAGGTGCTCCAGCGGCACGGCAGGGCCAAAGGACCGGACAGGACCCCGGGAGATGCCCTCGCGACGCGTCATGAGGGCATCCACCCTTTGGCGCAGCTCACTGATGGTCTCCTGCCGGGACCCGGGTGCCGGGGTCTTCGTCCCCTCGCCGGTGAGGCGGGAAAGCCTGTCGCGCAGGCTCATGAGCCTTCCATCAGGTCGAGGATGCGAAGCGAGGCCTCCTTGGCCGCAGGGCCAACCTCGAGCACCGGGCCCACGCACATGGGGCAGCCGTGGTCGCACGCGCACGCACCGATCAGCCTCCTGGCCGCGCTCATCAGCTCATCGTGCCGCTCGAACAGCAGTTCGGAGAAGCCGATCCCGCCGGGGTAGGCATCGAAGATGAAGAGCGTGGGGTCGAAGGCGTCCGTCATGACCTCCGGGCCGGGGGCGCCCGGCTGCGAGGTGATGATCCTCTTGCCCTTGCCGTGGCGCACGAACCACTCGCCGCTCTTGTCGCCGATGCACCGGTCGATGTCGCGGATGTCGGCCATCACGAGCATGGCTGCTATGTGATGGATGCAGTAGGCAAGGCCAAGAAGCCCGTCGATGACCTCCTCCCGCCGTAGCGCGAGCGTGTCCAGAAGGTCCCACGGCAGGGTGAACCAGTAGCTCGTGGTGTGCATGTCCTTCTCGGGCAGGTTGACATCGCCGAAGCCCACGTTCTCGGAGGTGTAGAACTTGATCTTCTTGTAGCCCACCACCTTGCGCGCCACCTGCACCTCGCCGTGCTCCACGATGGTGCGGCCCTGCATCTTCTTGTCGAAGTCGTCGATGACCTTCACGTTCGTGTACGTCATGGCGTCGGTGTAGTAATCCACGTCCACCTTCTTCACGTAGGCCTTCTTGCGCTCGAGGTCGAGCCTGTCCACGTGGTACTGCTGGGACTCCACCATGTAGATGGCGCCCTCGTGCACCGTGGTGAAGGCACCGTCCCAGTCCACCTCGGCGATCACTTTCGGCGAGCCCGCAACCGTGTCGTCGATCACCACCACGTTCTCGGGGTTCACGGTCCGCAAGCTCACCTCGTCGGCCGGGTAGCTCTCGGCCGCCCAGTGCCACCGCTGGTCCACCCGGTGGAGCACGCCCTTCTCCTCCAGGTAGGCGAGCAGCTCGAGGAGGTCCTCCCTGCCGAAACGCTCTCCCTCCTCGAAGGGCAGCTCGAAAGCCGCGCTCTTGATGTGGTGCAGGAGGATCAGGAGGTTGTCGGGGTTCACGCGGCAGTGCTCGGGTGAGCGGGTGAAGAAGTAGTCGGGGTTCTCCACGATGAACTGGTCCATGGGGTTGCTCCGGGCGATGAGGATCGCCAGGCTGTGCCCTGCCCTCCGGCCGGCGCGGCCCGCCTGCTGCCAGGTGCTGGCGATGGATCCCGGGTAGCCCGCGATGAGGCACGCCTGGAGGTCTCCGATGTCGATGCCCAGCTCCAGGGCATTGGTGCTCACCACCCCCATGATGGACCGCTCCCGCAGGCCCTTCTCGATCGCACGCCGCAGGTGGGGCAGGTAGCCGCCCCGGTAGCCGGAGACAAAGTGGTCGTCGGACGGGATCTTCTCCCGGAAGGTGTCCTTGAGGTACTTGGTGAGCACCTCCACGTTGAGCCTGCTCGTGGCGAAGACGATGGTCTGGATACGGTTCCCGATGAGCTCGGAGGCGATGTTCCTCGCAGGCGTGAGCGCCGACTGGCGGATGCCGAGCTCCCGGTTCACGATGGGCGGGTTGTAGAGGATGAAGGTCTTTTCCGCCCTGGGGGCGCCGCTCTCGTCGATGAGCGCCACCTCCTTCTCCAGGAGGTTCTCCGCGTGCTCCTTTGGATTGGCCACGGTGGCCGAGCAGCAGATGAACACCGGGTCCTGCCCGTAGAACCGGCAGATCCGCCTGAGCCTCCTGAACACGTTCGTCAGGTGGCTGCCGAACACGCCGCGGTAGACGTGGAGCTCGTCCACCACCACGTACCTGAGGTTGGAGAAGAGCTTCTGCCACTTGGTGTGGTGGGGCAGGATCCCTGCGTGCAGCATGTCCGGGTTGGTCACCACCACGTGTCCCTGCTTGCGGATGGCCTGCCTGGCGTCGTCCGGCGTGTCGCCGTCGTAGGTGAACGTCTTGATGTCGGCCTTGAGCTCTCCGATGAGGGAGTGGATCTCGTGCATCTGGTCCTGGGCCAGGGCCTTGGTGGGGAAGAGATACAGCGCCCTGGTTTCCGGCTCCTCGAGGATCTTCTGGAGCACGGGCAGGTTGTAGCACAGGGTCTTGCCGCTGGCCGTGGGCGTCACCAGCACCACGTCGCGTCCGTCCCGGACGAGGTCCACGGCCCGGGCCTGGTGACTGTAGAGCCGCGAGATGCCCCTCTTCTCCATGACCGCGCGCAGCTTCGGGTGCACCCAGCCGGGAAAAGGCGCGAAGCTCCCCGGGGATGCCGGGATGTGCTTGAGCGCGGTTACATTCTCCCGGAAGCGCCGGTTGCCCTCGGCGCGGGCCAGCCATTCCTCGAGGCTCACGTGTGCCATGTCACCACCTTGGGAATGCGTGATGCACTCCGGAGTTTATCCGACTATAGAAACGGGGTCATTTCGTGTCAACGTGCATTTGTCGAGCCGGGGTGCACGGGTACGGCACCGGAATCGACTCCGCCGGAGCCGGGGACGGGCCCTGCCCAAAAGGCGAAGATCCGGCTGCTCTCAGTTCAGATCGAAATCCGTGCCGACACCCACGGCCAGGTAGATCTCGCCCTGCCGGTTCCGGTCCTGGATATTGAATGCGGCCATGGAGTAGATACGCGGCCGGTTCATGCACAAAAGTGTGTCTGCAGGGACCCAGTACTCGAACAACCCTGCGCGCTGCCTTGTGAGATCGGCATCCCGTGCATGGGTGATCTCGTAGTACGGCCCTGTGTACAGCACGGCCTGTCCTTCCCCCTTCCATGCCGGGATGAGGAACTGCGTCCGGTTGGCAAACGCAGAGTCGCCGTCCTGTATGAGCATCTCGTATTCCCAGTCCAGGAAGTAGGGGCCCCGCCCGTTGAAACGGTAGTATGTCAGGTCGGTCTGGTTCATGATGATCACGGGGCCTGCCATGGCATACAGGGTAGGCTGCACAAGGATGCGCTGGCCGGTGCCTGTCTCCTCTTCGCCCTCCAGATTCTTGAGCTCATGTTGTCCGAACTTCGATCGGGCATCAGGAAAGGAGAGCAGGCCGCTGTTCGTGCCGAAGAAACTGTACAGATCATACTCCAGGCGAACCGTGGCGAAAACGACCGGACCCCACTCGGCATAGACTGCACCCTTGGCATATGCCGGGCTCACACCCAAGTTGGCCCCGGCCTGCACGTAACGTGAAGGCGAACCATGCTCGTCGATCTCCTTTATCCACTTCCGGAACCACCCTATGGTGAGCATCACGCCATCCGGGTTTCTCGATCCTGCAAGATCGGCGGTAAGGGTGTTCTGTACCGGGGAGGGCCTTGCAGCCGCACCGTCGGTGCCTGTCGAAGCACCGTATACAGGCTGTACCGCGGCCGCCGCAATGAGCAGCACAAAAGCCAGACCGGACGTGCGCAGCGCCAAGCATGCCTTGTTCTTCAATGACGGGATCTTCATTTTTTCCGTGCCTCCTTTCACCGGTAATTTCCAGATCTCCTTTCTAGGGCTCACCCTGCCGTGAGCGCCTTCTTGTGATCGGTTTCCTCGAGCAGAAGAACGAAAATCAATGCCACACCGAAGAGAATCGAAATCATCGTCATATTGAAGAACACCACGAAGAGGATGCCCGTAATCTGGCCGCTCAACATTAAAATGCCGTTCGACGTGGCCTCCGGGACAGGATGTGTCTTCTCCACCGCGTAGATGAGCCCCACAGGCATTGCCGAGACAAGAAAGAAACCGAAGGTGAAACTGCACATGCCGAGTACCCAGATGTTCGACGCATACTGGAGAAGCAGTGTCAACGGGATGGACAGGGCAATGGCCAGGACCAGGAAGATCTTTTTCCTGTGACACCAGTCCGAAAGGGCCGAGATGATAACCGCCCCGAATATGCCTCCCACCACAAGGAGACCGCCCATGATACCCGGGACCAGGTTGGAATCGATGCCCAGCGGGCGGTCCTTGAAGATGAAGTCTATCTTTGTCATGATGGCGTTGAATGCACCAAGACCCACGAAAAAACTACCCAGCAGGAAGAGAAAGTCCCTGTTCCTGAAGATCGACTTCAGCCCCACGGTCATGGTCACCTTTTTCTCGGCTGCTATGAGGTTTGGCGGCACCCTGGGCCTGTCCCTGACAAAGGAGAGAAACAGGATCACCCCGATGAGGGCGGCCAGTGCAAAAATGGACAGGATGACATCGATGCCGTGTTTGACCGCAGCTGCAGCCCTATAATGGGAAAGGATGAGATCAGGGGCGAACATGGCGATCACCAGACCGACGAACAGAGACATGGTCAACAAGCCTGAAGCCAGCACCTCTTCCCTTTCCGGGAACCAGTTCGAGCAGACCTTGGTGAACGAGTTCAGGACAAACGGCTGGCCGATGGCGCACCCGGTCGTGCACGCGAAGAGCAGGCCGTAGTTGGGGGAGAAGACCCGGAGCGCGGCGCACAGGTTCATGAAAAGCACCCCGATTCCCGAGCCCCATTTCAGCCCGAATCTCTCGATGCACCACGCAGACGGGATGGTCAGCGGGATCATGACCACCATGAACAGAACGGACAAGAAATCTATGGCATCGACATTGCCGTTTGCATACACGGCTGCCGCGTCCCTGGATATCGAGGCAAAGGTAAGCCAGACGATCTGGGTTATGGCGACGTTGAACATGAAGACCGCCAGCACGAGCCACCGGTACGGACTGGCGGAAGAAGCTTTGCCCGGTTCGACTGTTCTCTCCCTGTCATGTGCAGTCATGGGGTACCGACGGCCTCCTCCTGCAGAGAACACAGCTATTCCTTGATACCACTTTTTTCGTTTGATTGAAATTGCAACTCTCTCGCCGGGAAACATACGCCGAATCGTGTATCATTTCCAATGGTGGCCGGAAAACAGAACGATGACTTAAGGGGTGACTCCCCCAGCCTGTCTGTTCCGGTGGTAATGAGGAAGGGCATGAAGCATGAATATTCCGGCTGCCAGTACAATCAAGACCACCGTGTATCGGTAGATTTCCCCGAGAGACACCGTATCGGAAAGAAAACCGATTATGAGTGAGCCGGCCCCGACGCCCAGATCATAGGAAATCAGGTAGGTGGAGTTCGCTGCACCCCTTTCCGTGGATTTGACCAGGCAATTAATGGCAGCCTGGCTTGTCGGCATAACTATCCCGAAACCGAAACCGCTGATCATGCCCGCTGCCAGGAACTGCACAGGATTCCTCGCATACCCGAGCAAAAGCTTGCCGACAGCCGTTATTGCGAGACCTACCAGTATCAGCTGAGAGACATACCCTTTGTCAAATAATATACCGGCGAATAGCCGGGACAGGAAGATGGATGAAGATAAACAGAGAAAGAATGCGCCTACATGAGAAAAACCCTTTTGTGCGGCGTAAATACCCACGAAGACGATAATTGCCCCGTATGCAATCATCACAAAGAACATGCAGAAAGAGATGGGAAGAGCCTTCTTGTGAAACAGGCCTGCAAGGGAGAACTTCTTTCTGTTTGAGGGTTTGAAGGGAGTTCTCGCACAGAAGGCAAAGAGCAGCGAGAAAAAAGAAACGCCGAGAATCGCAAGAAACATCCTGTTCGGGCCCTGGCCTTTCAATACTTCGAGGCCGAACCAGGGACCGATTGTCATCCCGACAGGGATGGTTAAGGCATATATCCCGATCCCCTGCCCGATTTGAGAAGGGGGTACGATATCGGCGACAATCGGCGCGCTTGAAGAGGTGCAGATGCCCCATAGGGCACCATGCACGAACCTCAGCAGGAATATGGCCGAAACGGTGCTGATCAGCGGATAAATGCCATAAGCCGCGGTTATCAGGAAAAGGGCAGCGATCAATACCCCGGACCTGTAGTAATTATCTACCAGATACCCTGAAATCGGCCGTACAAGGACTGCTGAGATGGAAAAGACTGCTATGGCCAGACCGACGTTGCGGTGACTGATCTTGAGCGTTTCGAGAAGGTATATGGGCAATGTCGGCATTAACGCGTAGAATGCCCATGCCATCAATAAATTGGATGCGACAATTGCCATGAACTCTTTTGACCAGAGCTTTTTTTCCATTGAATATTTCGTGTGATCCTTTCCTTCGTAGGTGCAAGATGTGCCCGCAGTTCTATCAGGACAGTCTCCGGGAGTCAATCGCTTCAGGGCAGCCTGCTGTGGATAGCTTATGCAAAGTTGAAAGAACTTGAATGCCCCATCATCTTGCGGCGGGGTGGCTTATGAGATCATACCCATCTGTAGGGCATAACGTCTTCCATGAACACATCGTGTCTGATCATTCTTCTTTATGCTTCCCTGACCACAAACCAGTGCCCTAGCAACCTACTCCATTCGCGTCGGCTCCTCGGGGTATTCCCCCTCGTGTTTGCGGCACAGATCTGCTGGATGGAATGTGGATCCTGGATGTTCATGAGCACAATTATACCGATTATCGTATAATTGTGCTCATGCTTCCAGAACTCGTGAATTACTTAATTCTACTGAATATTCCGGATGGTGTGATTTATCCGGTCAACGACGAAAAGGCTGAGGCCGTCGGTTGTTACCCCGCTGGGCTGGTTGAACCTGGCATCTGCCCCCGTGCCGTCCGTTGTTCCCGTTGCCAGTGCAGTGCCTGCCAGGGTGGTGACCTCTCTGGTGGCGATCACTATCTTCCTTATCAAGAAATTTTCATAATCGGCCACAAACAGGTTTGTTCCATCAGACGTGATGCCGACCGGCCTTCTGAAACTTGCTGCTGTTCCTATGCCGTCAGCGGAACCAGTAGCGCCTGCGGTCCCTGCATAGGTTGTGACTTCTTTTGTGGAGATCACGATTTTTCTGATCGTATGATTCATGCTGTCGGCCACATACAGGTTTGTCCCATCGGTGGTTATGCCCCTCGGTTCGTAGAACAAGGCAGCTGAGCCTGTGCCGTCATCTGATCCATACGGATACGGAACGGATGCATCCCCTGCCAGGGTGGTAACCTCTCCGGTCGCGATAACTACCTTCCTGATTGTATTGTTTTGGCTGTCGGCCACATACAGGTTGGTTCCATCGGTGGTTATGCCATAGGGTTCGTTGAAGCTGGCATCTGCGCCCGTACCATCATCTGCCCCCGTGGTGCCGCCGGCAAGGGTGGTGACCACTCTGGTGGCGATTACTATCTTCCTGATACTATCGCTCCCCTTATCTGATACGTACAGATTGGTCCCATCGGTTGTGATGCCTGTAGGCTCTGCGAACCTGGCATCCGTACCTGTACCGTCAGTCGTGCCGTATGATGACGGCAGAGCTGTGGCGTTGCCTGCCAGGGTGGTGACCTCTCCGGTGGCGATATCTATCCGTCTGATCGTATTGTTTCGTCTGTCTGTCACGAACAGGTCATTCCCATCGGTTGTGACACCATACGGTTGGAAGAACTCGGCATCGGTCCCGAAACCATCGGCATTGCCGGAAGTTCCGGCAGTTCCTGCGAATGTTGTGACTGCTGCGGTTAATTCAAGAGCCTTTCCTTGGATTGAGCCACCCTGCAGCGTTTGATCAGGGTTGTCATCAGAATTGCCGCAACCAGATATGATCAGGGCGATTGCGATGGAGACTGCGAAACAAAGACACGGGACGGATCTGGACCTTTTCTTCATGGATTACCTCTTTCATTCTTTGGTGTCAGTTCTGTGTAACATAATATTATGCCCGAACATATTGCTAAATTTAACGGACTGGTATTTTCAAAGGACAGAAGCAAGAACCTTATAAAAATGAAGCCTGGGTTTCTGCAACAGATATGGGGCTTCTCTCCCTCTTCATAGGGGATATCCTGTGCCAGAGGCAACGAACCGAGTCGGAATTTACAAAACCGTAGATTTCCTGCTGTGTTTCATGGTCTGGTGTGGAGAGCCTTACTGCTTCGGTTTCACCTCAAGATCTCCTGTTTGCAAGCATCATGAAGCCGTGATGAAATAAGAGGAATCACTCATAAAAAGGCCTTTATCTGCTCAATGAAGCCATAGGCATGATGTACTTTTCAAGTAGCTCAAGAAGTTGTAGGAACAACAGATTATTTCCCTACAGGTAAAGATGTGGAGGCGGAGCTTATGAAAGTCATGGCATTCAACGGAAGCCCGAGAAAGAACTGGAACACAGCAACGCTGCTTGAAAAAGCCCTGGAAGGGGCCTCATCACGGGGGGCTGAAACCGATCTCATCCATCTGTATGATCTGAACTATAAAGGTTGCATAAGCTGTTTTGCCTGCAAGACCAAAGGCGGCAAAAGCTATGGCAGGTGCGCTGTGAAGGATGACCTGGCACCGGTTTTCAAACATATTGAGGAAGCCGACGTCGTCATCCTTGGCTCTCCGATTTATTTTGGAACCGTTTCCGGAGAGATGAGATCATTTATGGAGCGTTTGATGTTTCAGTACATGACATATGCGGACCCCCCGCAGTCTCTTTTCCCCAAAAAAATTCACACAGGATTTATTTATACGATGAATGTCCCGGAGGAGCAGATGAAACAAAGAGGGTATGCCCGGCACCTCGGTATGAATGAAATGGTTCTGCAGATGGTATTCGGATCTTCAGAGGCACTCTTTTGTTTTGATACCTATCAGTTTGAGGATTATTCAAAAGTAGTTGCGGGCCGGTTTGATCCTGATAAAAAGGCAAAGAGACGCAAGGAGATATTCCCTTTGGACTGTGAGAAAGCTTTTGAAATGGGCGCCCGATTAGCCAGGAAAGATGCAGGATAAACATTATCTGTTTCCATTTTTTTATTGAGGCAAAATCAGCATCTCGAAATATGGGGGAGGATAAATCGAAGATCTCGTGCCAGGAGTGATAAAAAGAAAATGAGTTCCATACTCATCATAGTTTATAAGCACATGTAGCTATACATTGTCGCTGATCATGCTGATGATCTTTAACTTATACGATTTCGATCATATTATTAGCAAGTTGAATATAAATCACACACAATTCATTCGCAACATATTTTCACCCCTTTATTTGCTGTCCTCTTAAGTCTGATACGAGACTTGACGATATACCCATAATGGGTATATTGAGTTAACGTATGCAGTGGACGGTTGAATATTCAAAGAATGCTGGGAAGCAATTTAAATCGTTACCACTAAAGATAAAAGACATTATGCGAGCATTGAGAAAAGACTTGGAACTGAACGGACCACATAAGGGGAATTGGCCCAATTATTCCAAATTGAGCAATGATAGACACCACTGCCATCTGACAAAGAAGGGGCACCCTACATGGGTAGCAGTCTGGGAAGTTGTAGATAAGAAAGTGAAGATAATTGAGGTGACCTATGTTGGCACACGCGAAAGAGCACCCTACTAAGCGTAAGATCACTATCCGAGTTGAGATCCCGGAGAATAAAAAGGCAGCAGTAGTAAAGGCTATCGAAGGAGTTGGCGGGTCTTGGGTAGAATGGGTAGAAGCAAAGACTCAAGAGGCAAGGGAGTCTATCCCTTGGCGTGAAGTAGAAAATCTTGAGGATGAGCTTGTCCCAGGTAGAATCCTCGCCGGATTGCGGTATAGGGAAGGGCTCACACAGATAAAACTGGCTCAGATGACGGGTATATCACAACATCGCATTTCCGAGATGGAGCGGGGCAAACGGTCGATCAGCAAGAATGCAGCAAAAATACTTTCTAAAGCATTGAGTGCAGATTATCGGCTTCTTCTTTAAATAAAGAGAAGGTGAAGGATTCGTGCTATGGCCTCGAACCTTGATCTGGTCTGAATTTATCGTAGATCTGTTTCCGGAATCATCGATTTTAAGGCCTTCCAACAGGCTTTGCGGATTAACCCGAAAGATGGAAAAGTCTGGTACATGCTAGGAATAACCTATTGTGTATCCGCACAAATGGAGCAGGTCATGAACGTATACAAACAACTCAAGGTGCTTGATTCGGCGCTGGCTGAAAAATTATTTGAGAAAGCTATACTTCCTTAAAGTAGAAAGTTGGTCAAACGTGCAGGTAAAATTAGTAATCTTTGGTTGCATCCCGACCAGAGGTCACGTGCCATACTATTCGATTTAACCAGAGCGAATGTTCCCTTTGCAGATGTATCCCGGCCAGCGGATTCCCTGATACGACGATTCCCCCAAGCTCGCTGTCACGGGGCGGAACGTCTGTCCCCCGTCAGCTCGTCCTGAGCGACTCCACGATGTTCATGCGCGACGCCCTGGCCGCGGGCAGGACGCCGCCGGCGAGACCCATGATCAGCGAGAAGCCGAGCGACTCCATGATGATGCCCGGCGTTATGGCGAACCGGAAGGCGAGCTCGGAGAAGGTCTGGAAGTTCACGGTGGAGATGGTGATGAGCTGCATGAACGAGGCGAAAAAGAGCCCGGTG
>JAJFUP010000103.1 GCA_021372395.1 Deltaproteobacteria bacterium
GCCTTCTCCTTCCCGGATCTCACCGGCGATTCCACCATCACGGAAGCGAACCCCTTCCTTGGTTATCTCAAGGGGAATCCTTTCTTCCTGAGAAAAACCCCCTCGAAACCGGGAGACTCTCTCTGGGAGGAAATCATCGGGCAGCACAGCGATTTTCTGGACAGGAACAAGATCGAGCTCGCCGTGGGCATGATGGCAGGCAGCATGATGATCGGCTTCATCACGGTGGGTAAGGAAAACCCCGGCACGCCCTACGGCCAGGACGACATCGACCTGCTCACTGCCGTTGCGTCTCAGTCGAGCGCAGCTCTCATGAGCGCATGGTACGCGCAGAGACTCGCCGACAACAAGGAGCTCGACACCTACAACAGGATGTCCGCATCCGTGCTCCACGATCTGAAGAATGCCGCCGGCCACCTCTCCCTGATCCTCCAGAACGCGCCCCGGCACATGGACGAGGAAGAGTTCCGCGAAGACATGCTGGATACGGTCGCTCAGGCCCTGGCACGCATCGACAAGGTCATGGGAAAGCTGCGGGCCATACCCGAGCGTGAAGAGATTCACGTGAAAACTTTTCCCGTGGGGCCGTTCGTGGATACCCTCCTCGCACAGCTGAAACCCAGACTGGACGGCATCGAGCTCATCCATCGGGTGGAGGCCTCCATGCAGATCGTCACCGACCCGGAAGTTCTGGAAAATATCCTGGAGAACATCATCGTCAATGCCACCGAGGCAGTGGGCGATCACGGACAGGTCACCCTCGTAGCCGGACACAGAGGGGGCGTACCGTTCATCTCCATTGCCGACAACGGGGCAGGAATGACGGATGAATTCATTCGCGACAGGCTCTTCAAACCCTTCCAGACCACGAAGAAAAAGGGGACAGGCCTCGGGCTCTGGCAGGTGAAGAACATGGCCGAACAGCTCGGAGCCAGGATCGATGTGGTACGGAATTCGGACCAGGGGGTCACGTTTACCATCGAGCTGCCTTCAGAGAGAGACCACCTCTCGCAGGCATTGAACGGACAGGGGGCTGCAGGCAGTTTATGAATGAAACCCGGATCAGCCCATGGGTACAAAAAATGTCACTCCACGGGGAACGACCATGACCAAGGATCGGATACTGATCGTCGAAGATGAAAAGAGCATGGCAAAGCAGCTCAAGTGGGGCTTGAGCGATGCATATGAGGTCTCGCTCGCTTCTCATGCTTCAGAGGCCCTTGACCTCCTCAATACCGAGAATCCTGCGGTGGTCCTGCTGGACCTCGGCCTTCCCCCCGCCCCTGACACTGCCGAGGAGGGTCTCAGGCTCCTCGACGAGATCATGGCCAGGAAGGTCAGCACGAAAGTCATCGTGATCACCGGCAACACGGAAAAAACCACTGCCGTCAAGGCCGTCTCGCTGGGCGCATATGATTACCACCAGAAGCCGGTCGATCTCGAGGAGCTCCGGATCGTCCTCAAGAGGGCGGTATACCTCTCCGGGCTGGAGCGCCAGGTATCGGAGCTGAAGTGCATGGTGGGCGACGAGCTGCAGTTCCACGGCATGGTGGCAACCTCGCAGCCCATGATGGACCTGTTCGAACGGGCCAGGAAGGTGGCGCGGACCGACTACCCCGTGCTGATCCAGGGAGAGAGCGGAACAGGCAAAGAACGGCTCGCCCGGGCCATCCACGCCTTGAGCGAGCGCTCCGAGAGACCGCTCGTGATCATCGACTGCGGCTCGATCCCGGAAAACCTTCTCGAGAGCGAGCTCTTCGGGCACGAGAAGGGCTCATTCACCGGTGCCCATGCGCGTCAGGCAGGAAAGGTCGAGAGAGCGCAAGGCGGCACGGTCGTGCTCGACGAGATAGGCGAGTTGCCCCTTCAGCTCCAGGTGAAACTGCTGAGGTTCCTCCAGGAGGGGACCATCGAGCGGATCGGCGGCAAGGTGCCGTTTGCCGTGGATGCCCGGGTGATCGCCATTACCAATGTCGATCTCGAAAAAGCGGTTGCGGAGCGCAGGTTCAGGGAAGACCTCTACTACCGGCTCAATGTGGTGCCTCTTTTCATGCCCACACTCAAGGACCGCCCGGACGACATCCCTGTGCTCGCGCGATATTTCCTGGACACCTACAGCAGGGAGATCGGTCCGAATTTCAAAGGATTCAGCGCTTCTGCCATAGACGCCATGATGAATCATGACTGGCCCGGGAACATCCGGGAGATGCAGAACCGGATCAAGCGCGCCGTGGTCATGGCACAGGGGGACTACCTCCAGCCCCATGACATCGACCTGGATAGCGCAGGCAAGGCCATCGTCACCCTCAAGGAGGTCCGGGATGCGGCTGAAATATCGTCCATACGGCAGGCCCTCGCACGGCATGGAGGCAATATTTCACGTGCGGCCCAAGATCTCGACGTAAGCAGGCCGACGCTCCACGACCTCATCAAGAAGCACGGGGTGATTGTTCAGAAATAGGCAGCGGCCTGAGGCCGTTGCCCGTTGTGCCGCAAGGCTACGCCTTCGCTCTCAAGCCCCCGGGGGGAAGAGTCCTTTGAGATCTTTCTTGATGGCTCGTATGATCTCCTGCTTTTCCCTGTAAGCCTTCTCAAACCGGTCGAACCGCCCGGCAAGCTCAGAGAGCTTCTCCTCGAGATCGCATATCTGGGAATTGATCCTGTCCAGCTCGGCCTTGATGTCGATCTCCGACGAGATGCCCTCCATGAGGCCCAGCAGGTCTTTTACCTTCTTCGAGGTATCAGGATCCATACACCTCTCGTTTTGCCTTGAGCCTGATGTGCGACAGGGAGGAGTACACCCTGTCAAGGGCCATCTTGAGCTCCACGATCTCCTCTTCGAGCGGTTTTCTCTTCCGGTATTCGTCCTCGAGCCGCGATTCCAGCTCATGGATCCGCGAGGTGTTCACGGTGAGGTCCTTCTCGAGAATGGAGACCTTGACATCGAGCTTGGCCTTTTCCTGGATATCCTTGCTGACCCGTTCCATCCTCTCCTCGAGGGTCTTCTTCTTCAGCGTCTCGGCTTCGAGAACAGAGGTCTTCTCTTCGAGCAGGCCCACCACGTTCTGGATATAGTAGTCGGCATCTTCCAGCTGCTCGTTCAGAAAGGAAATCTCGCGCTCGAAGAGCTTGTTGTCCTGCGCCGCCTTTCCCAGCTGGGCGAGGTTCTCTTTCAGGCTCGAGTTCTCCCTCTCGATCACCTCGAGGACCTTGCTGTGCTCGCTCAGCTTGCGCTGGACGTCCTTCTTTTCGAAGATGATCTGGGTGAACTCCGTGTTGAGGTCTTCTATGGTCTCCACTGCCTTGGCAATGGTGTCCTGTGCCGCCACCTTGGTCATGGGGGCATCAAAGGCAGTCACTGCAATCACGGGTTCGACCTGTTGTCCGGGTTCTTCCTGAGCCTTCAAGAGGACGGGGTCGACATTCCAGGGTCTGTTGGGTCTCTTCTTCTGCATCCTCGGCATGCGCTCGGCAACGCTCTTGTCAAATCCGTCTTTCATACGCGACGACTCCTCATTTCAATCTACTGGCATTTTCCAAGATACAATACCCTTTGTGAAAAACCGAGCTTTACCTTAACCATAAATCCGGTCAAAATACAATCGGGAGATTGGGAAAAATCTCCTTGATGAAATCGTTGATATCCGATGAGCCCCTGTTCTTGGGCGCATACTGCGTGATGGGCACCCCCATGCTCGCGGCCTCTGCAATCTTGACGTCCTGGCGGATCATCGTCTTCATGAGGTACCCGCTGTAGTGCTCCTCAAGGGCCTCTTTTGCACGCAGGCAGATGTTGTGGGACGCATTGTAGTTGTTCAGAAAGATGTAAATGTTGTCAAAGATGAAGTCGAAGTCTTCCTCGATGGTGGCCAGCGTCTCGAAGAGAATCTTGAGCCCGTGGTACGAGAGAAAATCCGCGAGCACCGGCACGAAGAGTTCGTTGCAGGCGAGTATCCCGTTGAGATTCAGCAGGCCGATGGAGGGAGATGCGTCCATGACGATGACATCGTAGGCATCCTGAATCCCGGCAAGGCTTTTCCTGAGTCGCTGCTCCCGGGCATTCATGGACGTGAGCGCGAGCTCCACCGGTGAGAGATCGAGGTTCGCAGGGATGAGCTTCAGGTTCTTCATCTCCGTGTCCATGATGACATCACGGATATCCGCCCTCTCGATGAGGACATTGTACAGGGTCGCATCGAAAGAGTCCGGGTCGATGCCGAGGCACTGGGTGAGGTGCCCCTGAGGGTCGAGATCGATGAGGAGAACCTGCATGCCGAGTTGGGCAAGCCTGAAGGCATAAAAGGCGGATATGCTCGTCTTGCCGGTTCCCCCTTTGAAATTGAGGAAGATCTGCCTGCGCTTCTGGGTTACCAGCGGCTCTTTTCCGAGGATCTGCAGGTACGCCGAGATGTCATGGGGAAAGTAGATCCGTGCCCCGTCATTGACCCGGGGCTGCGGAAGCTCGCCTTCGGCCTCCATCTTGAGCAGGGTCGCCTTTGTAATGTCGAGCAGCGTCGAGAAGTCCTTGGCTGTATATACTTGTTGCTCCATCTTATGTACGTTCTCCCATGATCTCCCACCATCCCTGCCACTTGGCCACGATCCACTCGAATTCCTCAGGCGACGCCCCCAGGGGCTCACCGAAATCTTCTCCCGTGAGCCTTTTCAAGGCATGCACGGCCTGAGTCCTCACCATGTGAGACGGATCTTCCAGGGCCTTGATCAGATGCGGGACCTCACTCTTTGTACCCCATATGGAGATGAGCCTCAAGCAGTCCTTCCTCACCATGGGGTCGGGGTCCGTGTTCGAGAGCCGGACAACAGCCCCCAGCGAAGTTCTGTCGTTCATCCAGAAGAGGTAGCTGATCACCCTCCTGCGTACGAAGGGGTCGCTGTCCTCAAGCCAGCTGATGCCGTCCTGCGGCAGCAACATCCCTCTCCTGAACAGGTACCGGATGGCACGGTTCCGCACCTGGGCATCGTCGTCTCCCGTGGCAGCCCGGAAGATGGATGAGAAATCTCCCTCCGCATCGAAGAGGACGTCATAAACGACCGTTGCAGTGGGCCTGTCCGCTTCTTTCAATATCGAAGAGAACACCTGAGCAGGCTCATCCGCATCTTTGAGGATGGCCTTCGCGGCCATCTTCTTGATCTCGGGGTCAGAATCAAACAGGTCTTTGAGAATCTGGTTCAACACACTGCCCTTCAAGACAACCCCCATTTCACCCTAAGGTGGAATATAAATGGTAAGAGCTCAGATAGTCAAGTATATCAAAGAAAAGGGTTTGCGCATAGACCTCTCCATGATAGCCTTACCCGGCATGGGAGCCATGGTCGCCGATGTCGTCATATTTGCTGGTATTCCCAAGGTGCTCTCATACGCCATACCCGAGGGTCTGTCCCCTGAAAAGGGGTGCCGTGTCGTGGCTCCGGTCAGGAAATCGTCCAAGGTGGGTGTCGTCATCGGCATCCGGGAAGATACCTCTTCGGACAAGGAATTGAAGACCCTCTCAGGGGTACTCGACCCGATCCCCTGCATCGCGGGCGAACTCATCGAGCTCATCGAGTGGTGCTCGCGCTATTACCACGCGAACATCGGCTCCTGCATGGCCCTCGCCTTCCCCCCATCCCTGAGAAAGGCACGCGCCGCAATCCTTGCAGAAGACCCTCTCATCGTCTGCACCCACGCCGGGAAGAGAAGGATCGGCCTTGCCCAGGAGGCCATCCTGCATGCCATACCCGAGGCAGGCCTGAAGATGAGCGAGATACAGGCCCTCTTCCCGGGTTGTGCAAAAAGCGTCCGGGTCTTGATTCAACGGGGGTACCTCGAGGGCAGAACCGTACAGAGCGAGCACCGCTCCTCATGCCTCACCCCCATCAAATACACACCGGATCAGGGCAAGGCCATAGCGGAGATCTCCACGGCCATTCATGCAGGGAACTTTCACACCTTCGTGCTTCACGGGATCACCGGCTCGGGCAAGACCGAGGTCTACCTGGCGTCGGCCGAGGAGGCACTCAAGCTCGGGAAGTCGGTGCTCTACCTGGTCCCCGAGATCGCCCTCACTCCCCAGACCATCGACATGATCCAAGGCCGGATCGCCCGCGAAATGGCCGTATTCCACTCAGGGCTGTCCGCAGTGGAACGCTCGAGGGAATTCATGCGGGTTGCACACGGGGGGGTGCGCTTCGTCCTCGGCACCCGCTCCGCCGTGTTCTCTCCGCTGACCCGTATCGGCCTGGTCATCGTGGACGAGGAGCACGACGGCAGCTACAAGCAGGAAGACGGGGTCACCTACAACGCCAGGGACCTGGGGATCCTCCGGGCAAGGAACAACAGAGCAACGGTCATCCTGGGCTCGGCCACCCCCAGCATGGAAACGTACGTGCGGCCGAAGAGCGACCACGCAAGCCTGATCACCATGCCTTCGCGGGTTGGCCCCGCCGCATTGCCGAAGATCGAGATCGTGGACATGAGGGGCATCAAGGGGTCCCTTTCCGAGAATCTTCTCAAGGAGATGGGCGAAACGCTCTCCAGGGGCGAGCAGGTCCTCCTGTTCATCAACCGGAGGGGGTTTTCAGCGGCCATGGTATGCCCGGGGTGCGGGAAGGCCCTGCATTGCTCGCGCTGCGACAGGAGCCTCACCTATCACAAGTCACGCCGTCTCGGCCTGTGCCACTGGTGCGGGTTCACCATGAAGCTGCCTGAGATCTGCCCGTCGTGCGGATGCCTCGACATGAAACCCATCGGAATGGGCACGGAAAGGGTCTTCCAGGCCGTGGAAGAGGCTTTCCCGGAAGCCCGGGTGCTGCGGATGGATTCCGACGAGATGACGAGCTCCGGCAAACTCTCATCCGCGCTTGATGCCATCAGGGCCGGCAGCGTGGACATCATCGTGGGCACCCAGATGATCGCAAAAGGGCACGACTTCCCGCATCTGGAACTGGTGGGGGTGGTCAATGCCGAGCAGCTCCTCTACATGCCCGACTTCAGGGCGGGAGAACGCACCTTCCAGCAGATCGTCCAGGTGGCCGGTCGGGCCGGCAGGCGCAGGTCCGACACCAAGGTGCTCATCCAGACACTGATCCCGGAGCACCCGCTCATAGGGTGCATTGCGCGGTACGATTACCAGGCAATGATCGAGGCCGAAAAGGGTATCCGGAAGGCCTCGGGATTTCCTCCCTTCATGCACCTGACCCGGTGCGTGGTCTCGTCGTCGACGGAAAAGTGCGCGCGGGAGGGGGCGCTTTCGCTCGTTTCAGCGGTCACCCAGGCGGCAGTGGAAGTGCTGGGACCGGCCCCTGCACCCATCTCGCTCCTGCGGGACCGTTACCGTTGGCATGTGATCCTGAGGTCCAGGAACAGATCGGCGCTCCACCGTGCCATCGAGGCCATCGAGCAGGTGCCTCTTCCCTCAAGGGCCGACCTGAAGATCGATGTGGACCCGTACTCGATGATGTAGGATCCGTTTCTACGGTTTCTTGTACGAGAGCTTGCGGACGAGCTTTGCCCGATCCTTCAGCTTTATCTTGAGATAGCACGGGCTCAAAATGAGACTGCGTACGATTTCCTTCTTCGTCATCCCTGAACTCCTTTTCATCGTCCGTGATTCCGATTTCATACCGACATCTATCGGCATATCGTATGTCAATCTGGAGTGCGGAGATCGGTCGGGTTTCCATGCGAGGGGCACCTTCGTCGAGAAGACGCTGTTTGCCCAAGGGGTTTCTCCTGTTTCCCGAAGGACGGGGAAAGGCTTCCTCCCTATGTCTCAGGGCCTTTTTCCTTTCGGGAAACCGGCATGGTGACCCCCCTTATGCAAAGGTGGTCTATCGGGGCTTTAAAAACGAATGGATGAACTAAAGAAGGGGAAAACTGGCGGAGAGAGAGGGATTCGAACCCTCGGTAGAGCTTTTGGCCCTACATTCGCTTAGCAGGCGAACGCCTTCGTCCACTCGGCCATCTCTCCGACCCGAAGCGGAGGGAGCAGGATTCGAACCCGCGGTACCTTGCGGCACAACGGTTTTCAAGACCGCCGCCTTCGACCACTCGGCCATCCCTCCACGACTTTCTCTCATTAACCGATCGGCCCTATGAGGTCAAGGCCCATATACGGCTTCAAGGCATCAGGAACTCTCACCGTTCCGTCCTCAAGCTGGTAATTTTCCAGGATAGCGGCCACTGTCCTGCCCACGGCAAGCCCGCTCCCGTTCAGCGTATGGCAGAGCTCGGTCTTCTTCCCCTGTTTCGACTTGTAGCGGATCTGGCCCCGGCGCGCCTGAAAATCAAGGAAATTGCTGCAGGAAGAGATCTCCCGGAAAACGCCCTGGGCCGGCATCCACACCTCGAGGTCGTAGGTCTTGGCAGAGGAGAAACCCAGGTCCGCGGTGCACAGCGTCACCACCCGGTAGTGCAGGTTCAGCTTCCTGAGGATATTTTCTGCTTCGGCGGTAAGCTCTTCAAGGTCGGTGAAGGACCGCTCGGGATGGGCGAACCTCACGAGTTCCACCTTGTTGAACTGGTGCTGCCGGATGAGCCCGCGGGTGTCCTTGCCGTAGGAGCCGGCCTCCCTCCGGAAACACGGGGTGTACGACACCAGCTTGATGGGCAGGTCTTCCTCGGGCAGGGTCTCATCCCGGTAGAGGTTCGTCACCGGTACTTCGGCGGTGGGGATGAGGAAGTAATCGTCGGTCTTGAACAGCTCTTCCTCGAATTTCGGGAGCTGGCCCGTGGCGGTCATGCTGTCCCTGTTCACCATGAACGGCGTCCACACCTCGGTACAGCCGTGATCCCGGGTATGCACGTCGAGCATGAAGCTGATGAGCGAACGCTCGAGACGGGAACCCGCCCCCCAGCTGACGGTGAACCGGGCCCCGGTGATCTTGGCAGCCCGTTTGAAGTCGAGGATCCCGAGATTCTCGCCGATGTCCCAGTGATCCTTGGGGGCAAAGGAGAACTGGGGTTTGGCTCCCCAGGTGCGCACCACGGGGTTGTCGCTGGAGTCTCTGCCCACGGGCACGCTTTCGTGCGGGATATTGGGGATCTCCAGGACAAAGGCCTCGATGGCGGTTTCCACTTCCCGGATCTGACCGTCGAGCGCCTTGATCTCATCGGAGATCCGTCGCATCTCGCTCTTCTCCTGCTCCAGGTCCCCGCCTTCGCCCTTTGCCCGGGCGATCCGCAGGGAGAACTGGTTCCGCTGGGCCTTGAGCTCCTCGGCCTTCTGAATAATGGCCCTTCTCCGGTCATCCAGATCCATGAGGGTGGCAAGATCGATGGACGAACCCCGGTTCTGGAGGGCATTCTTCACCAAGTCCACATTTTGTCTTATGAATTTTACATCTACCATAGAGGAACTTTATCATTATGAACCTGCCCCGTCAAGAAATCCCGCACGGTGCCATTCTTTCCGAACAAGAAGGCGAGACACGCTTGCATTGGGGGCGTATAATGATCTACATGCATGGGAAGTTCGCATGAAGAAGACTCTCAAGAGGACACTGATCGCCCTTCTCTGTGCCGGGGCCCTGTTGCTGGCATGTGCGCTGGTGGTTTCGTACCTCGTCATGAGGTCGCCCGAGAAGGTTACCGCTGCCGCACAAGTGCAGATTCACCAGTATTTCGGCATGCCCGTATCCATCGCCGAGACCAGGCTCGACCTGAAAAAAGGCCCCCGTGTCGTGCTCACCTCGGTACGCATAGAGTCTCCCGGAACGCTGAACCTGACGATCAAGAGGGTCTATGCCTACATCTCGGTCTGGCGGCTTTTCTTCGGGGAAGTGAAGGTCAGCCGGGTGAGGCTCTGGGAGCCCGTCGCCACAGTCTATGTGGAGAATCTGAAGAAGCTCAGACCCAAAGAAGGGGCGGGGAAACGTCCCGTGCTGATTGTCGGCAATGGGTCGTTGAATCTCCTCTACAAGGGGAAAGAGCTCCCCTTGAGCGAGGTCAACGGCCGCATCGACAGCGTCAGGCTCGATCTCAGGGCACGCACGCTCGGCGGAAGGGTGCTCCTCGAGGCCGATCTGGGGAAACCCGGCAAGGCGACCGTCGAGGCCTACGGTATCCGCATCGATCAGGTCGACAAGAATCTCCAGGGCGTGCTGCGCCTGAGCCTCTCCCTGGAGAACGAGACCGCCGGGGCCTCGGGTTCGCTCTCACTCGAGGCCAAAGGGCTCACCCTGCCGTGGGCAAGGAGGCCCATCGAGAAGCTCACGGCCTCTCTGACGCTGTCAGGAACACAGGAACACCTGGATCTCACCGAGATCGTGCTCAAGACTCCTTTGGTCACGGTTTCGGGAAAAGGCCTGCTGTCGGGAGCCAAAACCTTGAGCGCATGGCGGGATGCCAACGTCTGGCTGAACTTGAGCTCCTCGGATTTTGATTACGAACCCATGGTGTCCATGCTCCCGGTCAATCGCTTCCCGGGCTGGCTCAAGAAACTGCTCACCTCGGAGATCCGCCGGGGGAAATCGCGATTTTCCCTTGCGCGGTACAGTGGTCCGGTCATGGGGTTCTTCTCCGGCGAGGAGCTGATGAAAAACCTCACCCTGGTGCAGGAGCTCAAAGGGCAGAGCTTCAGCCACGGGCGCAGCCCCGAGAGAGTCACGGGGATAACCGGCAAGGTCATGTACAGAGCCGGCGATATCGAGCTCCAGAACCTTTCGGGCATCATGGGGAAGTCCCGGGTGAACCGCGTGAACCTCATTTTCCACGACGTGGCGAAACCCTTCTTGAAACTCACGGGGAACGCGGACCTCGACATGCCCGCGCCCGACTTTCTGCGTACCTGGCGGGCAGCCATGGCTGTGGAGGGGGCATACGCACTCCTGTCTCCGGTATCGGGGGTGAAGGCCGGACAGGTCCGGGCGAGGGTTTCCACCCAGTACGACGAAGCCTCGGGAAAGCCTCCTCAATTGAAGGGAGACATCCGGCTCATCGGCTGCACCTACAGCTGGGGCACACATACGGTCATCGGGCAGACCGGCACCATCCGCTCGGACAGCTTCTCTTCCCCCCTGCACATCGTCATGAGCTCTCAGATGGACTCCATCCGCATCAGGAAGCTCGACATGAGCCTCACCGAGCCTTTCGGGAAAAACCGCTACCGGGTCACGCTGCTTGCCGATCGCCTCTCCCTGAGCAAACTCTCCCTCGAGGATGCGTCCCTCAAGATCACGGGCAGGGGGGAAGGCCCGAACCTCAACGGCGAATTCGAGATCCGCACACCGGGGATCACCATCCTCGGCACCCTGTATAAACCCGTATCCGCGCCGATCTTGGTACGAGGGGATCTCAAGGCCGTCCTCTGGCCGCAATCACGCTTCGACCTCTCCGGGGTGGATGTCCGCATGACCTCGGGAAAACTGACCGGTTCGGCCCGCCTGGAGGGCGATGCCGGCAGGGCAACCCTTACCGGGCTGGTTCGGCTCGCCGAGACCGTGAGGCAGGGGGCAAAAGGTCCGCAGGATCTCGACGGATCGGTCTCCGGTACGATGAAGCTCTCCTGGGGCAAGGAATTCACCGTGAACGGCAACCTCCTCCTGAACGAGGTGACCCTCGCCCTTCAGGAGATGACGCTGGCCATGAACGGACCCATTACGGTCCACAACGGCACCGTCTCCTCCAGCGGGCTCAGGGTTGCAACCGGGGATACCAGGATGACGCTCACGGGAGATCTTTTCATCCAGGATAAACCGAGGTTCAGGGGGAGCGTGGCCGTATCGGGGCTGAAACTCGGGGGAGACAATGCTTCAGGATTGGCCATTCCCAAGGACCTGATTGCCGATGCCCCGATCACGCTCACCGATTGTGCGTTCTCCGGGGTCCCCATCGAACGCGCCAAGGCCACTGCAACACTCAGGGACGGGGTTCTTGATCTGACGCACGTGGAGGTGCAGGCCTTATCAGGGAGCGCCAAGGGGACCATCTCCATTGCCGCTGGCGGCAATTCATCCTGCGATCTCGCCATCTCCATCCACAACGCCGACATGCGCAAACTCATCCGATCCACGACCTCTTCCAAGTCGTGGATCGACGGGGACCTGGACCTGGAAGGCCGCATCTTCGGGAGCATCGATTCGCCGGACGGGTCGCTGGCCCTTACCGTCAGGAACGGCGAGATCCGCAGGTACCGGCTCATCTCACAGATCTTTTCCCTGCTGAACATATACAAGATCATCCGTGCAGGCGACATCGAATCCCTCAGCAGTCACTTCACCTACAATCGCCTCTCCTCCACCTTCACCATCAGGGACGGAATCATCTCGTTCGATGACTTGGCCCTGGACAGCAACTCCCTGCAGCTCTCCGCAGTGGGCACCTACTCGATGAAGACGAAAAATGTCGATGCGGTGCTCGGAGTCCAGCCGCTGGAGTCGGTGGACAAGACCGTCAGCATGATACCGCTGCTCGGCTGGGTGCTCACCGGAGACAAGGGGAAGATGATCATCGTGAGCATGACGGTCAAAGGCCACATCGACGACCCGACGGTTCAGGTGGCACCCATCACGACGATCTCCACTGCGGTGACCTCAACACTCCTGAGGACACTCAGGATCCCCTCCCACCTCATCGATGAATCCCTGAAGATCCTCAAGAAAAAGGAGTGATGCGGCCCGGCCACACACGAGTTCCCTTCAAGGGATACGATATTCTCCTGCCTGTTTCATGCACCGCTGCACTGCCGAGGGAACCAGGATGAAGAGGCGTCATTGAGGAACTCCCTCAACCCTCGAGAAGACCGTCTTTCAGATACCTTGAGGGTCGTTCAGGGGCCTAGCCGTGCAGGATAATTTCCTGCATCCGCTCTATGAGGGGAGCGAGCGTCGACCTGTCCTTTGCGGACACAGCCACGCCATCGTAGCGTAAGGCAAAGGCTAAAGCCACCTCGGGAGCACACCGGTCCGCCTTGTTGAAGACTTTGAGCCTCGGCTTGTCCTGGAGGTCGAGACTCCTGAGGATCTCCGAGACGGCCTGCATCCGAAAGTCGATGTGGGGGTCCGTCAGATCGATGACCTCGAGCAGCAGCTGCGCATCCGAGAGCTCCTCGAGGGTGGACATGAATGCTGCCTTGAGGTCTGCCGGGAGGTCCCGGATGAAACCCACGGTGTCGGTGATGATCACCTCGATGTCCCGGGGGAACTTCAGGCGCTTGCTCGAAGGGTCGAGGGTGGCAAAAGGCATGTCCGCGGTGAACACCGAGCTCTTGGTCAGGGTGTTGAGCAGCGTGGATTTCCCGGTGTTGGTATACCCGATGATGGAGATGACGGGGAGATGGTGCCTGCCCCGCCTGATCCTGGTGAGCCTTCGTTTCCGGCTGATCTGACGCGTCTCCTTCTCGAGACGCTCCATACGCTCCTTGGCGCGCCGCCTGTCGATCTCCAGCTTTGACTCTCCAGGCCCTCTGGTTCCAATGCCTCCTGCAAGCCTGCTGAGAGAAGGGTTCTTGCCCACCAGGCGGCTCAAATTGTACTTGAGCTGGGCGAGTTCCACCTGGATCTTGCCCTCCCTGGTCCTGGCCCTCTGGGCGAAGATGTCGAGGATGAGCTGGGTGCGGTCGATGACGCGCAGGTCCACGATCTCGGAGATGGAGCGTGCCTGCGACGGGGACAGCTCATGGTCGAACACCAGCAGGTTGGCATCCATGGCAAGGGCCTTGATGTAGATATCCGAGAGCTTGCCCTTGCCCACCACGTACCGGGGGTCGGGCTTCACCTTCCTCTGGACCAGGGTGTCCAGCACCGTGATGTGCGCAGCCTGGGCCAGGGACTGGAACTCGGTGATGCTGTCCTTGGTCGTCTCGTTGATGGCGGGACAGACGACCATGAGCAGCGCCCGGTCTTCATGTGCCCCCGGGCTGAGCGCGGTCTGTTTCCTGGTGATCTCGCCCTCGAGTTCGAGGATGAAGGCATCGAAGGGGAGCTCTATCCGGAACGTGGGCACAGCCTCAAGCACCTTCCACAGGATCGCCGTGTCGTCTGCAGGCACGAGGTGGGCCCCGTATGCAAGACCGGGACTGCCGTCGGAACCGACCTCGATGGAATAGACCATGTCGAGGCGGAGCCTGGCGAGGTCGGTGAAATCCTCATAGGTGAGCTCACCATCGGTGAGGTGGGTATGGATGAGCCTGAGGCCCTGGAGGCGGCCAGGATGGACCCTTCGCCGCTCCAGCTTCGGGATGTCGATCCCGGCGGCATTGCCGGCGATCACATATTCCACCCCCCCCTGGCGATTGATGAGGAGCCCGATCTGAATGCCTACCTGCCGCGATATGCGTGAAAGCTCGGTACAGAGCTCATGGGTGATCACGGTGTCCGGGGGGAGCTTCCTCCGGTAGAGCCGCTCGATGGACTTGATCTCGGATGCCTTGAGCCCCTTGGAATTTCCGTAGATCTTCTGTATGGGGCCCTCCTCGAGGCTTCAGGCCTTCTCGATGAGAGAGGAATGCATCACGACCTTGGCCCGGTTATTGACCATTTCGATGAGGATCCTCACCCGGCCCTCGTCGGAACCCCACGCCTCGAAGACCCCGCAGAGGTCTTTCAAAGGACCCGACTTGACGCGGATAACATCCCCCGGCACGAACTCCACGGGCTTTTTGATGGTCCCCGACTGCTTGTCTTCCAGGGAGGAGAGCCCGGTGATGAATTCGTCCTCGATGGGGATGGGCTGATGGTTATCGATGAGGATTCTTCGCACCCCCCGGCTCCACCGGATCTTGTGAAAATCTTCCTCTGTGGGGGAGATGTTCACGAAGAGGTAGTTGGGGAACAGCGGGTACTTCTTGAGGGTCTTCCTCCGGGCATGGAACACGTATTTTTCCATGAACGGCTGGTAGATGTGAATCCCCTGCTGGGAGAGAACGAGACAGGCGAGTTTCTCTTCCTTCGGATTCGTCTGTATCACAAACCACTGTTTCATCGGTTTCAAACCCGTCGCGACTGTCTTGTATACCCGAAAGCACTCCGTCGAGTCAATCCATGGCTGATTCTGCTCAAGGCGGGACCCATCAGATGCGGTTTCGCACAAGAGAAGAGACGCGCACCAGGGCAATCCCCCGATCCTTGAGCTTCGGGATTTCCCGGGCAAGCACCTGGGCGGTTACGGGGTGCGGGTGACAGATTCCGATTGCCTTGCCGTGCCGCTTTGCCGCCGCGACCAACTGCTCGAGCTGCCCGGCGATATAGGGGTAGGTCTGCTCATTGTCGAGGAACACGTCTCTGGCCTCGAAGGGCAGGTGGATCTCGGAAGCCACCTCCCCGCCTACCGAGCTCCCGATGGTCAGGCTGTCGACAAAGAAGAGTCCCCTATCCTTTATGATGGTGAGCACCTCTTTCATGATGGCCTCATCGGGCGTCACCGCCGAACCCATGTGATTGTTCACCCCGACGGCGAAAGGCACCTCCTTGAGTGCTCCCAGTAAAATAGCCCCTGCCTGAGAGGGATCCATACTGCGGTAAATGGCTCCTGCCCCCGGGTTCTTGCCGTTTCCTTCCATGGGGAGATGGAGCAGGATCTCTCTGCCCTTCCCGTGCAGGAGCCTGGCCACCTCGTCCGTATGGGGCTGCTGAGGGAGGACGGAGAAGGTGAGGTCCGCATCTATGGCGCCGAGCTGCCGGGCGATGTTCATGTCGATGCCCATGTCATCGATGATGATGGCAATGCTTGCAAGAGGCTTCTCCCTCTCGGGCACCCTCACACGGAAGATGAGCTCCCACTCATGCGAGTTCATGGCCACGACAACCTTCCCCGGCCCCTGGAAGCTTATCTCCACACCCTCCAGATCATCGAACGACGCGAAGGCCTCCCGGATCCGGGATTCCTTGAGCTCCTTTTCAAGGGTTACCTCCACGGTCCTGCCCGTGATCCGGACATTCTCCCTGGCAATGCCGAGATTGAACAGGCACCCCTTGATGAGGAGCTGCTCTCCCAGGATGATCGGTTCGGTGACGATCTGCGGCGCGCTTTGGAGTGGCCCGGAAAGCTTCCCCTGGGCCTCCTTCTTCGCGGGCTGGGTCTTGTATACATGGAGAAAGATGCCCGTCACGACAAGGGCGGCAATGACCAGGGCGCCGATGGCGGCATTGGTGAGGATCTCTCGGGTGCGTTTCTTCATTCTTCTCCTTCTCATGCCGCTTTCTTCACCCGGTGGAACACCTCCCATGTCTTGAGCATATCAAGCCCGTACTTGAGCTGGTAGTCTTTTTCCAGGATCACCTGGCCGCCGGGCCCCTCCGTCTGCTCGGGGGCCTCTTCCCCCTTGGGCGCGAGATGGGATTTCAGGTCTTTCTCCCGAATGAAGGTCTGAGCCTGGGGCTCTTCACTGGCCGGAACCTTCTGTTCCACCGCCACGTCGGGCTCTATCCCCTTGGCCTGGATGGACCTCCCCGACGGGGTATAGTACCTGGCTATGGTGAGCTTGAGCGCCGATCCGTCGCTCAAGGGTCGGATGGTCTGTACGGATGCCTTGCCGAAGCTCCTCACCCCGACGATGATGGCTCGCTGGTTGTCCTGCAGGGCACCGGCGACGATCTCGGCAGCGCTTGCAGTCCCTCCGTTGATGAGGACCACCATGGGGAACCCCTCGAAGGTGCCCTCTTTGTGTGCCACATACTCGGTCCGGTCTTCCGGCCTTCTGCCGTCGGTATAGACGATCTTGCCCTGGCTCAGGAAGAGATCGCTCACGGCGATGGCCTGGTCGAGGAGTCCGCCCGGGTCGTATCGGAGGTCGAGGATCATCCCCTTCACCGGCCCCATCTTCTGGAGGGCCTTTCTCACGGCATCGGAGGTATCCACCTGGAAGTTACGGATCTTGACGTAGCCGTATCCGGGCTCGATCATCTGGGATATGACACTCTCGATGTGGATGATGGCACGGGTAATGGTAAAGTCGATGGGCTTCTCCCCTGCCTCCCGCTGGATGGTGAGGATCACCTTCGAGCCCTTGGGACCCCTGAGCAGCTTTATCGCCTCCTCGAGAGTCATGTCCACGGTGGGGCTCGTGTCGATCCTCAGGATCTTGTCTCCGGGGCGGATCCCGGCGTTGAAGGCAGGCGTGCCTTCGATGGGCGTGATGACCGTCAGCACCCCGTCGCGCAGTCCGACCTCAATGCCGAGCCCGCCGAAGGAACCCGTGGTGCTGATCTGCATCTCCTTGTAGTCTTCCTTGGTCAGGTAGGCCGAGTGCGGATCAAGTACCGAGGTCATCCCCTTGATGGCCCCGTCGATGAGCTTCCCGGGCGCCACATCCTCCACATAGTACTTCTGGATGATATCGAGACAATCCGAGAACTTCTGGAGCTCAGGAAAGATATTCGAGGGCTCCGCATTGAGCACCTCTGCGCGATCCAGGAGCACAAATCCCAGGATCCCCACTATCACGAGACAAACGATCCACACTGTCCTATATCTGCTCATATGTACCCCTGCACGGCGATATCTGGTATCTGCACCGACCTATAGCACATCTCTGGCGAGGTTAAAACATCCTCTATTGCCGCGCAAGCCACCTCTGGGGGTCCTGCGGTTTGTCCCGGTAGCGAATCTCGAAATGCAGGGTCGGTTTCAGCACATCCCCGCTCTGTCCCACGAGCGCCACCACCTCCTGGGCATTCACCGAGTCCCCATTCGACTTCAATGATTTCTGGACATGGCCATAGACGGAATACAAGCCCCCTCCATGGTCGAGGATCAGGGTGTTGCCGAACTTGGTGATCCAGCTGTAGAAAACCACCTTCCCGGCATAGATGCTCTTTACCGGTGAACCCTCCTGGGCCTCGATGTCCACCCCATGGGAGATCTGTGCGTAACCTTCCTCCTTGGAGACCCCGAAACCGCGCACAATCGTGCCCGCCACCGGCCAGGGGAGATTTCCCTGCTTCTTGGACATGCCCTTGTTGGCCAGCTCTTTCCCACGGGCCTGTATTCGCTTGATGAGCCGTTGTATCTCTTCCTGGTAGGATTGTTTTTCCCTGGAGAGCGATGCCAGCAGAACGGCTTTCTTGTCCCGTTCGCCGTCGAGCGATCTGACCTTGCCCTCGAGGCCCTTCAGGTTCTCCTTCTGGGCACTGGATGTCTCGTCGAGTCTCTTCTTGGCCTGGAGGAGCTGCTCTCGCGTTTCCTGATACCCGTCAAGCTCCTCCTTGTTCTGTGAGATGATGGCATCCAGGTATCCGGAGTACTCTGCGTGGGTTGAGAGTACGTTTACCATATCGAGATACGAGCCCTTGTACAGGCTGATCCATTTCTGGCGGAGCGATCCCCGGGATTGATTGAGGGCCGCCTGGTATTGACGGATCTGCATCCGGTGCTTGCCGATCTGTTCGTTCAGACCCTGGATTTTCTTCCTCTCTCCCTCGATCTCGACCTGCATGACCGAGATGTTCTTGTCGATGCTCTGGACCCGCTGCTCCTCGGAACGGCGTCTGAGATCAATGGCCTGCACCTTTTTCCCGAGTTCCTTGATGCGGGTTGACTCGTCTTTGGCGATGCTGTCCGACGCCGTGAGAACGATGAGCAGGAGCAGGATTGCAACCACCCGCCTATACATCGGTACTCCTCTTGATGGCCAGCAATGCACCGAAGATGCTGCACAGGCAGGCGAAGAACAGCACCCCTGCCACCTGGTGGATTCCCAGCGGCCGCACAAGGGCCTGCAGTGCAGGAAAATGTGCGTGGATGTACCCCACCGCGCCGGAGGTGGTGAGGAGAGCGGCACCGCTTCCGAGAAGTCCGTATGTGCCGGCCTCTATCAGGTACGGTGCATAGATGAAGAGATACTGCGCTCCCAGGAGGCCCAGCACCTCGATCTCCTGTCTCCGGGAAACGATGCCCACCCTGATCGAGAGAAAGATCACGAGACTCAGGCAGACTACCACGATGCCGGCAACCAGGGAGGCTGCCAGCGTGATGGAGGTGTACGATCCCGCGATATACCCGATCAGCCCCTTGCGGTAGCGGACATCGTCGACCCCGGGGGTCAGGGCCACCTTGGCCGCAAGGGAAGCCACCTTTCCTCCGTACTCGGTCTTCAGGGTGATCTCGAAGGCATCCGGGAGGATGCTCGGGTCCACGCCTTCCACCATGGAACTGTCGGGGCCGAGCCACTGTTTCATCCGCTGAAGGCCCTGCTGCCTCGGGATGAACTGGACCCGGGAAATTTCATCCATTGCCAGGAAGGTCTTCTCGATCTCCGTGATGCGGGGCTGGGGGGTCCCCTCCCGGAGATAGGCGATCATGGACCCCGAGGTGGCAGGCATCATGCTCGCCATGTCGGCGATGTCGACTGCGTAGAGGACCAGTGCGAGTTGGCAGAGCGCAAACCAGCAGGAAACCAACGTGAGGATGCTGCCCCACGGACGCAGGCGCAGTCCCCGCACGATCAGCTTGAACACGTAGTAGATCCTGATCATGGTGCAGTCACGGTGCTAACGATGCTTCCGCAATCCATGCGGAAGACCTTTGCGTATTCCATCATGGGATCCTCCCGATGGCTCGCGATGATGATGGTGGTCCCCTTCTTGTTGAGCTTGAAGAAGACGTTCATCATGTATCTGGCCATGGGCTCGTCAAGACTCCCCACGGGTTCATCAGCCAGGAGGATGTCAGGATCGTGGATGATGGCCCGAACCAGGGCGAGCCGTTGCCTCTCTCCGCCGGAGAGGTCTTTGGCCCGCTCGTAGACCTTGTGCTGAAGACCCACCCATTTGAGCATTCTCCACACCCGGCTCCGAACGTAAACCGACGGTTTGCCGAGCACTTCCAGGATGATGGCGGCATTGTTATAGACCGTCCAGTCGTCTACAAGCCTGAAATCCTGGAACACGAACCCGGTATGGCGCCTGATGTCCTGAATGTGTGACGAATTCAGGCCGTCGAGATTCCGGTTGAAGATGGACACGGAGCCCCTTGATGGCCTCTCCAGACCGAACATGAGCTTGAGCAGCGTGGTCTTGCCGGCTCCGGACGGACCGGTGATGAAGCAGAGATCCCCTTTGTCTACATGCAGGCAAACATCACGGATCGCATACACCGTGTCATGATAGATCTTCGTGACGTTATCGAATACGATCATCTATCACTATCTGGCATCCCCCGAGAACCCATCGAAATCTTTGTCGGGCGGATCCCGATCCTTTACCCCTGGAACCGCCCCTTGATCTCGGTCAGAAGATCGATATCCGCGTCCACGGTGTCTATGCACTTGCCCAGGGCAGGGTGCTCCTCAGAGAGATCCGCACAATCCACCAGAAGGTATCGAAGCTCTTCGATCTCCTTGTCCAGAAGCCTGATGAGCCTGGTCACGTGATTCTCTTCCAGCATGATGTTGCCCTCGGGCTCCTCTTCGACACGGGCCCGTGCGCGCTTCTTTGCCGGAGAGAGGTATGTCAAAAGTTCGTCAGGACCGATCTCGAGGGCCTCCGAGAGCTTGCCCATAACCTTCTTGCTCGGCCGAACGGGCGGCGACTGTTCATAGAGGGATATGGTCTTTGCTGAGACACCGCTGAGCTCAGAGAGCTTCCCCATGGTCAACCCCTTTGTTTTTCTCAATTCCTTCAGTGTCTTCACGAAGCCTCCTCCTACCTCATCTCCTGATTCTGCAGGAGTGTTTTTTTCCTATACACCATTTTGCATAAAAGTCACCTTCTGTATAGAAGAAACAACGGGAGAAGATCCACCCTATTTCGGTATTTTTCGTTCCGGCTTTCGGTAATCATGCAGGGAATTCTTCCTTCGGCTTATGCCTGATACCTGATTGCTGACTCCTGACGTAGCGGCAATTTGAACAGACTGTTTTTAAATCTGGTATGTTTTTCGCATCATCCCGACCATGGCAAAAGAAAACGAGAACGGCCAGGAGCGAACAGAGCAAGCTACCGGGAAAAGGATACGCGAGTCACGGGAAAAAGGACAGGTGTGCAAAAGCATTGAAGTCTCCTCCGCATTCCTGTTTCTCACCATCGTCATCTCCTTCTATTTCTATATCCCTGCAGTGGCTTCAAAGCTCGGTTCAGTCGTCAGCTCCTACCTCGGGAACCTGTCCATGTGGGACGGCTCTCCGGAAGGCCTCGTCGACATCTTCCGGCACAGCGTCCTCCAGCTCGCCATCCTCGTTCTGCCCATACTCGCGATCTTCCTGGCAGTCGGGCTAGCGTCAAATATCTTACAGATCGGCTTCGTCTTCAGCGGTGAACCGATCATCCCGAAGCTCTCCAAGCTGAATCCCATCACCGGATTCAAAAACAAGTTCATGTCTGCAAAGAGCCTCGAGCAGCTCCTTAAGACGCTGGTGATCCTGATCATCGTGGCCTGGGTATCGTACCGGGCGATCAAGCGGGAACTCCCCGTATACCCTCCGCTCATCGGATGTGACGTCAGCGTCATTGTTTTGACCTATTTTCACTCGGCCATGCGCCTCCTCTGGGATGTCCTGTGGGTCTTCATCCTTTTGGCCCTGGCGGATTATGGTTTCCAGAAATGGCAGCACAGTCAGGATCTCATGATGACAAAGCAGGAAACCAAGGAAGAATTCAAACAGACAGAGGGCAATCCGCTCATCAAGAGCAGAATTCGATCCATACAGCTCCACATGGCAAGAAGAAGGATGATGCGGGAGGTGCCCAAGGCGAATGTGGTCATCACGAACCCTACGCACCTGGCAGTGGCCTTGCAGTATGAACGGGGCAAGATGGTTGCACCGGTAGTCATAGCAAAAGGAGCAGGAACGGTGGCTCAGAAGATCAGAGAGGTGGCACGGGCGTCCTCGGTCCCCATCATCGAGGACAAGCCGCTGGCACAGGCGCTCTACAAGTCCGTGGACATTGGAGAGACCATACCGGAGACGCTCTACAAGGCGGTGGCTGAGATCCTCGCCTATGTGTACCGCCTGAAGACGGGGGTGAAGTAAATGGCAGCCGCGGAAACCCTTCCATTCAAGCTTCCGGACAAGATTTCCAGCGATATCTTCATGGCCATCGGCGTCCTTGTCGTGCTCTTCATCCTGCTGGTGCCGCTGCCCTCTTTCCTCCTGGATATCCTCCTCACCTTCAGCATCACCATCGGCATCATCATCCTCATGGTGAGCATGTACACCACGAGCCCGCTCAACTTCTCCGTCTTCCCGTCGCTGCTCCTTATCGTCACGCTCTACAGGCTCGCGCTGAATATCGCTTCCACCAGGATCATACTGCTCCACGGCTCGGAGGGAGAACTCGCTGCCGGTCGCGTGATCCACACCTTCGGGCAGTTCGTGGTGGGTGGGAGCTATGTGGTGGGTATCGTCGTATTCGCCATCTTCGTGATCATCAACTTCGTGGTCATCACCAAGGGGGCAACCCGTATCGGCGAGGTCACCGCCAGGTTCACCCTGGACGCGATGCCCGGAAAGCAGATGGCCATCGACGCCGACCTGAATGCAGGCATGATCACCGAGGAAGAGGCCAGGAACAGGAGAGAGCGCATCTCCCGGGAGGCCGAGTTCTACGGGGCCATGGACGGTGCGACCAAGTTCGTGCGGGGCGATGCCATCGCAGGCATCGTCATCACCATCATCAACATCATAGGCGGCATCGTCATCGGTGTGCTCCAGATGGGTATGCCCTTCCAGGAGGCGCTCAAGACCTACACCATCCTCACCATCGGTGACGGTCTCGTGGCCCAGATCCCTGCGCTGGTCATCTCGTCTGCGGCAGGAATCGTGGTGACCCAGTCTGCTGCCGACAAGTCGGTTGGCAGCCTGCTCTCGGAACAGCTCTCCTTCCAGCCCATGGCGCTTCTCTCAGCCGCATTCATCATATGCGTCTTCGGCCTGGTCCCGGGAATGCCACACCTGGCCTTCCTCTCCATGGCCGGTGTCATGGGCGCCATCGGGTGGGTAAGCCTCAGGTTCAAGGCTCAGGAAAAGCAAGAGGAACTGCCCGTGCCAGAGGAAGGGGTTTCTTCAGATGCGCTGCTCCCCATGGATATCCTGGAATTCGAGGTGGGCTACGGCCTGATCCCCCTGGTGGACACCTCCCAGGGCGGAGAACTCCTGGCCCGGATCAAAGGGATGCGCAAGACCATTGCAGGTGAGTTGGGGATCGTGGTGCCGCCGATCCACGTCCGGGACAACCTCGAACTCAAGCCGAACGAGTACAAGCTTCTGATCAAGGGCATAGAGATCGCCAAGGGCGAAGCCGTTGCCGACCGGCTCATGGTCCTGAATCCCGAAAAGGTATCCATCGATATCCCCGGCATACCCGTCAAGGAACCGGCATTCGGCCTGCCCGGCCTGTGGATCAAAAAGGCGGACAGCGAGAGGGCGCAGCTTTCCGGCCTCACGGTCGTGGATACGGCCACGGTGATAGCGACGCACCTCACCGAGGCCATCAAGGGCAATGCCTATGATCTCATGGGAAGACAGGAGCTCCAGTCCATGCTCGACACGGTCTCGAGGTCTCACCCCAAGGTCGTGGAAGAGCTCATCCCCGGCACAATGCCGGCGGGGATCGTGCTCAGGGTTCTCAAAAACCTCCTCAAGGAAAAGGTGCCCATCAAGAATATCCTCACCATCTTCGAAACGCTGGCGGATTTCGGCTCCATGACCAAGGACCCCGATATTTTGACGGAGTATGTCAGACAAGCCCTCATGCGGACCATCAGCACCCCCTACATCCAGAACAACACCATCAGCGTATTGGCTCTGGACCCCACTCTGGACGGCATGATCTCCAGCTCCATCCAGCACACGGAACATGGTTCGTATCTTGCATTAGACCCTGAGAAATCGCAGAGGATACTGATGACATTGAACAAGGAGGTACACAACGTGGGCAAACAGGGGATCATGCCGATCCTGTTGACCTCGCCGGTAAGCAGGGCATACCTGAAACGCCTGTCCGAGCGATACATGCCCGACCTGGTGGTCCTTTCTCATAATGAGATACCTCCTGACGTGACCATAAAGAACCTGGGGATGGTGAGGATCGATGCAAATTAGAACATACACTGCCCCGTCCATGAAGGATGCGCTGACCCGGATCAAGTCCGAACTGGGCACGGAAGCGGTCATCATCTCCACGAGAGAGGTCTCCGACAGCGGGTACGGGATCATGTCGAGACCCATGATCGAGGTGGTGGCTGCCGTGGATTACGATGGGGACACGCTCCTCAAGAACACGAGGGGCCGGAAAGCCTACTCCGGGACAACGGACACCTTTGCCATGAACGCCGGAACAGTGCTCAATCCGGAGAACGTCTCCGATGATATCGTCGAGCTCAAAAAGATGCTCAAGAGCTTCATGGCCCGAAGCGGAATCAACCCGGAACCGGAGAACCCCGTACGGGAAAAGCTCCTGTCCAGGGGGGTCCGCTCAAACCTCGTCGACCTCATCTTCTCCAAGCTCGGCACGGACACCGGCGAGGAAGCCATCAGAACCCTGCTGGGGAAACTGCTGCGAACCCAGCCCCCCTCCCCTGAGCGCATCTGGGTCTTCCTCGGCACCACCGGGGTGGGGAAAACCACGACGATCGCGAAACTTGCAGGGAGGGCGGCCCTCAGGGAAAAGAAGAGGGTTGCGCTGCTGACGCTCGACGCCTACCGGATAGGGGCCATCGACCAGAGCCGGATATATGCCAAAATTTTGAACATCCCGTTCTTTTCCGTGACAACGCCGGACGAGTTCAAGACCGCCTTGAACCAGCTCTCGTCCATGGATCTCATCCTCGTGGATACCGTGGGAAGATCGCCGTTCTGCAACGACTATCCCTCAGAGCTCCAAAAGTACTTCGAAAATGTGCCGGCATGCAGGTTCCTCCTCATGCCCGTAGCCACCCGCGACCAGGAGATGGACACCATCACCAAGACCTTCTCCCGCATGAAGATCGACCGCATGATATTCACCAAGGCCGACGAGGCGCATTTCTCGGGCTCCATGATCACACACAATCTCCTCTACCGAACTCCCCTGTCCTACATCACCACCGGGCAGCGTGTCCCGGAAGATATCGAACCGGCGACCACATCAAAGATCATAGCGTCAACGCTTGGAGATGCACAATGAAGGACCAGGCCCATACACTCAGGAGAATCTTCGAAGGGGAAGCATACAACTCTCCCATGGTGCTGTCCGTGACTTCGGGCAAGGGAGGTGTGGGCAAGACGAGCATCGTGGTCAACATGGCCATCCTGCTCGCCCTGAAAGGCAAGAAAGTGCTCGTGCTGGATGCCGACCTGGGGCTTGCCAACGTGGATGTCATGCTGGGGTTGACCCCGAAGCTCACCATAAAGCATGTGCTCGACGGGGACTGCCCTCTCGAGGACATCGTGATCGAGGGCCCGTGCGGGATCAAGATCATCCCTGCCTCTTCCGGTATCCAGGAACTCGCCGATCTTCAGCCCGAGCAGCAGATCACCCTGATGAACGCACTGGATTACTTCGACCATGACCTCGACTACATGATCGTGGACACCGGGGCCGGGATCTCCCGGAACGTGATGTACTTCAATGCCGCAGCCCAGCGCATCGTGGTGGTGGCTACCGCCGAGCCCACGTCCATCACCGACGCCTATGCACTCATCAAGGTCATGAGACTGCAGTACGGCATCAAGAGGTTTTACCTCATTATCAATAACGTGACCTCAAAATCGGAGGGAGATCAGGTGGCAGAAAAATTGACATTTGTATGTGAGAGGTTTCTCGGGGATGTAACGCTTGATATGCTCGGCTCCATTCCTCATGACAAAAACATCCCCGAATGCATCAAGGTTCAGAAGGCGTTCGTCCGCGTACACCAGCAGACCGAAGCGACAAAGAGGCTCGCCCGGATCGCAGGTCGGCTCGAGGATTCCTCGCGGTTAGGCACCAGCGGCAACCTTCAGTTCTTTTTCAGGAGAATGCTCTTGAATCAAGCGAAAGGGACCAGTCATGCAGGATATCGTTTACACGGAACTTACTGAGAAACAGAAGCTCAATCCCAAGGTCCGGGGCAAGATCATCAACGAGTTTGCACCGTTGATCAAGTACATCGCAAGCCGTATCGCCATACGGCTGCCTCCTCACATCGACCTCAACGACCTGATCAATGCAGGCGTCATCGGGCTCATCGATGCCATCGAAAAGTTCGACGCGAGCAAGCAGATCAAGTTCAAGACCTATGCGGAGTTCAGGATCAGAGGGGCGATCCTCGACGAGCTCAGGTCCATGGACTGGGTCCCGAGGTCCGTGCGTCAGAAGGCGCGCAAGGTGGAAGATGCGTACTCCAGGCTCGAGTACAATCTGGGCAGGCCGGCGAACGACGAGGAGGTGGCCCGGGAGATGAATGTCGACATGGATTCATTCTACCGGCTCCTGTCCGAGACCGCCTCCGTTTCACTGCTGAGCCTGGACGACCTCGGCGAGGATGATGCGGATCTCTCGAAAAGGAACCTGATCGAGTACATCATTCAGGACGAGCGGGATTGGCCGTCACACAAGATCCGCTATGCGGAGATCAGGGATATGGTGGCCAAGGCGATTCTCTCTCTGCCGGAAAAGGAACGCATGGTGATTTCCCTGTACTATTACGACGAGCTCACCATGAAGGAGATCGGTCATGTCCTGAAGTTCACCGAGTCCCGGGTATCCCAGATACATACCAAGGCGGTCCTCAGGCTTCGGTCCAAGATGCAGAAGATACTCAAGGAGATAAGCGTATAAAGATTTGGCCCGGAATATTCGATGAAGACTGTAACCAAGTGAAAAGGGACCGGAGGTATGTATGGCACCAGACAAGAGCATGAAGATCCTCGTCGTGGATGATTTCTCGACCATGCGCAGGATCGTGAAGAATATCCTGAGGCAGCTCAACTTCGTGAACATCATCGAGGCCGACGACGGGTCTACGGCACTCGAAATCCTCCAGAGGGAAAAGATAGAGTTCGTGGTATCGGACTGGAACATGCCGAAGATGACCGGGCTCGAGCTGCTCAAGGCCATCAGGGCCGACGATGCGCTCAAGCATATCCCCTTCCTCATGGTCACGGCCGAAGCCCAGCAGGAAAACATCATCGAGGCCGTGAAATCAGGGGTGAGCAACTATATCGTGAAACCCTTCACCGCTGAGACGCTCAGCCAGAAGATCAATCAGATATTCACCAAGTAGGTGGGCACGTGCCGGAAAACCCCGAAAGAAAGGCCGCTCTCGACAAAGACGGCATACCCTTTGAGGGCGCCGGAAAGGCGGAGCTCGACAAGGACGGCATAGCCTTCATCTCCGAGGATGTCTCCGATCAGGAGGATACCCCGAAGGTCGATCAGGATACCCCTGCCGGTCCCGCGGGGAAAAACCGCCTCTCCTTCCTCACATCGCTGAAGGGAAAACTTTGCTCCCTCGGGCTGAAGGAGAACAGACGGCTCGCCCTCGTGCTGACAGGGGGTGTCGCAGGGCTGGTCACGCTGCTTGTCATCGGCGGTTTTGCCCTCCACCATGCATTCGCGGGCACCCCGGAGAAGACCGCCAAGGCGGTCCCTTCCAGGGAGGATCCCCTGCCTGGTTCCGATGGCGGCATGGTGCTGGACCCTTTCCTGGTGTTCTCCGATACGCACGACTCCAAGAGAGCCGGCGTGGTCATCGCACAGGTAAGCCTGAAGGTGGATCCCGAGGTGGTACCCACGGTCGAAGGCAGGCTCTTCGACATCAGGGACGTCGTCTTCAAGAGGCTTTCCTCTGCGGCAAACGTATATGCACAGCCCGAGATCGCGAAGATGCTGTCGGAAGATCTCGAGAATTTTCAGGTAAAACAGGTGTCTTTCATTCAGTACGAGACGCGATAGACCTTAACAAGGATCTTGCACACATTTCTCAAGGAGACACGAGGGAGCGGGTGGAAACAAGAGACTTCGCAGTGATCGATGCAATGATGCGTTCCCCGGACTCTTCCGACCGGCGCAGAGCTGCCTCGCTGCTCGCGGAAGTCGGCGGAGAGGCAGCCGTCGAAAGGCTCCTGGTGCTCCTGAAGGATGCAAACAGCGGAGTCAGGGAAGCAGTCCAGGGCACCCTGACCTTCCTCGGCGGCAGAAAAACCGTGGAGAAGATCGCCCCCCTCCTCAAGGAGACCGACCCGGGCATACGCAACGCCGCCATCGACATCCTGAGGAAAATCGGCGATGAAGGCCTGGATATCCTGGAGGATCTGGCGCGGCGCGAAAAAGACGTGAGGCTGTTCGTGCTTGACATCCTGGGCACCATCGGCAACCCGGACAGCCTTGAGGTGCTGACCGAGGGTCTCCGTGACCGGGACCCGAATGTCAGGAACGCTGCGGTGATCTCCCTTGGCATGCTGGGAGACGAACGGGCCTTTGAGCACCTCAAGGTCATGATGGATGACGAGGAGTGGATCCGTTTCTCCGCCATCGAAGCCCTTGCGCAGATGCCCGGCGAACAGACCGTGAACTTCCTCATGAATCAGCTCGAGCG